>NZ_ASZV01000009.1:0-100956 GCF_000442475.1 Ralstonia sp. AU12-08 | reverse complement strand
AAATCAACAGTCAAGGCGGAGAGCGATACCCCTGGGCGGATTGCAACCGCTCATGGCTTCCGCTCCAGCTTCCGAGATTGGGCCAGCGAAAACGGCTATGCACGGGATCTTGCTGAACGCGCGCTTGCCCACACGGTGGCGAACAAGGTGGAAGCGGCGTACCATCGGACCGACTTACTGGAGCAACGGCGCCCGCTCATGGAAGCGTGGGCTCAGCACGTATGTGCGGGCGACTTGCACAACCACTGGCGCGATTTGGAACTGTCCGAACAGTAGCCCATATCCAGTCGCTCACGGTTTTTTGAACCCATGAGCGCACGCTGTCGCAGCGCGCGATAGCGATGCAGTTACAGCAGTATCGAAAGAGCCACCAACCGACGGCGGTGATTGCTGCCCGCCGTAATGGCTATGCATCGCAGTGCGGTCGTCGCACCAACAGGCCATCGAGGTCGACTCGCAGGCGCCGTTCCGTTGGACGCCAGGCGATCGTCGGCTTGACGTCGTACAGACCGGCCAAGGCATTGGCGATGGCGCTCGCGTGCCGCTGCTGCGCCTCGTCACCGGATTCGTGATCGCTCATGAGCTCCTCCGGCGAGCCATTGGCGATATCGGCCTCGCCGAGGATACGGGCGGCCCGGGCGTTCAGCGAATAGCATGCCGGCGCGATCGTCACTTGGTCGAGCTCCTGGCCGTTGACCGCGTTCACGGCACGGAACTGCACGCGTCGATGCGCAGGATCGCCTCCGCCGTCGAACAGCACGAGCGCGACGGGCGAGGTGTCGACGAAGCGCAACACGTCGCCCGGGCCCAGGTCGCTTAAGTGTAGGCTCGACAGATCGATCGCGACCGCGTGATGGGGCGCCTCCTCCGCCGTCGCCACCCGCTGGGTGACACTTGTCCAGGTCGCCCGCACGTTTCGCAGCGCGTCGGGGCGCGAGACTCCATCCCCGTCGGCATCACCGAAGGTCTCGGAATCCACGCCTCGGGCCTGCCCGCGGCTGACGGCACCGCGCGCGGACACGACGCGGGAGACGTCCATGCGCTCCACCTTGAGCCGTCCCTCCACGACCGACAGCCGAGCCAGTTGCGCTTGGCCGCACAAGCGGTCGTTTTGTGTCATGAGGACCAAAGCCGATTCGTTCGGCAGCATGCGTAGGTCATGTATCGCGTAGAACGGCGAGTGACAAGGATGGTCCGCAGGGAAGAGCGGGAGGCTGAGGTCGGCATCGGCCACCGTGCGTCCGTTGACCTTCACGCGAACCACGCGATAGTTGGTCTGTCCTCCCGTGGCCCAATTCGCGAAATGGCGTTGCTCGCTGACGATCGTAAGGTGCGGTCCCTGGAGCAGCACCTCGGAGGCATCCGGCGTATCGCAGCCGGACAAAAGAAACGGCAGCGTCAAGGCGATCACGGCGGCCGTGGTGCGTCGGGTCATCGATCGGTCCATGTCACGGAACTCTATGGGCAGCGCAAGGAAACTCAGTGGGATCGCTGTGCTGCACGGAGGATGCAGGCTGCGACGTACGAGCGACACGACGACGTTTGGCCGTCCGGCCGATCGGCTCTTTCTGCTCTGGCTTGCTGCGATCCAACGCATCTGCCGCCACGATGACGCCTCCTTCATGTTTTGTCGTCGAACACGCCTGTCATTCCCTGGCGCGTTCACCGCGCTCCCAGCGGAGATGGCTCGCGGCGAAAACGCCGTCCGCGCGCACAGCAGTCATTTGAGTCCACGCGCCCGCCTGCGGTTAGAATTCGACTCCAGCTTCCCTGATAGGTTGTAGCGCTTGCGCTTCTGCTGCCCCCGCGATCGGATAGAGTTCAGAATCGCACAGGACGGGCACCAGAGACCACACCAAG
Organism: Ralstonia sp. AU12-08; assembly: GCF_000442475.1. Classification (NCBI taxonomy): domain Bacteria; kingdom Pseudomonadati; phylum Pseudomonadota; class Betaproteobacteria; order Burkholderiales; family Burkholderiaceae; genus Ralstonia; species Ralstonia sp. AU12-08. The sequence continues at coordinate 99,096 of NZ_ASZV01000009.1, read as the reverse complement.
CGCTGATAGTTGTCGATTGCCAGACATGGCCCCTTGAACACGCCCATTCGAGCTTGCCGTGGGCGCCTGCGTAAGCCGTCGAAAGACAACGCCCACCACGCAATCGCGCCAACTTCTGCATCTGTTCGATGGTGCGGGTCCGCGCAGACGAACGCGATGGATCATGCGGTTGATTTCATCCAACTCAAGCAGCAAGTCACGCAATGACTTTGTCATCTAGGTGCCAGAGGCCGATTCCGTATCACGATGACGCGCAAGCCACTCGCCAGTTCACGGGCGCACGACATCCATCACATCGGGCTTGGGCAGCACTGTCAATGGATCAATCGGCTTACCATCCTTGCGCACCTCAAACCGCAGCACCCCTTTGGTCTTGCCGTCAGAACCCATCTCTGCAATCTGCTGCCCCCGCTGCACGGTCTCACCCTCTTTCACAAACAGTTTGCCGGTGCCGCCGTAAGCGGTCACGAAGTCGTTGTCGTGTTTGATGATCACAACCAACCCGTACTTCTTGAGTGCCGAACCAACGTACACTACGCGGCCCGCTGCAACCGCCTTCACAGCCTCGCCTGGCGTACCTCGGATCAAAATACCTCCCGATTTGCCTGCCGCATACGGTTCAACAATGGCTCCAGACGTAGGCCATACCCACCCTGGCTGGTCACCGTGCTGGTCGTGCTTTGACCCCGCCTTCGCCGGCGATACCGCCCCTGCTTGCAGGTTCGGCGCAACTCGCAACACTTGACCTGTCTGGAGATCTTGCTGCCCACCCAAGCCGTTCCATGCCGCAATCTCCGCCGGCCGCCGCCCAAACGCAGCGGCAACTGAGGCCAACGTATCTCCAGCATTGACTTGGTAATACCCTGCTGACACGTGCGCACTGGTTTCCAGCTTGGTTGACCATGGCGTCAACGTGCAGGCACTGAGCGACGCCGCCCACACTACCGTGCCCATCCAGCGCAGACATGTCGATCGCTTCCTGCTTGCACATTGCAGACGAAATCGCACCCCAAAGCTGGGGCCATGCTCACCGACAAACATCTTCACTCCTTTCCCTCGAAATCGTAGCGCCGCCTGAGCGGACAGCGTGTAACGTTCATTTGAAGTCCGGTAGCCCTGGGGCTTCGCCAAACGGCACCAACCGGACCGGTCCCACTTCCAGCACGCCGCCACGTTCGACCAAATCCCGGCGCATCGAAACAATCCAACCACAATTACCGCACTTACCAAGGGCGACGGCGTCAAAGAGCACCCGATGCGCCCCGCAGCGGACACACAATGTTTTCGCGCTGGGTCGCACGCCCGCACGAATGCGACGGGACAATGTGCCGGATGGGTCGATCTGGTTGCAGCGTGCGCGAAACTTGCGCAGATAGCGCGCCGGATCGGCTTTGTCTACCTGGAGAATGTCGGCCAATTGAGTTATCGGCAGCGGTAACCCAAGATAGCGGACCAACGCGCGCTGCTCACTCAACTTCCGATCCCTGGCGAAGGGCGTACCCGTGCGGCGGTTGAATTGCTTGCCGCAGTTCTTGCACAGGAAGCGCGGCATGCCGCGATGACTGCCTTTCGCGTTGACGTCGCCACTGCCGCAGCCCGGGCAGTCGGGTATCGGGAGAGGAAGTCGAGAGTACAGTGCATCGAAATCCGCCAACAGCGTGGCGCTCAGCTCCAGATCCTCACGCACGGTGACACCCTCTCCGTCACCGGCGGGCGACGCGACGTGGACCGCCGTCATCCGGCCACCCAGCCTCACGCACTGCTCGTAGTGACCACTGGGATCGAGTTCGAGCAACCAGCGCCGAAACAGACGGACGGTGGCATATACCGTCGGGTTGCGGACGCTGAGCTGGCGCGCGGCTTCTGCGCATCCCAGCTCCTCGCCCAACAACGCGATCCAGGCGTCGATCTGCTTACGTTGACGGCGCTTCGAAAACGGCGTTCCGCTCAGCCGGCTGTAGACATGACCGCAGCCAACGCATTTGAAATTGGGAAGGCACCCGCCGGCGACTTGGGATCGGGCATACCCGTCCTTGCGGATGTGCGTGCCATGGCATTGGGGACACGGCGGAACCGGGTCTGAGTCGGGAGACATCAGACGATCCAGGTGCCGTTGCAGGAAGGCCTGCAGCGTCTCGCCCTCGCTACCGGACACCGCTTGTTTGGCCCGCACCCCGTGCATCATGACGGCGCGCCTCTCTACCACCGGATGATGTATGGATTGGCACCAAGGCCCCAATGCCCACTGTCGTCCTGCTCGAAGAGAATTCCCTTGTGCGCCCAACCATCCTCTTCGGGATGAAACGAAAGTGACATGAGGTCAGGGTCCGACAGCCACGGTGTTGCATGTTGATCAGGTTTCCAGAGGAAGTTGACCCACGAAACCTGATGCGGATTGTCATCGAACGGATTCTTGGTCGGTTCCATGAACTTCTCCACGCCGCCATATGTAACGTGCGCACAGAAAAGATTCGCCATATGCAGGGCACTGCCTCCGGGGGAAGACCCATCGACCGTCTCAAATTCTTTGTACCGATAGAATGACTTCCCGAACGGTGTTACCTCGATATGACTCAAAGGAACATCCTTGTCGAGCGACTCGTAGTTCGGATTTCTGACGGTCGGCGTTCCTCTGCCTGCATTGAATTTCACGGTAATCAGGCCACGGTTAATTAACGCCTGCACGTCTTTTCTCACAGCGCCGTCAGCACGCAGCAAATCTCCCGCATTTACATCGGCAGGAAGCTCAGCGCCTGCAAGGCTGACGCAAGCGCTCGTCGGAACCATGTTTTTGTCTGTAAGCGCGACTTGCAAAATCTCGTCGATCTTGCTTTTGCTCAGGTCGTGTCGCGACAACATGAATCTGGTGCCAAAAAATGCTGCCGTTGCGAGCACGACGCCACCTATCAGCCAAAGTTTTCGCACGCGTCCAACAGACTTACTGGTTCTCAATTCATTCCACGTCATTTGATTCTCGTGTTTTTGGGGCTCTATTTCGTTTCGTGTGGAATGCTATGGCTTCATTTCAGCATGGCTGACCCCACAATGCCGCACCCTCCGCCGCAGCTTTTCTTTCTTTAGCCGCGCCATATTGAAGCTACAGCCGGGTGCTATACCGGCTTGCCAAGCGGCTATTGCGCAGGGCGCTCTTTTGGCGCGTCCCCCGCAATCACCACATCGGTGTCAACCAGTTCGACACGCAGCGGCGCATCAGGCGACAGCGTCTTCTTCGTCACCACGCGCCGCCACGCCGGCGTCCCCGACACATCCCGGTAGAACGCCACCTCCGCGACATACTCCGTATCAGCCTGCATGGGCTGCGACACGCTCGCCGAGCCGCCTGGGTTGACGACCCTCCCCACCTGAGCCGATGGCCGTACACGCTCATCAGTATTGAATTCAGACTGACAGCGGCTGTCGTACTCCACAACAGTGCCCCCCTCCTTCGCGATGGCAGCCATCAGATGCCTGGGGAAGCCAGCCTCCTCCAGCGAGCGTCCGTCCGTGAATGTCAGTTCTGTAAAAATCAGTCCACGCCCTATGACCACGCACTGAACCCTCGTAACGGATTTGAGCGGATACGTCTGCGCATGCAAGGCGAAAAACCGCTTCTGCACAACCGCAGAAGGCGTAACAATCGTGTAGGTATTCATGCCGGGTAGACACAGCAGGAATAACACCAGCGTTACCATGACGAGCCGCTTGATGTCCTGTTTTGCTTGGGCCCGCCGCGTTTCAACCGTGTATCTCGTACACCATCGGGGAAGATGAAATGCCCGCCACGCACTCGGCAGCACTGAGCTCAGCCCGAACAGGTACGAGAGGACCAATAGATTATTCGGAAAGACGTTGATTACCTCGTTGACATCGAGCCGAACGTAAGAACCAATTGAGGCGTCGATAAAAATCCGCGCTCCAATCCAGCGCAATGCTTCGAGCACGCTCCACGCCGCAATAAATGTCCCGCACAGGCCGAGCGCCGCAAAAAGCAGTATCTTGGCAGTCGTGCGCCACGTACTGGTATTGTCCGAATAATTGGCTGTCACCTCAGGCTTCCTCAACGACGACACGCCTGCTCCATTTGGAGTGCGGCGAAACGGGCGAGAGACGATTGCTTTCTACTGACCATCCGCACCGAACGCATGACCCGCGCCTTCAGTACGCAAATCTGCTCACGAAATTCAGGAAACATGCTCTGGTCCTATTACGAAACTCGCGGGCCGGACCGAAGCTGCCCCAACCATGCATTGCCCCATCAAGGTTCCGCCCCCAGTTCAATCTGGTTACCTGTCACGATAAGCTTCACAGGATCGGTCTTCTTCCACTGCGATTTCGGGATGACCAGTTGCCACGTGGCCCCGCTCTGATCACGAAAAAACCCCACGACGCCCACCGCTTGCGCCTCTTCGGCCATCGTTGCAGCCAGCTTGGCCGTTGCGCCCGGAGCCAGCACGGTCTCCATGCGGCCAACCAGATCGGTCTTGAGTAGCGCCTGATCGTCGTCAAGCAACTGCTCGTATGCCGCCTTTTCAAAGGCCGCCGTGTTCTTCAACTGGTACACGCGCACCACGACCGGCAATGACTGGCCCTGTCCGTTCTGGTTGAGCGCCTCGCGGCTCTCAATCACCAGGTTCATCTGCTTGACCTTCGCAATGAACACCGCGCGTGTCGCATCGACCGTTGTTTCCTTGACCGACTGCCACATGCCGCAGCTCGATAGCAACACGGCCGTCGTCGCGCACACGCACCCCAGCAGGATCGAGGGTAGTGTCCGGTTCGTTCTTTCTTTCATAGCCAGCCTCCCTTCCTGACCGCGCACGGGTAGCGCCGGATCGGACCACCGATGCCCTCATACAGCACGAGCCGCACCGCGTAATGGAAGCAGGCGTAGCGGCCCACAAAGCGGCTGAGCACATCGCCGAACAGCGCCACGTCGCCCGGGCCGGCAAAGCCCGAAGGCGCAATGCCCACATTCAGGTTCACGATCCGGTCAATGCGCGCCCCAACAATGTCCGTGTCTTCGTCGAGCCAGACCTCGTGGATCGCCTCGATGCGCCGACGGCTGTCGTCCTGCTGCGTCCAGTCGTACAACTGCAGCGCACCCCGCAGGACGTCCGCGTTCATCATGTTCAGTTCACTCGATCCGGCCGCGTTGAAGTGGGAGACCACCCTCCAGTCGTATCCGCCGCCGCGCGGCGGATACAGCGGCATGGTGGGCGCGGTGAGATTGCGCACCCGCTCAACCCCCGTAAAAACCGAGACCGGCTCGGTAATCATCGACTCCCGCAGCGCCATGCGCGGCAACCGGCCGTTGTTGGCCAGCACCCGCACCGTCACGTGTTCGTCCGGCAGACTGCCCGGTTCATCCCACAGATGGCCGCCCAAGGTCACCCACATCTCGCGCTGACCCGTCACGCCATGGCGGATGGACGTGTGGTAATAGCGCTCGGGCGACTCGTAGCGCATCATCCCGCCACGGTGCCGGAATTCCTTGAACGACTGGTATTCGTAATGCGCCGCGTTGCGGGGATCGGAGGCCACGACCTTCACGGCATCATAGGGCTCGACATGATCGTCGGCGGAGGCGGGCGGGCGGACCAGATAGTTACGATCATGTGCGTTGGGTCGGATGGCCCGCGCGTCCAACTCGAACAGGTTGACCACCGGCGTGCAGAACAGCCGGAGGTTGTTCGCGCCGAACGTCACGTCACCGGCAATGCGGCCGTCAATCTCGATCTCGAACTCGATGCGTGTCTCGCCCGGCGGCACGCTCGCCGTGTTGAAGCCGCAAAGGTCGACGAAGTGGAATTTCTCCGGAAACGCAAAATATTCGAGCATCGTCTGCTCGCGATCGAGTTCGGCGTCGCGCGCATCCCGGTCGACTGGCCATAGCCGGGTGTCCGGCCCGAAGCCTGCTGCCTCAACACCCATGGCCGGTTGCGCCTGCAACTGGCCGTCCAGCAAGCGCGGCATGCGCACGCCGATCGAATGGACCTGCCGCGTGAAGACGGCATACAGCGCCGACGCGGTTGCCCGGTCGGCGTGGAGGTACAAACGAATGCGAGACAGGTCATCCAGGAGTCGCTGCTCGCGATGCAGCAGATCGAACGCGATCCGGATGACTGCGCGCCCGTCCTCGCGCATACGCACACCCGCCTCCCTGAGCTTGAGCGGCAGCAGGCGTACCGGCTGGGTGGTGCGGTAGACGCAGACGGTGCCGTCCGGGCCGATCGGCGTCGACCGTACCTGTTGGCCGGCTGGCAGGGTATCCAGGACCCGCGCCTCGCCCACGCGGGGCTCGCATTCCAGGATCGCCAGCGACGGAATGGTGCGGCCCGCATGCGGCCACAGGTGATCGATCAGCGGATCGGTGATTTCCGGCAGGGCATCGTCGAGCTTCATGCGCAGCCGGCTCGCGAGGAGCGCAAAGCCCTCGTAGACCGCTTCCACGCGCTCGTCCCGCGCGCCCGGCGTTGTCATTCCCAACTGCCGCGCTGCCTGCGGCTGCGCATCGGCGAATTCCCTGCCTGCTTCGCGCAGGTAGCGCATCTCCGAGTCGAAGTACCGCAGGAACGGATCTTCCAGCGGGAACATCGGCGTATCCCCCTGGTGGCCGTTCAGCGGCAGTCTGTTCTTGTCTTCGCTCATGGCCGCAACTCCGCAGGCAGGGGCGGGAGCACCGGCCCGATACTCCCCTTGCCGACGCTGAAGATCTGTTCGGGCATGTGGAAGTCGCGCAGCTTCAGCAGCTCAAGCGGCCCCGAACCCACCTGCGTGCGCAGCACGTAGCGCAGCGGCTCGTTGTAGGGCGCGCTCCACGTCAGCTGATAGCGCGTACTGTCGAGCTGCTTGACGCTCGCCCTGCCCAGCAAACGCAGGAACGCCCAGTCGCCCGTAGAATCGAACGCCTGCCGCAAGCCGGCATTGAGCGTTTGCCAGGTCAGCCCCGCATGTCCATTCAGTCCGTCGCCGGGCCACGCGAGCGGCGTCCAGCGCTCCTGCTGGTTGAAGTAGACAATCTGCTTGCCGTCAACCGACAGCTCCGAGCGCGTCACGTCCGGCGTGGGCAGCGCCATCATCTCAAAACGCTCGTTCGCGTCGCCCCGCAAGTAAAGCTGCGCACCGACCGTCGACAGTTGCCGAACGCCCGCCAGAAACTTCGGATCGAAATGCAGCGCCTGCGGCGCCAGCTCGTTCGGCGTCCAGTGATCGCCCTCCAGCTTCAGTACGCCGGCAAGCTGTGTGGTGATGAAGCGCGCGATCAGACCAGTGTCGGGCCGCACGTAGCGCCCGAGCTCAGCAAAGGACGCATCGGCGTTCGTGTCGAAAAATGGATACCTGCCGCTCATCGCCGCATTGAATGGCGCGGCAACGTTCGCCCGCCACGCTTCATTTAGGCTCGCCGCCGCCGGCTGCAGGATGCTCTGCCAGGCGGCTTCCAGTGGCTGCGCGAACACCGCATCGCCAAATCCCGACCATGCAGTGCCGAGGCTCGCCGCCGTGAGCGCCGCATCGTCACGCGCCTGCGACAGCTCCGAGAGCTTGCCCTGAAACACGGCCTGCGCCTGCGAGCGCGCCATCGCCTGCGCGTCAGGGTTGCCCGCGATCTGCTGCAGCTTCAAGCGCATCGTGGTGACCGCCGTCAGGTACCGCGACAAGCTCACGCCATTCAGGGCGAGGTTGGCGCCTGCGTTGCCTTTACCAGCGGCTGCCGGTGCGGCAGTGGCGTCGCCCATCAGCGTGAGCAACGGGCCAAACGACTTGTCGAGTGGATTGACCGGCGGTGTGGCCGCCTGGTCCTCGTTGCCGATCAAGCTTTGCGCCTTGCGCACCAGCGTGTCGGCCAAGGCCTGCGACGGCCGCCCGGCCTGCGCCTGGTATTGGACCGCCTTCATCAGCGCGATGAGCGGGGAGGTCTGCGCGTCGGCCAAGCGCGTCAGTTGCTCGATGGCATCATTGAGGTTCGCCGCCGGCTGCCAGCGGATGCCGTTAAGCATCCCCTGCCAGGCTGCGGTGTATTCCGCAAAATACCGCGCGGAGAGGCGCTGCTTGAGGTCTTCGGCCGCCCGTTTCTCGTCGAGCGCGGCCGTTGCCCTGGCCGCGCCCTGCGACACGGCATTGCCGAGGGTCTGCGCAGGCCGTGTGCCCGTGAGTACCCAGTCGCCACTCATGCGCCGCTCGCTGGCCGCCTTGTCGATCGCAGCGGCGATCATGCCGTCCCACGCGGCGCGCGTGTAAATGCCTGGCACGGTTTGCGCTGTGGCAAACAGGCCGCGCGCGTCTGCGCCAGCAAGCAGGGTTTCGAGCGACGCGTCCGCGTACTTGCCCCGCGCCTCTGTGAGGATGCCCTGATAGACGGTATCGTCGGCTGAGGCCAGCCCCATTTGCGTGACCAGCGTGTTGCGGGTCGACGTGACGAGGCCGTCGTCGAGCGCGATGCGCCATTCGGGGTGGGCTTCGAGGTGATCCGCATAAAAACCGGCCAGCCGCTGCCCCGTGTCGTCGCGCTCACCCAGGGGCATCTCGGGCGGACGCGACCACATCGCCACCAGCATGCGTTTGAGGAACGCAGGCTCGGAGTGCGGCGGATCTCCCAGCATCAGGTACGCCTTGAGCGCGTTGTAGGTGCTGCCGCGCGCATCCTGCGACTGCAGAGCATCGGCGCGCGTCCGATTGGCAGCCTTGAGCAGGTCGCCGATCGTGTTCACGACGGGGGTCTGCAGGTTACGTGTCGAGGCGATCCGGTAGGGAAGCCAGAGACCGGCAAGCAACTCGTCGTTGCGTGAGAGGCCGCCGCGCAGGTACCACGGCGCGCCGTGCCGCTGCCGATACTCAAGTTTCTCGATCAATTGCTGCATCGTGAGCTGCGCGCGCAAAGCCACTGCCGTCTGCGGTCGCGCATCCAGCGCGGCGGTTACCGTAGCACGCGCTTCGCGCGTCAGTTGCTGGTTGCCGATGAACGACACTGTCATCAACGCGCACCATGCAATCGCCGCAACGGTCGCGAGTGCCGCCAGCGCGTTGGGCCAGTAGAAACCGACTCGCCGACCCGTGCCACGCGGTTGTGCAATGGCTCGCCACGTGGGTAATAGGGAGGCGGGCTGGCTTGGTAACACTGCCGCTTGGGGCAGCCCCGCCGCCGCCTCTGTCCCCGGCTGGCCGTCCACCATGACCGGTGTGGGGACCGGCAAGGCTGCGGACCCTGCGAACACGGGCGCGAACAGCACGCCAGCCAGCGGGGAGCGTAGCCAGTGGGAAGCGCTCAGTGCATTCCAGCCGGTGAGGATGTGCTCCCGCCGCTGGTCGATGTACTGGGAAATCTGCGCCAGATAGGTGATCGGCGTGGGCGTCGCGCACAGTTGCACACCCGCGCCCGCCGTGTGCCGCCCGATCATGGCGAGTTGCTCGCTCAACGCCGCCAGTTGCACACTGCGGCCCGCCGCTCCGGGGAATGCGCCGATGGCGTCGAACGTCTCGGGCAAGCCGCCTTTGGCGGGCACGGCGTGCAAGAACGTGACGGGCGCGGCCCAGCCCAAATCGGTCGCAAGCGTGGCCAAGCCGCGCGGCAGTTCGGTCTCGCGCACATCCGCATGGGTGACGTGAACGATGCTGTCAACCGGTCGCCAACTGCGCATCTGCCGGATCTGGCGGCGCCACGCTTGCGCGTCGATCCCATCCGGTGCCGTGTGCAGAAGTATGGCGTCGGCGATAGGCATGACGCCCGCGTGCTTCAGACCAGGCGCGACCGCCTCGATCAGCACATCCTTGCCGTCCACCAGCAGCCATGGTGTCCGATATCGCCAGCGCCAACCGTGCGTCGCGCGCAATTCGTCGAGCAGTGCCTGCAGGCGGGCATCGCGTTTGAGCGTTTTCGTCGGCTTGACTGCCGCGCCTCGATCGCGCACTTCGGCACGAAACACGCGCCCAACCAGGCGGTATGCCCCACCGAACAGCAGTCCCAGGTGCAACAGCAACGTCCCCACGAGCGCCAGGAAAATCCAGACCGATGCACCGAGCTTCGCTTCGCGCGTGAGCGCGCCAAACAGATCGCCCTTGAACCACACCAGCGCAAGCGCCACCCCCGCAAGGATCAACGCCAAAAAGATCGGCCCCCAGGCGAGCAGCCGGCTGGTTCCGGTCGACTCAGCCTCGGCTGCCGCGAGAATTTGCATGTTATTGCGAGCGTTCATCATCAGGTTCTTCTTGCTTCATTGGGCCGTTGACGTGCAGGATCGCGGCCTGCACGATCGACGTGGACGACGGCGTATGGAGGATCAGTTGTGTTCCGCCCGCTCCCTCCATCGCTGCGGCGACCGACAGCCAGCCGCCGGCGGCTCCAGCGTGCCCGGCCAGGGGATCGGGCCGACGCTGGGTCTCCTGCTTTGCGACGCCAGCGAGGCCGGCTCCACGCATCGCAGCGAGTAGATTCGTGTCGTGCGAGCCGTCCAGGCCGGTGATCCAAGCGGCAGTAACGCTGGCTGCATCGGTTTTACCCCACAGCACGCTGTTCGCCAGCACCGCTTCCAAGCCTTCGAGTTGATCGGCCACCGGTCGGTGCAGCAAACCGAGCACCCTGATCGTCTCGGGCAACTGAAACGCGCCCAGGCCCAGCAACACAGCGACCCCGCCCTCAGTGCTGCCGGCCGTCAGAACGTCATGCCATTGCGCCGCGACAACCAGCAACGGCCGCTGTTCACCGGCGTCCAGCCAGGCATCGGCCACCAGTAGGCCGTCCGTGGCCGGTACGGCAATGCATTCGAGATCCGGCAGGCCCGCCCGTTGCAACGCCTGCTTGACCTGCTCCACACGCTCATCGGCGGTTTCGGGGGCCGACAGCACACGCACTGCAGGCGCGTATTCCGGGCCATACTGCGACAGTGCCCGCACGCTGTCAGCGACAGATGCCAACGCATGTGCGATGACGCGAACGGCGGGTGGCACCGGGGTAAACGGATGCGGCGCCTCGCCATGTCCGGCATCGATGTCCTCTGACGGCTCGCCATCAGCAAGACCGGGCACATTCGAATCCTCGTGGAGGATGGGGTCGTCATCCGCAAAACGGTTGTGCAGGACACGTCCTGTGCCGCTACGAGGCACGCGTGCCTGCAGAAAGGAAGTTCTTTCCTTCAACACCTCGCCGAGCAACTTGCCGCCCAATGGCAGACAGTACCCGGCGCCGAGCACCTGCAGTGGCCGTTGCGCGGTAACGATACGGCCCCGGAGCCAGACTGCGCGGTGCCTGTTGCGGAAGCGCGCGTGAAGGGTGTCCGCCTCGTAGATCGTCCGGGCGATGGCAAGCGCCGCAAAAAATACCGCATTCGGGATGCCCACCACACACAGCCAGAACTGTGGGCCGCGCGCGGGCGTGCCAGCTGGCCACAGCAATAGCACCACCGCAGCGCCGAGCCCGCAGCAAAGCACCCAGCCGAGCAGCCACGGCCAGAAGCGCGGCCCGTGCGCCGGATAGGCCGATGGCAAGCCTGCCGGCGAGAGATCAACCGGCATCGTCAGCCAATGGACACGTTTTGCAGCGACGAAATCAGCCGGCAGCCGCAGGCGCAGCGATACAGATGCATCGCCACCGGCTTGCCGTCCCGGTCAGGAAACGACTCGTCGCCTTCGTCAATCACAGTTGGGCCGTGCCGGTGGCACAACGCTTCATCTCCCTTGCGTGCCAGAGGACGGCCCATGAATTCCATATAGGGTGAGCCGCCAGTAACTTGGCCGCCGTTTTCGAGTTCATCGCCTTTGCGAATAGGGGAGCGGGACATTTTTTTAAATTTCAGTCATGCACTTTCATATTTCGATAGAAAATAAATTTCCTACCATTCCATAAATATTGATTCAATGAGTAATCGGGGTTGTCTGGATCACTAACGCCGTACTCTACAATCATCGGAATTCCGACCTTGTTAGCAACGACCTTGACGCCGGTTCCATATGAAATGAATTGAAACTCATATTCGCCGCCCTTGGCCGAAAATATGCCGGCATACGAATTTGTTGCGCTCAATTTCGGCTCAACCAGGCATATTAAAACCTTCTTCCCGCGAAACGACTTCTCATATTTATGAAATTGCAGTCCCTCTTCGAATTGTTGCATTGAGCAGGAGTCACTGGCGCAGACAAATTTCTGCATATCATTATCTGCATACAGTTTCTCTGCCATCTTCTCTCGTTGAGCATTAGTTCCACACGCGCAGACCAATTCCGAAAAGAAAAGCAATGCAAGAAGCATGGAAATTTTTCTCATGGCCGTTGCCTCTCCAGTGATACCTGAATCGTATGCGTGGCAGGGAAATATCTCATCTTCGGGTGATGTGTATGCGGATCCAACACAGGCTGACCGCTCGCATCAAGCACTGGTTCCTGTGCGGAATTTCTTCGCCAGACAAAGGAAATTTGCTCAGAAGAGTCCATTTCAATCAAGTCAAGCAAGATATATTTAATATATACAAATGACAGCAGTCGATGCTCAAGGCCGTTAATATTTTGATTTGCCACATTTCCATTGGTAGATTTGGATGCTTGAGTTGCTGTCTCGATTCTCAATCCGCCTTCATCGGTCGTTTTGATAGTATTCGCACCTATCGCCGTCATCGCTCTGCAGGTCCAATACAAACCAGCGCTATCGGCGCAATTACGTCGATCAAAAACCGAATTTGTATCAGCCAATTTTACGTCGGGATTCCAGTGAAGGCCCGCAAATTTTGCTGGAACCGCTGGATCATTCGGAAATTTCTTAAATTCTCCGTATTTATCGTAGTTCGGCTTTTTTGTAAGTTGAATCAACCCGCGCCCGTAGTACGGGTTATATGGTCTATCCTCTCCGTGATATTCGCGAACAGCCTGAAGCCACCCAGATTCCTCCATTAACTGAGCAAGAAAATGAGTCGCTCGTTCTCTTGTCGAGCTGATGCGGTACTTACGCAGCGCCGCGTTAAGATCTGACTCCCAAGCCTTCCCTTGCTTCAACGCATTCGCCCAAGGATGGCTACCTGTCACGAATTGCGTACCGTGCAGCGAAAACATCGAGCGGGGAACGCATTGCGCAATCTCGGTCGCGGATAACCACTCACATTTCCGGAAATGCCGGATAAACGCGAGCGGATGGAAAAACCAAAGTTCCTGCCCGGCGAGCGGCGTCTTGTCCAAAAACTGGAACTTGCTCAGGAAATCTTTGAACTTCTTGTCCCCATCGGGGTTGGTATCCTTCTGCTTGCCAAAAAACCCATAGGGATCGTTCAGGTCCTTGTAGCGCTCCTCGTTGTAGGACGGATCCCACTCGCTGCGCGCCTTAAACACCATGCCCCTGAGCTTCTCGTCCACGCCATGCGTGTTCTGCACAAAGCTGGCAAGCCGCAGGTTGGTCTCATCAGAGTTGTTCGGATCGGCCTCAATTCGCAGTACCGATGGCAGCGAATCCTGAATGCCAGTCAGCCCGCAAAGCGTGGTGTAGTCACATCGGCCGCCATCGTTGAACGGCGTGTTGTCACCATCCACCTTTTGCCAACCCGTAAAGAACGGGAAATCCGCGTCGGACAGCTTCTTGATCTTGTCCGGCGCGATGTTGACGTAGCCCAGCGTGCCTTTCTCATCGAAGGGCACTGCGATCCAAGTGGCGCAGGCCGCCCCCGTCAGCGTCGGATGCTCCGACAGAATGCGACCGAACCGCAGCATTTCATAGCCGTCGCTTGGGCATGCCGGATAGAGGGCCATCGCGCGGTCATACAGGTCATATTCGTAGCGCTTTGGGTTGTGGTGGCTATCGGTACCGTTGTCATAGGGGTCCGCAATGGGGTCGGGCGTAAGCAGGGTCACGGTGCCGCTGTTACCGCGATCGATCCACGCGCGCGTAAAACGTCGCCCCTTGTTGAACCATGCCTCGACATAGAGTGTTTCGGCTGCGTCGATGGAGCCACCCGGCACTTGGGGAAACCACTTCTCATCCATGCCTGCCGGCTGACGACAGAATTCCTGCGGGCCAGCTATGATGAAATAGCTGTGCCCCCAATAGTCGCTCGTGGTCGGCTGAGCCGGCTTTTTGACCCCGATCTGTGTCTTGCCGAACCAGGTATTGAAATCGCCATCCGCCATAAAGATTTCGAAGTGCAGATGGGGCACGCCCTGATACTTACCAACATAGCCGAGCAAGTCCTTGCGGTAGACCTTTCTCGCTCCCCCAGTCTGCACGACCCCATCCGCGTTGCCTAAGGTGTTGAGCAACCACTTGGGTAGCGCATTCGGCGAGCCAATCTCTGGCGGATCGTTAGGCTGGGGGAAGCTGTGCTCCTGGTTGGTCATGTCCAGCAGGTGCATGTAGAGCGAGTAATACGTGATCGAGCGTCCGTCGCCTGTGTCGGTCTTGTGCCGCAGTAGAACGAAGCCGGCATTCGAGTTCAGGACCGGCTGTCCGGTTTGCGGATCCTCCGTGCCGTCCGAGATAGCCTTCTTGCAGACCCGGTACGCGACGACTTCTCCGTCGGCGATGGCGCGGACAGGTTCCGCCTGGTCGCCCGGGTTCAGATGGATAGCGCAATGAGAACGCCGATCGAAGGTGACCGGCCAGACCCCGTGATGGCGGATCTCGAACTGATCAACCGTATCCATCATAGGATCCGGCCTCGACTCGTCGCTGGCCGTCAGGCCCGATGCGGGCAGGAAGGGAGGGTTGATGATCATGGTTTCAGTGAGATGACGAATACGAATCGGATACCTTGAGGCTGCTTTTCGGCAGGGACGGCAATTGGGTCGGCACGTTATCGGGGCCGACGAAGGTGAACGAGGCGGCCTTGATAGTGAATGCGCCGGGACAGTGGAACGTCATGTTGCCGCCCTCGATCGCAAGCGAGGCCCCGCCGCTGTTGAGGCTGATCTTTGACTTCGCCGAGACCTGTACATCCGCGCTCTCACTTGCGACGCGCAGCTGCTTCTCTGCAAACAGGTCCATCCCATCGGTGAGCGCCGAGGCAGTGAACTTCCCCTTCGCGGCGGTGAGGTTGAGGCCAAGTTTGTGCGCGCACAGCGAGATCAGATCGCCCGCGGCCACAGTAAAACGCTTGAGCACGCTCACGTCGGCGTGCTGGCCAGCCGTCACGATCACGTTCTCACCGGCTGCGTGCTGGATGGATTTCGGCGTCACAAACGCCATGCCCGCCGGGGCGCTGGCCAGCAGCCCGGCCCCCTTCAACTGATCGAGCACCTCCAGCAGGTTCGCCTGTGTGGCCTTATCTGCCGGCGTCGCTTTGGCCTGAGTCGTCGCATTCACAAGCGCCGTCACGCGTTGGATGGAGGTCTGCAATTCCCGCAGCGCAGCGGCCATCTCAAGATGCGGGGCGTTCGGGTTCGCAGGATCGGCCGACCAGAACAATCCCTTCTGCGCGCGAACCGTACCCCAGCCCTGCGTGGTTAGTTCGTAGCCTTCGCCACGCTTGTTCTTCTCGCCATCGACGAGATGGCCCATGTTGAGTGAGGTCTTTCCGAAGACCGTCGCGAGCCGGATGCCCTCGTGGTCTTTCAGGTCCTCGAAGCGCAGCTTGTTGCCGAGCAGCGGTGAGCGGAACACGGCGCGGCTGTACCAGCCCTCCTTGCCATGCACCAGGTCCCGCCGCGCATAGTCGTGGGCGGCGCCCGCGATCAGTAACCGGTCGCAATTTCCCTGGGTGGCGATCACCCGGACTTCCGTGCCGGGCAGCAAGGGCACGTGCAGGCCGCCCCGGTACGAGGCCGACGTGCGCAGCAGGCGCAGTGCCATGCTGTTCGTGCCGCGCTTACCGGTCCGGCGCGCAAACTGAAACCGCACCCGGTAGCCACCGTATTCGTCCATCCACGCGTACGGCTGGTCGTCACCGGACTCCACGACAGCAATCAGCGCTCCGGATATCCAGCGCCAATGCTTCTCCGGCACATACTCCGGCCGATACGTCAGGTGCGATGGGATCGCCTCGAATGCGTTGGTGACCGACTCCTTGCGGCTGCCCGTGGTCACAAGCTTCGTCACCACGAAGCCGTGCGGTGCTTCGGGCACGGTGTCGTTGATCACGCGCACCACCATGCCCGGTACCATGCCCTTGACATTGCTCTTGCCCGAGACTCGCGTCTGGCGCGCGATCAGTTCATCGCGCCGCGCATCGGCAAACACCTGTCCTTCCTCAACCGAGTGGAAATGCTCGTTGCTGCGGTTGACGCTGCCATACACCGACCGGTCGTCCTGGGCCACGACCGATTCGACCTGCAGCGGATCATCTGGCTGCCGGAAGTTGTGGTCCCACTCGCGCACGGTCTGCGGCACGAGCGCGCGCGTTACATTAAGTTCCAGAATCGCCTCGTGCCAACTCACCATGCCCGAGTACGGCATCAGCGGCACCTCAAGCGCCCGCATGTAACCGCGCGCAGTGTTGCTGAACACCAGCGTGTCGCGCTGCGGCCCGTCTTCTTTCTTGGCGTGCTTGAAGTAATAGAAGACGCCAGCCCGCCTGCAATGCCGATCAATGAAATTCACGACCGTCTCTTCATACATCACGGTCTGATCGAATTTTCCATCCAGCCCTTCGAGTTCAAACTCGACGTCATAGGACTGGAACAGATCGCGATCAACGAGCGTGCCGGTCAGCAGCTCGCGAAACGACCGGTCCAGGAAAACAGCCGAATCATGGACCTGCTCTAGCAGTGCCAGACGCGGCTTCAGATGCAACTGATAGGTTGCCTCGTCGCGTGACGTCTTGATCCGCGTCCACTGCGTGACGATGCCGTGCACGGTGCGGGCCGCGTGCTGGACCGGCTCGGTCAGCCCCGGCACCGATGGGATCGACGCGTGCTCCTCGATCGTGAAAATCGCCGGGCGGCCCACCACGGCTGCGCCGTCGATATGCTTGTCCGTTGATGTGACCGTGATGTCCGCAACAAACGGCGTGTTCATTTCCTCCGTCAGGACGAACGAAAACACGGAAATCGGTGACTGCAGCGTCGCGATTTCCAAATGAAGAGGCTGCGTGAGAATCGCGCTGGGGTGTTTGAGCACATCCTGGATAGTTTGCATGACCGCCATGGGATCGAGAGGTTTCACACCGGCATTACCGCCGGCCAAGGGACCGGGAAAGCAATGCCATCGGGTTCGCGCAAGTCAATTGGCATCCGGATTGGACGATGTCCGGCACCACCGCTGAGTGTCGTGAACAGGAAGGTCATTCCGATCGCCTCCCGGCCCGCGATGCGCCGTCCAGCCGCGCAATGGCCTGGTCACCAAGCGTTAGCTTCAGGGGCGTGCCGCCAAGCTCTTTCCTGTCGAAGACGCGCCTCCAGTTGGCGGAGCCCCCGGGCTCGCGGTATAGCGCAACGACCGCAACAACCGCCGTATCAGCCTGCATCGGCTGCGACAGGCTCACAGACGCGCCCGGATTCAACACCGCCGCCATGCTCGCCAGCAGATCGTGGGCGAGCACGGTGCTGTCGTTGTTGAGCAAATCGGCAAAGGACGCGTCGTCAAACGCTTTGCGGTCCGTCAGCTGATAGATGCGCACGGCAACCGGCGTTGCCCGCCCACGGCCGTCCGGGTTCAGGGCCTCGCGTGCACGCAAGTCGACATCGAGCACCTTGAGGTTGTTGGAGAACATCGAGCGCCAAGCCTCTGACGACGCATCCGACGCGGCCTGCCACGCCCCGCATGCACTCAGCAGCATGGCGGTGGTGATGGCGGCGATGACAAGGCGGATGGACATCGATGGGCTCCGGTCATCCCTGCTGTAAGGGTACATACCCGTTCACCGGGGGCGCGGGGGTTGCGTCGTGGTTCCCCAGACCGATCGTGATCGTGCGCGCAACGCCAGCGGGCAGAACGGTTGTCCATCCAAGGCGCGGTGCAGCGGTTGTGCTGGTCGGCCCGATCGTCGGCCTGGGCGCCAGCCGCGAGGACACTTCCATACACAGATGGACGTCGACTCTGGCACCCACATAAAGCTGGACGAACGCCATCAGTTCTCGATGCAGCCGAGCTCCCGGCAGCAGGTCCTGCGACTGTTCCGCATTGGCAGGACGCAGCGTCGCACGCACGGCACGGCTGCGGTGGGCAAAACGCTGGCCAAGCACATAGCCGCCGCCAAGCCCACGAGCGGGCGCGCCGCACTCGCCTGTGGGTGCCGACGTCAACGGCCGAGGGTGCGCAACGCGTGCGGTCACCGTCCAGAATTCGTCGACATGCACTTCGGCACCGGGCACGGCGAACGCAATGACACGCGTGAGACCCTCCGGCGTGCGGATCCCTTGGACTAGCAAGCCGAGTAAGCCGAGCATCCGCGAGTCAGGCAAACCTGCGCGCCGAGGCTTGTCACCCCAGCCGAGCCCGGCAAGGTTCAGCAGATTGCGCGATTGCGCATCGCTCCCCGCTGGCCGGAAGCTTTCCGGATAGCGGTACTTCTTCCACGAGCGATACAGCAGCGTGACGAAACGGTGGTTGAACTGATCAAGAAACGCTTCGACGGTTTCATGCCCCTCCTCGCGCAGCACGATGTCGTCGATCAGGTGGGGCGGCATCGCGGCATCAACGCCATACAACCCCATGAAGGTCGTTCGCACGGTCGGCGGCGCATCGGGGCGATCTTCGTCGAATTCGATCGCTGCCATCTCGCCTGCCGGAAACCCGGTCTGGGGTCTGGGCCGGAAACGCACGGGTTCGTGCTCCAGCGTATCAAGCACCGCGAAGCCCGGGCGGTCTGGCACGCCTGCCTCCAACAGCCGGCAGAACTGCATGAAGTTCATCTGCGGCGCGCGTGCGAGCAACGCGGCAACGAGCGGTTCGAGATCAGGCCATTCGCGCGGTTTCATGACTGTGCCGACTGGGCCTTACTGCGCGGCCATTCAATACGAGTTTGCGTGGGCAGGCTCACGATCGCGAGCCGGGTGAACAGATTGAGCTCGGCATGCAGCGCAAAGAAGCGGTGCAGCAGTTCACCGAACAACATCAGATCGCCCTCTCCCGAGAAAGCGCGAGCGTCGAGCGTGACCTCGATGCGCACACCGCGTTCGACCGAGCCGCCCCTGACCTCTTCGATTCCCTCCTGGCGGACCTGCAGGATCCCGCCGAGCCGCCGCCGGTTCAGCGCCTCGTCGGTCCAGTCGTACAGCGCCAACGCGCCGCGCAACACCTCAGCGTCCATCAGCGACAAGAAATTTGGCGCAAGATGCGAGAGGCTGCGCCATTCAAACCGGTCGCCAATGGGCGGATACAGCGCCGCCGTTGGTGCGACGAGATTACGCACCGCCGCAACGCCTGATACCTCCTGCATGAGTTCGGCAAGACGAGTCTCGCGCAGGTTCTTGGGTGTGAGCATCGCGTTGGTGCCCGTCACGCGCAGCGAAACGCTCTCCTCCGGCAGCGCTGCCAGGTCTTCCCAGGCATGGCCACCGAGTGTGATCCACGTTTCATGGCGCCCCGCCCTGCCCGGACGTACACGTGTATGGAAATACCGCTGGGGCGCCTCGTACCGGAGCGCGCCCCCTCGATGCTCGAACGTGGCGAACGGCACGTACGCTTGCCGCTCGCCTGTCTGGTGGTCGAACGACGTGACCGAATCCACCGACCAGGTTTCGACATGCCCACACTGGTGCGCCATCGGTATCACCCGGTATTCAGCCTCGTGGTGGTGCGTCACGATCGGCTCGGCGTCGAGCTCAAAGAGGTTGACCACCGGTGAGCAGAACAGCCGCACGTTCGCAGCACTGAAGCGCTGGTCTGACGGATAGGCCTGCGTCAGCACGACTTCAAGCTCGAAACGGGTCGAATTGGCCGGAAGCCTTGATACATCGAGCCCGCACAGGTTAACGAACAGGAATTTCTCGCGGAATGAGAAATACTCAAGCAGCAGTTGGAACCCCGAAGACGCGCCCTCGACCCTCGGCCACAGCGCTTCGTCCGCCGTAAAACCCGCCGGCTCGATCGTGACGCCTGGCAGTCGGCTCGCCTGGCCATCGCGCACCTCGGGAATGCGCCACGTAATCGACTCGACGTGGCGCGTGAGCGCGAGGTGCATGGCGAACGCGGTGGGCAATTCCGCATTCAGGTACAGGCTGAGCCGGGACAGGTCGATCCCGTCCCGCTGTGCGGACGCATTCAATTCGAACCCGAACCGCAGGACCGAGCGGCCGTCGTCCCGTACGGCCGGGCCAGCGCTCACGAGAGAAAGCGGCTGCAACGTGACGGCCTGCGTGGTCCGATAAAGACACTGGACGGTCGTGGGCACCCCCGTCCCCTCATGGGAGGACGGCGCAATGGCGATGGGCGTGGAACGCACTGGCACGCCAGCGGCCACCACTTCGGTCTTGCGCAGCGTGCCCTGAGACGGAAGCCATTCGACAATGGACAGCGACGGAACTGTGCGCAGGTAGTGTGGCCACAGCAGTCCAACCAGGGCTTGCATTAATTCAGGACGCTCGTCATCCAGCTTTTGTTGCAACCGCCCGGACAAGAATGCGAAACCCTCCCATAGCCGCTCAACGTACGGATCCCCCTCGCCCGCCCGATCCGCGCCGAGCGCGCGCGCACGATCCGGGTGGACTCTAGCGAAGGCCTCACCCGACTCGCGCAAATACTGCATTTCGGCTTCGTAGTAGCGCAGGATCCGATCGTCGTTTTCCATCGCGATCCTTGTTACGAAACAGAGAGTGCGCGCGCAGGGTCGAGCACAGTAAGCTCGGCCTGCAGTTCGCCAATGCGGCGGGCAAGCACCGGCTTGTCCGCATCCTTGCGCGCGCTCATCGCCTTCAATACGCGGATCAACTGGTGCTTGACCTCGAAGACAAGCGTCGGCTCCCAACGAGTGAGCGGCAACGATCCTGCGACCGCATCGAGCTCAGCGAGCAGCGCAAGCGCCGTATCGGCGCGTCCCACATGATCGGCCAAGCGTGCCATGACGAGCCGCAACAGATAACGATGCCGATCGGTCTTCAAACCTGGTAGCGCTTCCAGCCAGCCAAAAGCGGCCTCGACGCCCTCGCGTCCGGCCAGCTCCCGTGCCTGGGCCTCGATTTCCGGCCAGTCGCCTGCCGGGCCGCTTGCGCTGTCGGCCGATACGGGCAAGGGTGCAACGCTTTCGCCGGCCTCCAGATCACGCACTACTGCGTGCCGGGCGATCCACTCGAGCGTCGTATCATCGGCGAACGGGGTGCCATCGCTGAACGCTAGACGCTCGATGCCGGGCAACCGCTCAAGAAACAGTGCAAAATCCGCGCGTAGCAACTCGCGCCAACTGCTGTAAGGTGCACCAATGTGGTCCAGTGCAGCGTGCTGGAAGCATTGGAGATCGAACCACAGGTGGTTCACACCCTCCATGAAGGCGCCCTCGACGCGCTCGAGCAGCTCGTGCCACTGTTTCTGCAGGACGAGCCGCTTCATCTGGGCGCGCAGCTCGCCTCGCGGCGGCGCCAGGCGCGTGCGGCAGGCCGCGTCCGCCGGCGGCGCTTCGTGCAAGGTGTCCCAGCGAATGGTGCGCGCCAGCCGTACCGACGGCAGATAGCCGTTTTCCTGATCGCGCAACCAGACCGCCATGGTGCGTGCCTGGTCGAGCAAATCGCGGGCCGAGGCAACCGTGCCCGCCAAGGTGGAGGCAGTTGCAGCCGATGGCGGCATGCCAGCGCCGGCATCCATGCCGAGGACTGGCGCCTCCTTGCGCTCAAAACGGGAAATGAGCGGCTGCAGGTTCGGACGGACAGACTCCGGCCACGTCGCCGTGCGGGTCACGAGCGTGTTGAGCGCCGCAAGCGAGCGCTCGAGATCCTGGGGGGCGAATTCGCCCCGGCCATCCAGCAACTCGATCATGCGTGTGGTTGCCAGCATCTCGAGAGCGCCCTTCTTCGCTTCGGCACGCGCGGGTAGCACCGCCTCTCCAAAGCGCTCAACCAAGGCAGCGGCCAATTCGAGGCCATCGGCAAAGCCCGCCGGACCATCCTGTCTCAGACGGGCTCCAGCGTAATAACCCGCCAGACGCAGATCCTTGCCGGTTTCCTTGATGAGCTGCTCGCAGGAACCGGCGACCAAGGCATCGTCAATGCCGGAGAGCTTGCTGGCTTCATCCTTGAGCGCGAAGAACGCGTCTTCGTAGCCTGGATCGCGGCCGATCTCGTTATCGCGCGCAACAGGCTGCAGCCAGGTATCCCACGCGTCCAGACGCGACCGGACCAACTGCTCGGCATCGCGAGATGGAAAAAACGCTTTGAGCACGCCGGGCAACATCACACGGTCTCCCACGACGCTTGCGTTGCCGATCGAACCTTATTTCGGCGCACTTGCGATGTCCTGTCCTTCGCACAAGAGACGCCTTCCCGAGGCAAAACCTGCGTAGATTCAGGCAGCCGGCCCAAACCTGGCTGGCGATGCACGTTCTGCACACGGTCCTGCGAAGGACAGAGCATCGGCATTCGGAAGTTCCTTGACTCGCGCGGTATTAGAAATATCAACGCCGGGGCGCAAATCTGCCCCGGCGGCTACCCACACAACAACGACCGTCGGGTCAGCTCTTGGCCTTGGGCATCTGCGACACCAGCGACAGGCCAATGTCCATGCCCTCAACCTGGAAGTGCGGGATGATGAAGAGCTTGATGCGGAAGAAGCCCGGGTTGTCCTCGATGTCCTCCACCAGGACCTTGGCTTCGCGCAGCGGGTGCGAGGCCTGCAGCTCGTCGCCCGGATCCTTCATCTCGGTCACCAACCCCTTGATCCAGTTGTTGAGCTCGATCTCGAGCAGGCGCCTGTCTTTGGTCGTGCCGATGTTCTCGCGCTGGATCAGCTTCAGGTAGTGCGCGATACGCGAGAGCAGAAAGATGTACGGCAGGCGCGCATTGATGCGGCTGTTGGCCGTGGCTTCCTTGGTCTCGTACAGCGCAGGCTTCTGCGAGGAGTTGGCTGAGAAGAAGCACGCAAAATCGTGGTTCTTGTAGAACGACAGCGGAATGAAGCCCAAGTTGGCGAACTCGAATTCGCGCGTCTCGGGGATCAGCACCTCGGTCGGGATCTTGGGCTGCGCGCCGGTGCCCAGGTCGTACAGGTGCACCGGCAGGTCTTCCACCTTGCCGCCGGCCTGCGGGCCGCGAATCTGCACGCACCAGCCGTTGGAGACAAAGCTGCGCACCATGTTGGCCGCAAACGCGAAGGAAGCATTGACCCACAGGTACTTGTCGTGGTCGGGGCCCTTGACTGCCTCGTCGTAGTTGAAGGCACGTACCGGCGTGGTGTCCTTGCCGTACGGTAGACGTCCCAGCACGCGCGGCATGGTCAGGCCCACATAGCGGGCGTCATCCGTGTCGCGGAAGCTCTTCCACTTGATGTACTCCGCGCGATCGAAGTAGTTGCCGATGTCCTGGATGGCAGCGACTTCCTCCATCGACTGCTTGCCGAAGAACGCCGCGCCGACCGAGCCGATGAACGGCATGTGGGCGGCGGCGGCGACCTTCGACACATTGCGCAGCAGCGCCACGTCCTGCGGTGAGTTGTCGAACTCGAAATCGCTGATCAGCGCGCTGATCGGCTGGCCGCCCGGGGTATCGTATTCCTCGATGTAGGTCAGGCGGTACAGGCCGCTCTGGATGATCTCGGGCGTGTCCTCGAAATCGCGCTGCAGCGCCTCCTTGGACACGTCGAGCACCTCGATGCGGGCGTTGCGGCGGAAATCGGTGCGCGAGACGAGCAATTTCAGGCCGCGCCAGCGGCCTTCGAGGGCCTGGAATTCCGGGTGGTGCATGACCGCATCAAGCTGACGGCTGATCTGCCGGTCGATTTGCCCGATGTGGAAGTCAAGCAGCGATTTGTCGAGCCGCTCGACCGGCTGGCTAGCCTTGGAGACCAGTTCGAGAAAGGCGCCCATGCCGCGCGCGATGCGCTCGTCAGCCGACGCATCCGACAGCATGTCGTTGTCGCGGAACGCCTCCAGCGGGCGCGCCTCGGTCACGGGTTTCAGATTGATCTTGTTGCACAGCGCTGCATAGACGCTGTCATTGTCCAGGACGACGGTCTCGGCCGCCGCGGCTTGGTTGGATTCGGTGTGCTTCATGTCCTGTCCTGTTGTCGGTACCAGGGCGCGCCCTTGCGGCGCGCCGTCAACGCTGCTTTTGCGCGGCTGCGCTCACGCATGGCCTTCAGGTTGCGTGGCGGCAGTGGCAAGCTGCGCCAGTTCGCTGCGCAGGCGCTCGGACAAACGCTTGTCCTTGAGCACCTTTTCGAATTCGCGGCGGAACGTACCGTTATCGAGCAGGTTCGATTTGAGGTCGCGCAGCAGGTTGCGCATGGCGAGCAGCGCCTGCAGCTCAGGGATCTGGCGTGCGACCTGCTCCGGCTCGAAGTCCTTCAGCGCGCGGAACGACAGGTTGATCGGCAACTCCGAGCCGTCGCCCGCGAGCGTGTTGTCGGCGGCCAGCTTGAGGTCGGGAGCAAAGTCGGCGAGCACCGCATCGAAGTTGTTCTTGTTGATGTCGACCTTCTTGCGTTCGGCCAGCGGCGCTTGCTCGCGGCCCGCGCTGAAGTCGCCCGCGACGAGCAGCTTGAGCGGCAGCTCAACCTTTTTCTGCGCTCCGCCCGTGTGCAAATCCAGGGTAATAGAAACGCGGCTTTTAGGGATCTCTCGCTGGAAGCTGTCCATCGATGCGTACTCCAATCTGATTCAAGTCAAGATTTGCGCTGGCTCCCGCCAACACCACATGGCGGGATGTCCCGCTATAGCGCGTCCATTAAAGCAGGTTTACCCGATGGACGTCAAAATCAAGTCAAAGTGCGAATGACACAAACATTGACAATTCAGACGCTATTAATGTGCTAGCAGCGATTGGAAGCGCGCCTCGCGCGAGATGCAGCCATTCTTGAAAACCTTACCAGGCAAGCATTTCCAGTCCAGCGCGGTGCCGGAGCACACATGAATTGCCCAGTTCTAGTATCGCAGCTCAACATCTTTCATATCACTGCATCCAGCCCCCCAGTTTCTCCTTCCGGTTCTTCGACCGAGAAGCAATTGCAAATGAATGAAAACAAATTGTGGCGAACTAATTTGCAATTTAGATGCACTCTATTCATTTGTATACGAGACCAAGTTTCCGCATATAAAATTGGCGCCGCTTTAATTCAATAATCAGCAATTGCACCCCAACCATGCGGATCGATAAACCGCTCTGGCACGAAGGCCTGATCCTGACGCAGCAGCACTTCCAGCAGCAGGAGCGCTGGAATGCGTTTGCCCAGCAGCAACTTGCCGCGGCGGCACTGACCGAGCCGTGGGGGACGCTTGCCGTCGAGGTTGATGAGGAAGCGCTCGCCGCCGGACGCCTCAAACTCTCGCGCTTGAAGGTCCGCCTGCCCGATGGCACGCCCATCGACACGGCGGTGGCTGACGCCTTGCCGGCGGCGCGCGATCTCACACAAGGGCTGCCGGCCGATCTGCAGAGCGTGGGCGTGCTGGTGGCGCTCGCGTTACCGGACGCAAACGGCAACAACTGCCGCTTCGACGAAACGACACTGGCTCGGCCGCGGCGCTTTTACCGGGAATTCGTCAAAGTCACCGATCTGCACGGCACGGGCGAGGCCGAGGTCGCTGCCGGCCGGCACGCGCTGCGCCTGCTGTTCGATTTCGAGCCGCACGCGGACGACACCGTCTGCGCGGTGGCGCGTCTGAAGCGCACGGCGAGCGGCCAGTTCCAGGTCGATGCGCGCTATGTGCCGCCCTGTCTAACGCTCGCCGGCCACCCGTTGCACCTGGAGCGCATCACGCGTCTAGCCGATATCCTGGCCGCCAAGAGCGCGGCATTGGGTGCGCGGCGCAGTGAGCGCATCGAGCAGGTTGCGGAGTACGGTGTGGCCGACGTGCAGCTCTTCTGGCTGCTGCACTGCATTCATGCGGCGTGGCCGCAGTTGCGGTTCCTGGCCTCCCACCCGAACCAGCCGCCTGCGCGGCTGTATGGCGTGCTGGCCCAGTTGGCCAGTGCGCTGACGACCTTCTCGACCAGCGCGCAGCTCACAGACATCCCCGCGTACGATCACGCGCACGCCGATGAAGTTTTCGCCAAGCTGGAGACCCTGATCCGCACGCTGCTCGACGCGATCATCCCATCGCGCGTCGTGTCGATTGGCCTCGCCCGCAAGACGCCGACCCTGTGGTCCGGCCAGTTCCTGGACGAGCGCATCGTGGAAGGCGCGGCCGACTGGTATCTGTCGGTCAACGCGGCGATGCCGGCATTCGATCTGGTCAAGCACTTCCCACGGCTGTGCAAGGTCGGCGCGCCCGACGACATCGAGCACATCGTCAACTCGGCGCTCACCGGCATACCGCTCTCGGCCGTGCAGCGCGTGCCTGCCGCCATCCCCGTGCGCCTGGACAACCATTACTTTGCTCTGGACGCGGGCGACCCGGCGCACGCGCGCATGCTCGCCGCCCGGGCCTGCGAAATCTACCTGCCCGCCTCGGTGCCCGAGGCCACGCTGGAACTCTACGCGGTGCTGCGCTCATGAAAGCCGCGCTCCCTCTTCCCAGCGCCCCTCACAGCGCCCTTGCGGGCAGCGCACTGCTGGCCAACGATGCTGCCGCCGCCCGCCCCGCGGGCATCGGCATGCGCGATCTGTTGCGCGATACGGCGCTCGAGGTCACCACGCTTAGCGGCGGCGGTAAAACTGCCAACGGCCCCGAACTGCGCAACTACTGCCTGAAACTCATCTCGGACTTCCACGCCGCGCTGGATCTGCTCGGCCTGCCGCCGGACGTGCGACAGGAAGCCGCCATTGCCCAATGCGGGCTGCTGGATGAGACCGCGCTGCGCCACCTCCCCGCGGAGCAGAAGGCCACCTGGGAAGCGACCCCGCTGCAGGTGGAACTGTTCGAGCAGCATGACGCGGGCGAACGTGTGTTCGACCGGCTGGGCGAACGCATGCGCGAAACCTCACCCTCGGTGGACCTGCTGCAGTTCTACGCGGCCATCCTGGGGTTGGGATTCGTCGGCCGTTATGCTCGCGAGGGTGAGAGCAAGCTGACCGCACTGAGGACCGCACTCGCTGCCAAACTGGAACAGTTGAGCCCGGCAACCGCCCCGACCTTTGTGATCGACCGCCCCAAGCTGCGCCTGGTCGACCGGCTTCGCGCCCTCTCCCCTTGGGGGTTGGCCGGCCTCGCTTGTCTGGCGGCTGGGCTGCTCTGGCTCGTCTGCAGCGCCGCGTTGGATGCGCAGCTCGCGCATCTGGCCTCCCAAGCCGCCCGGCCGTGAAATCCGACCCACAGGTCACGCAACAGGCCGCAGCCCACGAAGCCGGCCGCTTGTCACCGACGGCGAGCGCACCCACGCTCCATGGACTAGGGTATCCGCTGGCGATGATCGTCACGCTGGGCACGGCGCTCGCGCTGGCGGTGCTCTGGCTGGTGTTGCCTGTTGGCACCGGTCTCGCGTGGATGCTCACCATCCTGATCCTGACGGTCGCCGCCATGTTGGTCTGGCTGCATACGCGCGGGCGCCGCATCGCACGCGAGCAAAGCGCGACTATCCTCGCCGCGCTGGGCGCGGCCGCTGCGGACCTGCCGCTGGACCTGCGCGCGCGCATGCCGCTCGTGCTGGTCACGGGCGACGGCCTGCCGGCGATGTTCAACCGAGGTACGCAAGCCCGTCTCGTTCATGTGGGCGATGGCGCCATCTGGGTGCGGGCCGATCATCCACAGCGCCTGCCGCAGTTGGCCGCTGCCCTGCGCCAGTGGCGCGACGGCCGTGCGCCGGACGGCATCGTGCTGGCGGTGGCGCCGAATCTATACGCCGATGCCGAGGTGCTCGCGCAGAAGCTGCGCCTGATCCGTCAGGCGGCATCCGATGCCTCCCGTCTGCTTGGCGTGAGGCTGCCCGGCTATGTGGCGGTCTACCAGCGGCGTGTTTTGGTACCCCTGGCGTCGCTCCAATGGGCGGGCGTGTCGTCAGCGGTTCCCATCACCGGTGCTGAACGCTTCGAAGCCGTGACCCAGGCGGCCGAGTCCGAGGTGCAGCGCGCCCCCGAGGATCGCTTCTGCGCGGCCCGTGCCGCCACCCTCGCCGCCCTGGTGAACTGGACTCAGGAAGTGATCATCGGCGCATTGCAAGACCGCCGGCAGCCCGCCAGGCCTTGGCCTCTCTACGGCATCGGCTGGATCGACTGCGGCCCCACCAGCCTGCCTGGCGGGCCCTGGGAACGTGATATCGAACTGCGCACGCGCGTCGCCCCAGCGCCGCTGACTCATTCACCGCTGCCATGGCCCTTGCCGCAGCCGCTCATCGAGGCAATCCCCCGGCGAGCGTGGGTGTCACCGCGCTTGGCCGCCTTCGCCCACGCCGTGGCGCTTACGGCTTGTGCGCTGGCTGCTGCGACCTGGGGTGCCGCGAAAAACAACGAGGGGCTGCTCGCGCGCGAGGGCACCGATCTGGCGCAATACAGGTCCATTCCCTCCACGAACGATACGGCCCGGCGCAATGCCCTGGCCACGCTCGTGGCCGACCGCGATCAGCTGGAGCGGTATGTGCGCACGGGCGTGCCGCTGCGCCTGTCTTTCGGCATGTACCGCGGCGCAGCCCTCGTCCCAGCACTGAATGCCGCAATCGCCTCGTACCAGCCGCCGCCCGTACCACCCGTGATCGTGACGCTGGACAGCATGTCGCTCTTCGATAGCGGTCGCGCACAGCTCAAGGTGGGCTCGAACCGGGCGCTGGTGGGCGTGCTCGAGATGATCAAAGCGCATCCCGACAAGCGCATTCTGGTCGCGGGCCACACCGACAATGTCGGCAACGCCCAGAGCAATCTGACCCTGTCAATCGCGCGCGCAAGCGCAGTACGCGACTGGCTGATGGATGCCTCCGACATTCCGGCCACACGCTTTGCAACCCAGGGGCTGGGTGATACCCACCCCGTGGCGGACAACGGCACACCCGAGGGCCGAGCCAGGAATCGGCGAGTGGAGATCACGCTGATTCCTGAGACCACGCAGCCCTAGCGACCTGTTTAGTCCCCGAAGCCTTGCGCTTCGGGATTGGGAAGCTCGGGGACAGGCTCCGAGTGCTTTATGCAGTACGAAGAAGGAGAATCAGTATGGCAATTCCGGCCTATATGTGGCTCAAGGACGACGGCGGCGCCGATATCAAGGGTTCAGTGTCGGTGCAGGGACGCGAAGGCAGCGTCGAGATCGTCGCGTTCGATCACGGCGTGCACATCCCGACCGATGGCAACACCGGCAAGCTGACTGGCACGCGGGTGCACAAGCCCATCACGTTGACCAAGGAGACCGACGCCTCGACACCCTACTTGTACAAAGCGGTCACCAGCGGCCAGACGCTCAAATCGGTCGAGATCAAGTGGTACAAGATCGATGACGCGGGCAAGGAGAAGGAGTACTTCAACACCAAGCTCGAGAACGTCAAGATCGTGGCCGTGCGTCCCAAGATGCTCGACATCAAGAACCCTGACTACGAGAAGCACAACCACCTCGAAGAGGTCGAGCTGCGCTACGAGACCGTCACCTGGTCCTACAAGGACGGCAACATCATCCACAAGGACACCTGGAACGAACGCTCGTAAAGCGCGAACCATGTTGTTCGGGGCCGGTTTCCTGCTCGCTCCCCGTCCATGAACATTCCGGCCCGCCACCCAGCTAGTTGCCGGTGCGCGGCATTACGCCCCGCGCCGGCACCTTGAACGGCACCGCTACCCCTTTGGATCTGGCAGCCCCATGGCATTGCGCGACACCCCTTCCCTGCTTCGCCGGCTCAACCCGCACTGCGCCGCCGCGCTCGAAGCGGCCGCGAGCCTGTGCCAGACGCGGCTGGCTGATGAAATCTCCATCGAGCATTGGCTGCTCAAGCTGCTCGAAGCGGGCGACGGGGATATCCCGGCGATCCTGCGTCACTATGAGATCGACTCCGCCCCGCTCTGGGATGCGCTGATTGAGACCATCAACCACGCACCGCGCACGGCGCGCGGCAAGCCCGCACTGTCCATGCAGCTCGCCACCGTGCTGGCCGATGCCGCAACCTGGGCGTCTTCGGACAAGCTGGACAGCCCGATCCGCTCGGGCAACCTGCTGCAGGCAATTGTGGATGCGCCTCACGTGCTGCGCGCGCGCAATGCCTGGCCCTTGCTGTCCGTCTCCAGCGCCCAGATCCACCACCTCCTGCCACGGCTGGACCACCTGACGTGCGAAGCCGCGAGCCCGCTGCCGCCCATCGAAGAGGCTCTTGCGCCGGCGGCGACCACAGCCGACCGATCGCCATCGCCGGCACCACGCGCCAGCACCGGCAAGGACACCATTCCTGCGGCCCGCTCGCAGCAGGGCGAAGCCCTTGGGCGGTTCACCATCGATCTGACTGACAAGGCCCAGCGCGGACAGATCGACCCCGTCTTCGGGCGGGACACCGAAATCCAACAAGTCGTCGACGTACTTGCGCGCCGGCGCAAGAACAATCCGATCCTGGTGGGCGATCCTGGCGTCGGCAAAACGGCGCTCGTCGAGGGGCTGGCGCTGCGCGTGGCCGAGGGGTCGGTGCCCAAGGTGATCCGCGACGTGCGCATCCTGACGCTGGACTTGGGGCTGCTGCAGGCGGGGGCCGGCGTCAAGGGTGAATTCGAGCAGCGCCTCAAGAACGTGATCGACGAGGTGCAGGCCTCGCCCGTGCCGATCCTGCTCTTCATCGACGAAGCGCACACGTTGATTGGTGCGGGGAACGCTGCCGGTGGCGCGGATGCGGCCAACCTGCTCAAGCCGGCGTTGGCGCGCGGCGAGTTGCGCACCATCGCCGCCACCACGTGGTCCGAATACAAGGAATATTTCGAGCGCGATGCGGCGCTGGAGCGCCGATTCCAGCTCATCAAGGTCGATGAGCCCGACGACGAAGCCGCCTGTCTGATGTTGCGCGGGCTGGCCGTCCGCTATGCAACGTACCACAACGTCCACATTCGAGACGAGGCGCTGGTGGCGGCCGTCAAACTCTCGCGCCGCTACATCCCTGCCCGTCAGTTGCCCGACAAGGCCGTGGACCTGATCGACACGGCCGCCGCGCGTGTACGCATGGGGCTGGAATCGCCCCCGGCGCCGCTGCAGCGCGCCCGTGCAGCGCTTGCGGCATTGGAGCTGGAGCGCACCACGCTCGACGCCGACCAGCATGCTGGTGAGGACCCGGCGCCAGCACGGCGCGCGGCGCTCGAGTCCGCCATTACCGATGCCAAGCAAAAGCTGGCCGCGCTTGAAGAGCGCTACGCCCGAGAACTGATGCTCGTCACGGCGCTGCACATGCAACGCGACGGCGAGACCCCCTCCGCGCAAGCGCTTGCGGACGCGAAACAGGCGCTGGCCCAGGCGCAGGGCAAAGTGCCACTGGTCTTTGCGGATGTGGACGCACGCGCAGTTGCGCGCGTGGTGGCCGAATGGACGGGCGTGCCCGTGGGCAACCTGGTCGAGGATGAGCTGCGCAGCCTGCTCTCGCTGGAAGAACGACTCGCTGAGCGCGTGGTTGCGCAGGATGACGCCATGGCAGCGCTCGCCGAGGGACTGCGCACCGCCCGCGCCGGACTCAAGAACGAGCACGCGCCGCTGGGGGTGTTCCTGCTCGCGGGCCCCTCAGGCGTGGGCAAGACAGAGACTGCCCTGGCGCTGGCCGATGTGCTCTTCGGCGGACAGGCGGCGCTAACCGTCATCAACATGTCCGAATACCAGGAAGCGCACACGGTGTCGCAGTTGAAAGGCTCCCCTCCAGGGTACGTGGGCTATGGCCGCGGTGGCGTGCTCACTGAAGCGGTGCGCCAGCGCCCGTACAGCGTGGTGCTGCTCGACGAGGTGGAGAAGGCCCACCGGGATGTACTGGACCTGTTCTACCAGGTCTTCGATCGCGGCGAGATGCGCGATGGCGAAGGGCGCGACATCGATTTCCGCAATTGCGTGATCCTGATGACTTCGAACCTGGGCAGCGCTCGGATTGATGAGGCCACGGCCGAGGACCCCGCCATCTCGCAGGCAGCGTTGCTTGAGACCATTCATCCAGAGCTGGTGGCGCACTTCCAGCCGGCCCTGCTCGCCCGCTTCCAGACGCTGGTGTACCGCCCGCTTGGGGCGGAAGCGATCGCGTCAATCGTGCGCTTGAAGCTGGCCAAGGTGGCCGAACGGCTGCAGCGCCAGCATGGCGTTGTGCTGGCCAGCGATGACGCGCTGGTCGGCGCTCTGGCCGAGCTGTGTGTGGCGCGCGATTCGGGCGCGCGCAACGTCGATGCGTTCCTGAACCAGAAGATCCTGCCCGCCGTCTCGCGCGAACTGCTCTCGCGCATGGCTGACGGAACCACCCCCGCGCAAGTGGTGCTGTCGATGGACGCCAATGGCAACCTCGTCATCGACTTCGTGGACCACCACGAGGCACCGGATCATGCTGCGGCCGCGCCCGCAGCGCTGGCCTCGTGAGGCCCACACCATGCCCACCGGCCCTTCGCTGTACGACGTGCTGCTCGGCCACATCGACGGCACGCCGCTCGGTGCCTACGACGACAAGACCCTCGAAATCCTGAGCGTACAGGCGAATATCCGCCGCATCCTCAATACCCGCGCGGGCGCGCTCAAGCACGTGCCGGACTATGGGCTGACCGACCTCACGGAGATCTACCGCAACCTGCCGGCGTCGCTGCACGACCTCAAACGTCAGATGGAGGGCGCGCTGCTCGCTTACGAACCGCGTATCCGGGCGGTCGACGTCGAAATCGACGAATCGCCCGATCCGGGGCTGCTGGTCAGCTTCGTGCTGACCTGCCACCTCAAGAAGGCCGGTCTAGTTCGGTTCGGCACGGTGTTCGAGCCGCCGGGGCGCATGCGGGTGCAGCAGTTGCGGCAGGGCCGCGGCTAGCGACACTTGCGCGATATTGGATGGAGGAATGTGATGTTTCGGGAAATTCGGGTCCGACGAGTCAGTTCCGGGTCGCTGTTGAAACTCATCGCCATTGGCCTGTACCTGTCGCTCGTGCCGTTCTCTCTGGCGTGTGGCGTCCTTTCGCTTTTTGGGATCGGTGGCGTGATGTGGAATGGCAAACCGCTCTATGGGGTGTCTGCCTTGGTGGCAAGCCCGTTTGTCGGAGTGTTTGCTGCCACGATGCTTACCGTGGTCGTTTGGGCAGGGTGTTCGTTCGGCCTATGGGTGTTCTCCAAGTACCGCCCGATCGTGCTCGAGTTGAAAGACATCGATTTGTCTGCCTGACAGGGGGCGTGAGGTGTTCGTCTTTGCGCGGGGAGGCCTGATTGATCGAAAGGTACCCCTCATTCCCGTCCCGCAGAACACAACCGTCACCGCCTGACGGCGAGCCTAATCACTTGCAACGTGAAAAAACAGACTATTACGCGAATCGCGACTGCTCTCGCAGTTACTTCAATCGTGCCTATTCTCCTCACGTGCAACAATTCTGAACCAAGTTATGGTGGCGTCACGACAACTGGTTTTAACTATTCCCCATTTGAACTGAGCGACTTTTCCGTCACAGATGTCCACGGACACACTGCTTTTGGAAATGGCGGCGGGTTCGCTTGCTGTTACCGACTGGACGGAACAGAATTTACCGTTAAATGGAACTACTACGATGCCGATGAGTGGCGGGACGGGAAAACGTTAACGCTCCATGCCGAGCGAAAGGTGACAATGCCTCGCACAAAGGTGTCTTCTAAATCTGGCGATACAACTCTCCAGGTGCACATCTTTCCAGATCGTCATGTTGAGCTAATTATTTCGAGCAAATCTTTCGGAGATGTGAAATTTGATAGCGCGGCAGTGTTCGGAACACTATCGAGAAAATACACATTTGAGCTAGCAAATGCTTACGATGAAGATGATGCGCGGCTCTATCGCCGAGTAGATCGCGTTATTGGCGAAGCGTGGCTCAAATATCACCTCGAGGACGTTTCTGATCTCGAACAGTACGTATACTTACGATTGCTCGTGAATCCTCACTTTGACGAAGATCCCAACATCGCGAACTCGCTTGCGGTCGCTCAAAGCGCGCCGGGGTCACTTGCGAAGATGGTCGGCGCGCTCTCCCCCGCAAGACTGGACGAGCTAAAGCAGGGCCGCTTTCAACGTGTTTCTGTGCCCACAATTGATTCGAGTCTACTGACTGCTGAACGACCTCCGACACCCTCTCCCATCAGGCTCCAACCTTATACGGAACGCGACCACATTATTCAGTTGTTTCATCAGAAACACATCGGTTCCTTTGACTCACTTCTGCCAAAACCTTCGGAAATGCATCCGTTGTTTAGCATGCTAATCGACAAAGCGCATGGGTATGGGATCGTTCGGGATGACGACTTATTCACATATGTAACGTATGGTATCACCATGCAAAGAGATTTTGATGAATACCCTGATATTCACGAACGGCTTCTCCGAATAAAAAGCGGGGAGCAATCAGCTTCACAAGCGCTCGACATTCCACGATACATGTGGATTGAACTTGATAAATGGTTGAAGAGTAAGCAAACAGCATAGAACAGCGATTCGATATCCCCGCCGCAACGGCTCTCATTTTTACGAATTCCCCGGCGGCCCGCGGCACGGCGATGAACTTTGAGACCCCTTGATCTGCTGACATGAACTTCAGTCTCTATTGGGCAAGCGTCGCCGCTACGCTTTGCCTGGTCCAACAACCCGCGGTGGCCGACACCCTCACCGTGATGATTTCCGGTGGCTTCAATACAGCCTACGCGTCGGAAGCACCAGACTTTGAAGGCGCCACCGGGCACCATCTTGTCACCGTGCGCGGGCCCTCCATGGGGACTTCGCCAGACGCGATACCGAATCGCCTGGCCCGGGGGGGAATCCGCGGACGTTGTCATTCTTGACGCAACCGCACTGTACGCGCTAATTGTCGATGGGCTCGTGGATGTCCACAGCACGGCCAATCTTGCCACGTCTGGCATCGGATTCGCCGTGGCGCCTTCTTACGGTCCAGTGCATATCGATACGGTGGACGCGCTTCGCAACGCCTTGCTCCAGGCGAAGTGCATCGCCGTGTCGGCCAGCGGTAGCGGACGCTACGTGTCAGGAGAATTGCTGGGGCAGCTTGGCATCGCCGATCGGGTCAAGGATCGTCTGATGGTGAGCCCGAAAACGCCGGTCTCCGAGTTGCTCGCCGATGGACAATGCGACGCCGGATTCCAGCAGGTCAGCGAATTGGCCGGCGCCCGTGGCATTTCCTTCGTCGGCCCGCTTCCCGCCGCAGTCCAGAAGACCACCGTGTTCGCGGCCGGCATTCCGATCAATGCCCTGCATCCAGAAGCCGGGGCTGCGTTGATTCGCGAACTTACGGCGCCCATGTTGCGGGCGGTCGGTCTTGAACCGCCTGCTCGATAGCAGTCGCAGCGGGCCGGTTAACCACCTGCCCGCCACCCGGTTCGCGCTCAACAATGCCGCCGTGTTGCGGCTGACGCCCGAGTACGACTTCAATTTGGCGATGAACTTCCAGCCCCAGCGCGACTTTGCGGCGAACCTGTGGGCGGAGCGCCGGCCGTGTGCAATCCTTGCCGGTGCCGACGATTAAGCGTTGTGCACCGACAAGCTTGAGGACATCGTTCGTGGTACCGGACAAGACTGGCCCGTCGTTCTGCGGCCGGGTGTCCGGCATGTTCCATTGACGCTGGACCCTGCCTCACTGGCGGCAGTAGTGCAGCAAGTACAGACGTTGCAGTGGCACAGACGGCGCACTGAGTCCAAGTGTAGGCGCGGCCGATACGATCACAGAACGCAAAAGCGAGAAAACATAGGATGCAAGCCAGCACACCGCACGGCCGATCGCGAAACCGGCGCGTGGAATTTGTAATAGGAGGAAAGCGCAGATGAACGATCGAATCGACCTGTTTGCGGCTTGCGCCGCCAATCCCGGTGCACGCAGCATGCCTTTGCCATCCCGACACTCGTCGCAGCCGTCCCGGATCGTCAAGGCCGCTCTGTCGGCCTGCCTTGCTGCACTGACTGCCGCTTGCGTCGTCATTCCACGCGGCCCCGACGGCGCGCCATATACCGCACGCCTGCCGGCCGATGAGCAGAATCGTCCGGACACAACCCTCACCCCGGAACAACGCAAACAACTGGGCGAACTCAACGCCAAGGCCCTACGTGAATCTGACCAGGCGGCTGAGCACGCAGCACAAATGCGCCAATACGTTGCCGCGCCTGCTTACGCACCCTCTCCCTACTTTGGTAGCTATCCGGTTTTCTACGGCGGAGGATGGCGCCACCGAGGCAGCTGGGGAGTTGGTTACGGTATGCCCGTTTGGGGGACTCCGTATGTCTGGTGAGCCCGCACCGTCGAAGACGCCGCACACGCCCACCCCCGGGACGCGCCTCGCTGGTATCTTGTGCGATGGTGATCCGTCCTTCCGGATCATCGCAAGCAAGGGCAGGCCGTACGCGCGCCCCGCAGCTAACGGCTTGACTTGTGTTGCCAGAGCAAAGATCCAGCGCGTTGAACGCTGGCGCTGCCAACAATCACGATAGCCCAAATGCCTGTCGCGCTAAACAATGCAATAGCAAGCCACGGCCACGCACGGATCGACAGTAGTGCAACGAGGGATGTACCCGTCCGAGGCGTACCGCTCGTCTGGCCGTACTAAGCGCCAACCCCCAGCAACAGCTGGGTCATCACAAGGGTTAGGCAAGTTCCCAACCACCAATACGCTCGGCGCCCGCTGTTCACACGCGCAATCAGCGAGTGCAAGATTACCGGCCCCAAGAAGACCATTAAGACGATGCCGTCGGAAACCGGTGTCCCATGGACCCAGCCGTCGACGTCGCATACCAAGAAACCTGAAATGAAAACGATCACGGGCAAGAGCACCGACAAAACCGTGAGCCACCCGCGAATCGGCCGCCCTTCCATCCTCGCCTCTTCTTTTTACTCAGCACGAATCAATTGCCCAGCCACGGGAAAATGCTCCAACGCCCACCGCTTGAATTCCGCCCGGCTTGCGGCACCCATCTGGCACCCGCTCGCAGGGGCGAACAGAGAAAGGTTCTCACCACGGTCTAGGCGCGCAGCGAGAACGCGCAACCGTGCTTCTACCCATCCAACCGTTGACGCGGCGCCATAGCTGTACGCCAGATCGAGCAAGTCGAAAATCTCCGCCTCAACAAGGCCGGTCTTGTCGAGATCTTGATCGAGCATCAAGTCATACGTCGCGCGACGCGCCCGGTGAAGAGCGGACTCTCCCTGTTCATTGCCGCAGCTCATGGCGAACTCTCTGGCAACGGCAGTGCCGCCAGCGCAGCGCGCGCGCTGCGCAGCATACGGATACGCCCGACCGCCCAGGCCAGATAGGCAGCCATGACAACGACGGCCACCAAGGTTACCGGTTGCCGCCATCCGCTGCTCGCAAAGAGCACGATCATCGGCGGCAAGACAACGCTGAGCATGATCTCCTGTGCTGCGCTATCGCAGACAATCGCCCCGCTCGCATGGTCGCGCCAGCCGACCAGTGTCTGCCAGTTGCCGGCTTCCTCCAGAAACGCCGTGATCGTCATGCCTGCCTCCAGGCGCGGCGTACCCGGCGCGGCGACGGAATACTCGGTGCGTCCAGCCGCGGTGAAGTTGAAGAGCGTAACTTGGCGGCGGTTCTGCGACGCGCGAACCTGGCCAGACACGCTGTCGAAGTGAACGGTTTCAAGTGGCATGCTGGTACCGCTCGCCAAGAACCACGCTGTGCAGAAAGTGATCCAGTTCGACCGGATCGCCCTGTGGTTGCTTGTATTGCGGGTCGTGCTCCGCCTCGGCCAGCATCGCCTCAATGAAGGAATGGATGGCTGGGCGCCGTGGACCCTGTTCGGCTTCGCCACAACGCATCTTGATGGCCAGCAGATCGTCGATCTCCGCCAACAGCGTGGCATCGTCGACGGTCCCCGCGACAAGCTCCGCGAAGCGCATCGGCGGCATGCCCCTGCCCGCGTCGATCCAGCGGACCGCCAGCAACGGGCGCAGCACGTACAGGTATTTCTTGTAGCGCACCACCTCGTCCTGCAGGTAGCCACGGAAATTCTTCTTGCCCATCGCCAAATAGTGATGCCGGCCCTTGACGGGGTAGAAGAAGTCCGGCGCGAGCGTACGCAGATCACTCACGGCACGCGCATCCTCGCGGTAGACAACCGGCGAGTTGAGCCATTCCAGCAATGTCGGATTCGAACGATGCAGCAGTTGCAAAGCCTTGCGTAGCTCCCAGCCGCTGACGTCGAGTTCGTCACTGATGGGCTTCTCGATCACGTCGCGCTGCGGCTCGACCCGTAAGTACCAATCCAGCGGATGCACATACAGGAAGCGCACGTCGTAGTCGCTATCTGGCGACGCGAATCCCCAGCCGCGACTGCCTGACTCGCAGGCGTAGAGCACCCGCACGTCGTTGGCGCGCTCAATGACGTTGATCTCCGCGATGATTCGTTCTCGGATAGCCGGGTCGATCGGATGTTCACTGCGCACCACGGACGCATTTTGGGTAGTTGGCATCATGCACGAACAGAGTGATTGGCGAAGTCCAGCCGCCGGTTAGCAGAGACAGCCGGTGCGCCAATCCTCAAATCGGTTCGATTCTGAGGAGATAGACGCCGAGCCCTCCGACTTTCTCCGTGACGCGAATCGTGCCGCGCTCCGGTTCGGAAGGCAAATGCCAAAGGGGCCCACACACTCGGATGGTGCCGGCACCACCAGCATCGGCAAACTCGGCACCGAACCGGCAATTCTTCCAGCCAGGCACCTGCACATAAGAGATCTGCGATGTCAGCATGCGGCCGGCACTCAAGCGAGGAATCGCGGTGGCCCAATTCCACGTGACAAAGAAGCCCATTAGTCCAAAGGCAATGACTTGCCCGACGGGCCCCATCGCTTTCTTTGATGGCAGAGAGGATGTCTCAGGACAAAGGTGGAGAAACAAAGGGCCAATGATCATCGCGCCCGCCAAGGCATATAGAACCTTGGAAATAGCGAAGCCGCGTAGCAATCACGCGAGACCCAGAAACCGAGATAGAACAACAGCAACAGGATGAACATCGCGGACAAACCGATTGCCGCATTGGGCTTTGCAAACATGGAAGGCTTTGAACTTGAGTTGGGTCGCAATCGCTGAAGTTGGTGCGTGCCTCTGGGTGAACCGGTGGAATCAATGCCCACCTACGCGCCCAATGCGCCTAGGCTGCCCAAGACGCTGAGCCAGGCGAGCGCGACAAAAAGCAGGCCGACGAGGGCATGGGCCAACGCAAACTTGATGGGCGATTCAGACTTGTAGATGGCGCCACCACGCGTATGGGCGATTTCTTCCGTTTGATAGCTCGACAGGGTCGCAATCAGACCCGCCGCCGAGCCGAACAAGGTGCCGATCCAACCGAAGTGAATCGCACTGGCCGGAAAGGCCGCGCAGATTCCCCAGGCAACGATAGCGACGCACAGCAGCGTCCAGACTCCCTTCTTCATAGTTGTCCAACGTACTCGAACCTAAAATGCTCGACCGACCGCCCGGCGTGCGCCGCGTGCTGCAGCCAGTGCGGCATCACGCCATGCCCGTCCCAACTTTGCCCCTCGGCGTTGCGGTAGCGCAGCGGCAAGGGCTCGCGTGCGGGCGGCGCGAACATCCCGCATCCTGCAGCAGATCGAGCGTCAAGCCGTAGCAGGCGATCTGTGCTCGCACCCAAGCGATCACTTCGGCGCGTCGACGGAGTACGTCCCCAGGCGTCTGGCCAGTCATCGTGCCGTGTTTCCTCGTGAGTCTTGTCAGAATTCGTCTGTCTCTTACGCATCGCCTCCCTACTCGGCCAGCCGCTGGTTGATCTCGCCACACCTTGAAGGTGTGCGGGCCAAATGCCCGCCCAAGCCGATTCAACAGATCACGCTTGTTGTCCACCATGCGGCCAGTAGGCATGCGCATGTGAACACTCGCGCATGGATCGTGCATCCGCACAGTCTACGCTCGGCTCTGGCTAAATCGATAGCCCAGAGTAGACAACACCGCAGCGAGTCCTGCAAGGAAAGGACACCCTATCGAACGCTACGGGGCGCGACTGGGTGGCCCTGGTGTTCTTCAACACCCGGGGGCGAGGTACTCGCACGTCGGCACCTATCTCGGCAGTGGTCATTTCGTGCGCACCCCGTTCACGGAGAGCCGCGTGCGCATTGTGAATCTGAGCCCTCCATACTGGATGTCTCACTACGGGGGCGCAAGGCGCTTGCTTCTCAGTTTCATACCAGACTGATGAGAACACGAGCGGCGAGCGGCGGAACGCCGTCGACCGAATTGACAAAAATTTTGACGACGCGCGCCAGCGCAGTCTGGCTAACTGCAAACAATTGAAAATCATCCGCCTAGACCGTCAACGATGCATTCGAGAGGGCCGTTGTTGGCGTGTGGGGACATCGTCTCCGCACCGAATCAACGTAAGCAAAGGAGAGATCGCATGAAGAAGAATATTGCCGCTGCTGTCATCACCAGCATGGCGTCCATCGCAGCCTTCGCACAAGTCACCGCGCCGCAAGTGACGGCACCGCAGGCGCAAGCTGCCAAGCCTGCACCGGCTCCGAAACAGGATGCTGCCATGGCACCCGCGCAAAATGCTGACAACGCGGTCGCACCCGCAAAGCACAAGCATCACCGCCATCACCACCACAAGAAGGCGGCGGAGTCCAACGCACCGAAGCAATGAGGAACCCGATCCGCAACTGAGCTTGCGCATCCGTGTTCGACACGGCGCGCTCCAATGTGCCAAACACACTGATTCCGAAGGCCACATATGACGATGATGTTTCGCATTGGCGCCGCTGCCCTGTTGACCGCTGCGCTTGGGAACCGTCGATTCGGTTCGCAACGTGGTGATCGATCACGAGCAAACCGGTGTCGGTTCGCTAGCAGGCAGCGCTATTGGGGGCATTGGTTCGGCGGCGGCCATCGGGCGCAGCAATGGCTCGCTGGCAGCGGGCACCCTGGGCGCGATTGCTGGCGGCATGGTTGGCATGCGTTGCTTAAAACCAGGCGAACAAACAGCCAGGGCTAGAGATCACCGTCAAGCTGGACGACGGTGCGCCGACGAGGCTTTTCGTCCAGGCGAGCGTGTGCGCCTGCTGTCCTCCGGTGGCATCACCCGCGTGACCCACTGATTTTTTTCAATCACCTGAGATCAACGCTCGGCGAGCCGTAGCGTTCATCCAACTCAGGCGGCCAATCGTTGGCTGTCGATTTTTACCGCTGAGGCCCCAGTCATGAAGAAGCTGATGATTGCTGTCATTGCCACGCTGTTCGCCGCCGGTGCGTTTGCTCAAGGCGCCGGTGGCCATCACCCGCACCACAAGCGTCACGCGCACCATCATCACCATCGCGTGCACCGCTAAGAACGAAACGGGGCAGTAGCGCAAGGCCCCCTTCTCCGCTCGGCGCAGTCCACTCCAAGATTACCGGTCTGCGGCATTGGAATCGGCGGCCGTTTCTGAACAGTACACGTTGGAGCACAGACATGGGCATTTTTGGCGATATCGTCAACAAGATTTTCGGCAAAGCCAAACCGGATCAACCGCCACCCGCTGCCGAGCCGGTGCCGGATCCTGCGAGCGCAGCCGGCGCGGACGCTGCAAACAATCCGCCACCTCTTGCTCAGGTCGACGTAGAGTCCGTGATGGACCAGCTTGTCCAGGAAAGCTGCCAGTCTTTGAACTGGCGCACCTCGATCGTCGACACCATGAAGGCGCTCGGGGTCGACAGCAGCCTCGAGCATCGCAAGCGGCTTGCGCAAGAACTGAGCTACCAGGGCGACCTGTCGGATTCGGCGACCATGAACGTGTGGCTGCACGCCGAACTCATGAAGGCGTTGGCTGCCAATGGCGGGAAACTGCCGTCAGACCTGGCAGCGTGAGATTGCCCTCCTCTGGCATGCAATCGGAACTTTGATGATCGACAATCTCTCGCGGCCCGTCGCGCTTTCGCTTGATCAGCTGAAGGCGTTCTCCTCGACCCTGACCCCGGACTCGCTGATGAGGCAAGCTACCTTGCAGGTGATTGCTGAGCACGAACATCAGGTATCGATCATCAAGCAGAAGCACGATGTGCGCCTCCAGGAATGGGACTGAAAACGAAAACGGCAGACGCGAAGCCGCTTTTATCGGAAGCGCCATGAAAACAGCCGTCGTGCGATTGCTTGTTCTGGTGGTTACGGCAGCCTCTCTCGCGGGGTGCGGCATCTTTGGCTGCGCGGGCAGTGGCGGCAATGGCGGATTTCATGCCGGTTGTGGAGCCGGAGCACGCTTTTGATGCTCGGTGATATCCGACCACGAAGGCAGGGGCGGCTTGCCGCAGTCGGTCGGTCCAGCGAAGCTAGCCAACGAAAACCATTTTGAAAGAAGGAATGAAACCGTGACACATGGATTGATTGCTTGGGTTGTGATTGGTGCTATCGCTGGCTGGCTTGCGGGTGTACTGATGAGCGGCGGCGGTTTTGGCCTGTTTGTTGATATCGTGGTCGGCATTGTCGGCGCTTTCATCGGCGGCTGGCTTTCGGGCGTTCTGCATATCTCGCTCGGGCCAAGCTGGATCGGTTCGATCGCCACGGCGCTGATCGGCGCGGTGATTCTGCTGTTTGTGATCCGGCTCATCAGGCGCGCGTGACGAACCCACGGTTGGCCAAGTCACAACAACAGGGCTCGGCCATCTTCGGTGACCTTCTCCGGGAAGACAGCGCTAAACCACAGCTGAAAGACCTGCGCTCCTACAGGACCGCCCTGCCGAAATCGTATGTAGTCCTCCACGGCCAGAAACAGGATGGCGACAACGTTGGCCTCGCGCAGTTCGACAGAGCTATCAGGGTTCGGGTCTTGCTCGGGGCCTGCTTGAAGAAATTTCGACACGGCTCGTTGATGTAGTACTTCAGCGTGTGTCCGACTGGCAGGTTTTCGCGGGCCCGCTTGGAGAAGCTTTCCACGCCCACGCTCGTGCAGAGCACGTCAGTGACCTCCCATGTGTTCGATGCCAGCGAGTACACGGAAACGGGATCACCGCCATCGAAGAATAGGCGAATGGCAGTAATGAGTTGCCGTCGGGCGGCGTCGATTTTTGACACAAGCATGTTCGT
The DNA here is from genome assembly GCF_000442475.1 of Ralstonia sp. AU12-08. NCBI lineage: Bacteria > Pseudomonadati > Pseudomonadota > Betaproteobacteria > Burkholderiales > Burkholderiaceae > Ralstonia > Ralstonia sp. AU12-08. Next base: position 56,025 of record NZ_ASZV01000009.1, on the reverse strand, counting down.
CTACTCCTGCGCGTGAAGGCGGCCGGCAATGCCCCCGAGAAGTCGTGCGAGCCGGCCGGCAGCTGGTCAATGGGCGCCAGAATGGATGTGTGGCAACAGCCTTGACCGGTTCAGGTCAGGATCTTGACCATTTCCCCGTCCACGTCGACCACAGTCTTGGAAGCGAGGTTGGATGAGGGCACCTCCGGTCAATGGCCGGTGTTCGTGGCAGCTACCGTTCGAGCCTCCCAGCAAGAACAGCTCAGTACAGCCTGAAACGTCTAAGCTGCCGGCGGGCCCGAAGGGCCCCCTCATCGCTGGTACGGGCCGGTCGGCACTCTTGATCCCGGCAAAGGCTTGTCATGCTTGGCCTCGACAGACTATTGCTAAATTTCGCACGGGCCACGGAGCCAAATTGAGGGGGTCCGACAGACTTGTCGCCTTTTTTTTGGGCACGCCAACTCTTTAAAAATCAATGATTTAGAAACACCATATCCGACAGACTTTATTTTTACGGATCAATGCCACGCGCAAAGAACGCCAGCGGCGCGGTATCGCCCCGGTCAATCTCGTGCATGAAGAACAATCGTCACCCGCGTGGAAGCAGGTGCGCGGCCTAGACGGCGGTGGTGCGTTGACACCACGTCAACGCTTGGCCCTCGCCTGCACCTTGTGGCCGCTCTCCGCCGTCATATACTCGGCAGCATCCGCCAGACGGCGGCGCATGCCTTCGGGCGCAGCGGGGCCTGAGGCAATGACAAAGCGCTCGAAGTCCAGCGGCTTGCCACTTTTGGCGTCAACAAGCAGAGGCTCCGCACGTTTTCGTGTTTCTCTGTCCACAAGCTGCGCACTGATGCCTTCGGGCGCAAAATGCTTATTCCCCCACGCCAGCAAGGACAGCAGAACAGGCTGGAAATCGTGGCCGCATTCGGTCAATACGTATTCGAAACGCGGCGGTTTCTCCGAATACTGGCGACGCTCCAGCAGCCCCTCTTCGACCAGCCCATTGAGGCGACGTGTCAGCATGTTCGGTGCGATATCCAGATTCTTCTGGAACGTATCGAAGCGCGTCGCCCCATAAAACGCTTCGCGCAGGATCAGAATGCTCCACCACTCGCCTACCCGCTCCAGGCTGCGTGCGATCGGGCATGGCATGTCGCGGAAGGTCTTTCTCTGCATGGCGTACTCTCTGGGTAGGTAACTATTGTTATGCTAGCCGAATAGCGGCAACGCAAGTCATCAAAGGGTTTCAATCGCCAGCGCGATGCCTTGCCCACCGCCAATGCAGAGGGTCACGATGCCGCGTTGAATCCCGTCTGCGCGCATCGAATACAGAAGCCGCGTTGTCAGAACGGCTCCGGTCGCACCGATGGGGTGACCATGTGCGATGGCTCCGCCGTCCACATTGATGATGTCCTGCGGCAACCCGAGTTCGGCAGCCACCGCCAGCGGAACGGCCGCGAACGCCTCATTGATTTCGATGCGCTCGACGTCGCCCAGCGTCCACTGCGCACGCTGCAATGCCTGGCGTACCGCGGGCACGGGCCCCAGGCCAAACAGGCCCGGCTCGACGGCGCCCACGCCATAAGCCGTCAGCCGCGCCATCGGTACCAAGCCATGGCGCTCGGCAAATGCACGTTCTGCCACCAGCACGGCTGCCGCACCACTGTTGATGCCCGGCGCATTGCCAGCGGTGATGGTGCCGTCCTTGCGAAATGCCGGCTTCAAGCGAGCGAGCCCTTCAAGCGTGGTGTCGGGCCGATTCGCCTCATCGACCTTGAATGCAGCCGAACCATTCTTCACCTTCACCGGCACCTCAACGATCTGCTCTACAAACCGACCTTGTTGCTGCGCGCGGGCAAAGCGGCTTTGTGATCGTTCCGCCCAACGATCCTGCTCTTCTCGGCTCAGCTTGTAGCGGGTGACCAGGTCTTCCGTATGCCAACCGGAATGCTCTGCGGAGAATGCATCCAGCAAGCCGTCCAGCAGCACGCTGTCGTGGAGTGCGGCATCCCCCATCCGATTGCCCCAACGACCGGATGGCAACAGGTAGGGCGCACGGTCCATGTTCTCCATGCCCCCGGCGATGGCCGCGTCAAAATAGCCGAGCCTGATTTCATCAGCGGCTGTCGCGATGGCCTGGGCACCGGATCCGCACACCCGATTGACGGTCATGGCGGGTACCGATACCGGCAAGCCCGCTCCGATGGCCGCCTGGCGCGCCGGATTCATCTTGTTGCCGGCTTGGATGACGTTACCGAATACGACACTGCCGATCAGGCCGGCATCAACACCTGAACGCCGCAACGATTCAGCGATCACCACAGCGCCCAGGTCTACTGCCGCCGTGCCTTTCAGTGCGCCATTGAATGCGCCGATGGCCGTACGGACCGGATGGCACAACACAACTTCTCTCGTGTTCATGATTTCTGTCCTCCTAGCTGAAGCCGTAAGAATTGCGTTTAGATGAACCCAGGTTCGCCCCACCGTCGGCACATGAACGGGTCATGGTGAAAGCACCTCGGATTTCGATGGAATGGCATCGACTTCCAGCAAGGCAATCGCCCGCTCCATCAAGCCTCCGAGGACCATCATTCGTCGGCGCCCCAAAGCCGTGGTCAGCACCGGCGGCAGACCACCCGTTCTGGATTCGACCGTTTGGTAAAGCGCGAAGCCCGCATCGCTGAGTTGCAGCAGCGCGTTGCGTCGGTCTTGAGAAGCCCTGTCGGTCATGACCAACTTTCGAAGCCTGAGTTGGTGGATGACACGCGACAGCGAACCTGCGTCATAACCGAGCGACCGCGAGAAATGGGTCAACGTCCCACCCTCGTTCTGCGCCAGTCCCGACAGAACCAGCCATTGCGGCACGCTCAGGCTTTCTCTTTCCAGTTCGAGCTCCAGCGTGCGCCACAAGGCTTTCTTCAAGCGATTCGTTAAGAGCAATATCTCGCGGTCTGCATGCGAAGGTGCCGTCTGCACCGACGGATCGCGCCACGTCGTCGATTCGATCGTCATCATGATCTCTAGTGCGCTTGCAGCGCCTTGCCGGCACAGTCATCGCAACCGGCGGCCTGCTGGATCAAGACCATCCGCCACCAAGTGAACGGAAGGCGGCCACCGCGGCGCGGGCATTGTCGGTACGCACACGTGCTTGCTGATCGCGAGCAGCCAGTAACTGGCGATCCTGTTCCAGCACTTCATATAGGCTGACCGCCCCGCCCTTGTATGCCTCTTCAGACGCGTTCCGCGCACGCGCATGTGCGTCGATCTCGGTAGCGAGCTCGCGGCTTTGTACATCCAGCTGGGCGAGTGAGATCAACGCGTCTTCGACATCCTGGGTAGCGCGCAGCATGGACTTGCGATAGTCGGCCAACGCTTCTGCGTAAGCGCCCCTGGCATGCGCCACTTCGGCATCCACACGCCCGAAGTCAAATAGCCTCCAACGCAAGCCAGCCACGCCTGTCGGCTGGAAGGCCTGTGCGGTGAACAGCTTGCCGGCGGACAAACTTTCGAAGCCGAGCAACGCGGAGAGCGACAACTTCGGGTAGTACTCAGCGGTCGCGACGCCGATTCTGGCGTTAGACGCGGCGAGCTTGCGCTCCGCGGCAATCACGTCTGGACGACGCTGCAGCAGATTGGCTGGCCCCTGCGCCAAAGCAATCTGCGGGACAACGATGGAATTGGCGGGTTGATCGAGCTCCGCAGAGTACGTCCCCGGCTGGGCCCCCATCAGTACGTCGAGCCGGTTGAGTTGGGTTTCCAATTCGATCTGGAGCGGCGGGATGGTTACGCGCGTCTGGGCCAGTTGGGCCTCCGCCTCCGCTCGTTCACGTTCCGCGCCAATGCCATCTGCAAGGCGCAGACGGACCAATTCAAGAAGTTGCCGGCTGGTGGTTTCCTGCTGGCGTGCAATCGCGATCCGGTCCTGAGCGCCACGCACACGAAAATAGGCGTCCGCAGCCTCGGCGGCAACGAGGATCCGCACGCCAACGTGGCCGGCTTCCGCCGCCTCCAGTTCCGCATCGGCGGCTTCTGCACCGCGCCTCAGTCCGCCTGCAATGTCGATCTCCCAACTTGCACTGCCCCCTACCGAATACGACGTCTTATCTCGGTCGTATCCCGGTAGCGCGCTTGCAAGACGGCCCAGCGCGCTTTGCGTGGACTGGCGCTGCTTGCTTACGTTGGCACCCACACTGCCTTCGGGCAGCAACTGTGCCCCCGCGTGCGCTGCGGCGGCGCGTGCCTGGTCGACCCGTGCAATCGAGGCGGCGAGGTCAAGGTTCTGATCCAGAGCACGCTGGATGATCCTCGTGAGCGCCGGATCCTTGAAGCCATCCCACCACGTATCGAGCGAAACCGGTTGCCGCGAAGCGTTCAACGTTTCCAGCGCCGCGGCATGCGGATAAGCAACCGGCATTGCACTCTCCGGCTTGCGGTAATCCGGCCCCGCCGCGCAGGCGGCAAGACCGCTCGCAATGAACACCAGCGCCGCGAAAGAAACGGCACGCCGAGCGATAACGCGCGTGCCCCAGGTTGGAAACGATTCCTGATCCATGACGAGTCCCTTCGATGAAAGTGGCATCGCGCTTATTTGCTTGCATGATGATAGTTACTACTCTAGACTAACTTTCATCGTGATAGCAACTTGTTTTTGGTTGGGACCGATATATGCGCCGGACATCACACAAAAGAACGCTTTGCCCCATCGCACGAGGCATGGGACACGTTGGTGACAGTTGGACCGTGCTGATCCTGAGAGAGGCCTTCTACGGCACAACGCGCTTTGACGACTTCCAAAAGCGGCTGGGCATTGCGCCCAACATGCTGGCTCAGCGTTTGCACAGGCTCGTGCACGACGGCATGCTCGCCCGCCGCCAATACAACAATCACCCTCCGCGCTCCGAATACATCCTCACCGACCTCGGTCGTGAATTCCGGCCTGTCCTGCTGATGCTGATTGCGTGGGGCAACCAGCATTTCTCGCCGGAGGGCGCGATGGTCCAACTCGTGGAGCGCGCATCCGGACGCGTTGTTCAGCCCCTCGTCGTCGATGCGCTCACCCGCGAGCCCATCACCATTGACGACCACCGTCTCGCACCCGGACCGGCCGCCAGCGAAGCACTCCGCATTCAGCTTGAACGGCATTCGGAAGATGCCCACCCAACCGAACTCGCCCTTTCGGCGACGGAAGACCTTTGACTCAGGAGAGATGTCATGACCAGCACCGCAACCGCCGAACGCGTCACGTCCGAGCCCCCGGCCGTCAAACCGAAGCGCGCCAGGAAACCACTGCTCATCCGCGGAGGCATTGCCCTAGCGGCGCTTGTCGCTCTGGGTTATGGCTATCACTGGTGGACCGATGCGCGATTCGTCCAGAGCACTGACGACGCCTATGTGGGCGGCGACGTGACGTTGATTGCCGCGAAAGTACCCGGCTATATCACCGAGGTTGCCGTGACCGACAACCAGCAAGTCCATGCCGGCGATGTGTTGGTACGCATCGACAACCGCGACTATCGCGCCGCACTGGCGAAGGCAGAGGGGGCCGTGGCGGCCCAGCAGGCACTGCTCGCCAATCTGGACGCGCGCCAGAGTCTGCAGCTAGCAACGATTGCGGAAGCCAAGGCTGCCGCAGCGGCGGTCAACGCAGATACGGTGCGAGCTCACGACGATCAAGTGCGTTACGCCAACCTGGTCGCCAAATCGGCCGTGTCGATCCAGAGTTCGCAGAAGGCCGATGCCGACTACAAGCAATCGGTGGCCAATGGTGAAAGGGCCAAGGCTGGTGTGCTGGCTGCCGAGCGCCAACTGGACGTCATTGCCACGCAAAAGCAGCAAGCCCGGGCCGCGTTGGCCCAGGCCATTGCCGAGCGGGACCTCGCCAGCATCAACCTCGGCCACACGGAACTCGTGGCTCCGGTTGACGGCACCATTGGGAACCGGCGGGCACGCGTTGGCGCATTTGCCACAGGTGGCGGCCAACTGCTGTCGATCGTGCCCTCCAAAGGCCTCTGGATCGACGCGAACTTCAAGGAAGGCCAACTGGCAAAAATGAAGCCCGGGATGCGGGCCACCATCGTCGCCGACGTATTGCCGGGCAAGGTCTTCCATGGTCGCGTTGACAGTCTTTCCCCCGCCACTGGCGCGCAGTTCAGTGTGCTGCCGCCGGAAAACGCGACCGGCAATTTCACCAAGATTGTTCAGCGCGTGCCAGTCCGCATCGTCCTCGACGCGGAAGACGCCAAGCTCGGCGTTCTTCGCCCTGGCCTGTCCGTAGAAGCTGAAATCGATACGCATGCGGTTGAACAGGTGAAATCATGAGTGCCGCCGCAGCCACCGTCCCGGCCTCTACCGCCACGGGTGCGCCCCCGTCGGCCCTTGTGTTGCCCAGCGAATTGCCAATGTCGACCAAGGTCTTCGCGTTCGCGACGATGTGCGTGGGGATGTTCATTGCCCTGCTCGACATACAGATCGTTTCGGCATCGCTGCGTGACATTGGCGGCGGCCTCTCTGCCGGGGCCGACGAAACGGTTTGGGTGCAGACCGCCTATCTCATCGCAGAGATCATCGTCATCCCGCTGTCCGGCTGGCTGGCTCGGGTCATGTCAACGCGCTGGCTGTTTGCGGTGTCGGCGGCGGGCTTTACGGCTACGAGCCTGCTCTGCGGCATCGCGTGGAACATTCAGAGCATGATTGCGTTCCGGGCCGCGCAGGGCTTTCTGGGCGGCTCCATGATCCCGATGGTGTTCACCACGGCGTTCGCCTTTTTCGCAGGGCGCCAGCGTGTATTGGCTGCGGCAATCATCGGCGGACTCGCCTCCCTCGCTCCGACCCTTGGCCCCACCATCGGCGGCTGGATCACCGACAACTTCTCGTGGCACTGGTTGTTCTTCATCAACCTTGTGCCTGGAATCTTCATCACGATCGCGGTGCCGATGCTGGTGAAGGTGGATAAACCCGACTGGTCCCTGCTGCGTGGCGCTGACTATGTGGGCATGGTGCTCATGGCGCTATTTCTCGGCTGCCTGGAGTACACGCTGGAAGAAGGCCCGCGCTGGGATTGGTTCGGCGACGACACCATCCTGGCGACGGCATGGATTTCAGGCCTCGCAGGGATCGCTTTCCTCTGGCGATCGCTCACCTATGCCAATCCGGTCGTCGATCTACACGCGCTCAAAGACCGCAATTTCGCCCTGGGATGCTTCTTCTCCTTCGTTACCGGCATCGGCATCTTTGCAACGATCTACCTGACGCCCCTCTTTCTGGGCCAGGTGCGCGGCTTGAGCGCCTTGCAAATCGGGCTTGCGATCTTTTCGACGGGCCTGTTCCAGGTGGCATCCATTCCGCTCTATGCGTTCCTGGCAAACCGCGTGGATTTGCGTTGGCTGCTAATGATTGGGCTCAGCCTGTTTGCCGTTTCGATGTGGAATTTCGCGCCAATCACGCATGACTGGGGGGCCGCTGAGCTCATGCTGCCTCAAGCGTTGCGCGGCATGGCGCAGCAATTCGCCGTCGCCCCGACCGTCACGCTCACATTGGGCAGCTTGCCGCCCGCCAAATTGAAGCTCGCCTCAGGGCTGTTCAATCTGATGCGCAACCTCGGTGGCGCCATCGGTATCGCGGCTTGCGCCACGATCCTCAATGACCGCACCAACCTGCACTTCCTGCGCCTGGCCGAGCACCTGAATATTCGCAACGAGTCGATGGCTTCGCTGCTGCAGACAATCAGCGCCAACGCGGTCGCGCTTGGCAATGACATGAGTGGCGCCGACGCCGCAGCCCTCAAGCAATTGTCGGCATTGGTCATGAGAGAGGCACACACGCTGACCTTCTCCGACGCATTCCTTGTGATACTCGTCTGCTTCGCCATTGCCACCCCGATGGTATTGCTGATGCGCAAGGTAGTGCCGCCCGCCGCACCTTCGGCCGACGCTCACTGAAGCTGGACGATGCCTGTTCTCGCACGACCAGGCATTGGAGTCACATAACATGGACCGCCTTGCCGCAACGAACGTGTTTGTCCGGGTGGTCGAAGCCCGAACATGGGGCAATGGTGCGTCATCACGTGGCTACGTCATGCACGATGGTTCCGGCCGCGAGCGTATTCATAGCGCCGATCTCGAAATCCATGAGGATTCGGCTGCGCTCCGGCGACATCACGACGGCCAGGTACTGAACGGGCCGCTTCTGCTCGTCATAGATCAATCGGTTGATGCGCATGAGCGGCTGCCCCGGCGGCACCTGGAGCAATCGGGCCTGTAGCGGCGACGCGGCGATGGCTGTGTATTCCTGCACCACGCGGTCGAACCGAACACCGCGCTGCATCAGCAACTCAAAGAGCGGTTGCGCTTCCAGGTCAGCCTGATTGACTTCGCCTATATAGGCCTCCGGCACCCAGGCCTCCGTGATCATCACGGGCACCGCAGCCTTTCGCCGCAAACGCGTGACATGCAACAGGCGCGAATCGTCATCGACGTTCAGAAGTTGCGCGATGTCGCCACCGGCCACGGGGTGCTCCAGGCTGAGCACTTCCACCTGGGTATCGCCAGAAATCTGTCGCAGCGATTCGATGAACCCCAGCGTTGCCATCGGGCGCATTGCGGGTAGCTCAAGCCGGACGAACGTGCCTTTCCCCTGCCGCTTTTCCACCAGCCCTTCGGCTTCCAGATCGGCCAACGCGCGCCGCACTGTGATGCGCGATACGTCAAACAGCGCGCACAGCTCTTCTTCCTTCGGAAGCATCGTTCCCGAGCGGTACTGACCGCGGACGATCTGATCACGCAGCACGGTGAACATCTGGCGATGCAAAGACGTGCCCGGGCTACGTTTCAGTGCAGTTGAATTCACATTTGAGGTCATCTTTAGCGCATCTCCCTTGACGGCCGGAGCTTAGCCGAACTTTCCCTTGCGGTGTTATGTGTATCACATCATAATGACATGACAACATAAACTGTGGTGACGGCCCAACCCGGATAGCCACATCGATACACGGAGACACCATGACCCATCAGACGCTGTCGGCAATGCGGGAGACGCAGGTCTCCAGCGCCCGCCTCACTGCCGGCGAGTTGGCCGCACGCATCGACCGCCTTCCGGCGACGCGCAGCATCTGGAGCTTGGTGTTGTTGTTGTCGTTGGGTGCCTACTTTGAGTTCTACGAACTCTTCTCCACGGCCTATGTGCTGCCAGGGATCATCAAGAGCGGCGTGCTGAGCGCCACCACCGAGGGGTTCTTTGCCTTCAACGGCGCAGCGAGCTATATCGCGGCGACATTTCTTGGCTTGTTGATCGGCGTGCTGGCCTTCGGCTCCGTCGCTGACCGGCTTGGGCGACGTTCCGTGTTCACGGTCGCGCTGCTCTGGTACTCGGTGTCGGCCGTGTGCATGGCGTTCCAGCACGAAGCGGTGGGGCTCAACTTCTGGCGGCTGATGACCGGCATTGGCCTTGGCGTCGAACTCGTCACGATCGATGCCTACCTGAGTGAGCTGGTGCCCGCGCGCATCCGCGGCCGGGCATTTGCGGTGAGCACGGTGATCTCCTATCTCGCGGTGCCTTCCGTTGCACTGGTCGCATGGCTGCTCGTGCCGCGCAACCTACTTGGCCTGGAAGGCTGGCGCGTTGTGATCCTGCTTGGCGGCGCCGGAGCATTGCTGGTTTGGCTGCTGCGGCTGGGGCTGCCGGAAAGCCCGCGCTGGTTGGCCAGCCATGGCCAATTGGAGCAAGCAACCGCCGTGGTGGAACGCATGGAGGCAAAAGCGCTTGAACAGAGCGGCCGCTCCCTGCCGATTCCTCAGCCACCGCGTGCGGTTGCGGTGGGCGAGCGAGCCTCCTTCCGCGAGATCTGGCAAACACCGTACCGACGCAGAACCGTGATGCTGGTCATCTTCCACGCCGCCCAGGCGATTGGCCTCTATGGCTTCTCAAACTGGATGCCGACCTTCCTGGTGCACCGCGGCGTGGGGCTGTCATCGAGTCTGGAATACGGGCTGATGGTCTCGTTTGTGGCGCCGCTCGGCCCGCTGCTGGCGGTGAGCTTTGCCGACCGTGTCGAGCGCAAGTGGCTGATTGTGGCCGCAGCGTTGGTGATGTCCGTTGCCGGCGTGATGTTCATCAATCTCGACAGCGGACTCGCCATTCTCATCACGGGTGCTTTGCTGACGCTCTGCGGAACCTTGATCTCGCTGGGTTTCCATGCGTACCAGGCCGAGTTGTACCCGACACGCAGCCGGGCAATGGCGATCGGCTTTGTCTACTCGATCAGCCGTGTCTCTGGCGCGTTGAGCGGGTTCCTCATCGCCGCTTGTCTGAAGTACGCCGGAGTGCCCGGTGCGGTCGGACTGATCGTCGGCTGCATGCTGATCGTCGCCTTGAGCATTGGCTTGCTCGGCCCCCGTACCGCAGGACGCTCGCTCGAAGACATCAGCCGGTAATGCGACCCGGCCCGACCATCTGCGCGGACTTCCAGTGCCCGCCTTCCAAGAACCACGCCAGGAGTTATCCATGAACGCTGCAACCCAATTACGCCAACTGCTCGCTCGGCCAGAAATCGTGGTCGCCCCAGGAGCTTACGATGGACTGACCGCACGCCTGATCCAGCAGGCAGGATTCGCTGCCGTCTACATGACCGGCGCCGGTACCGCCGCAGCGCGCGGGTTCCCCGACTTCGGCCTGCTCGGCATGAGTGAGATGGTCGACAACGCCGCCGTGATCGCGCGCTCGGTAGACATTCCCCTTATCGCCGATGCGGACACCGGCTACGGCAATGAACTGAATGTCACGCGCACCGTACGTGAGTTCGAAGCGCGCAACGTTGCAGCCATCCATCTGGAAGACCAGGTTTTCTCCAAGCGCTGCGGCCATCTGGATGGCAAGGAGATCGTCGAGCGCGATGAATACATCGCCAAGATCCGGGCGGCTGTCGCCGCGCGGCGCAATCCGGATTTCACGATCATCGCCCGCACCGACGCACGCGCCGTCGTCAGCCTCGACGAGGCCATCGAGCGCGCCAATCTGGCCATTGAAGCGGGCGCGGATATGGCGTTTGTCGAAGCGCCTCGCACGCTGGAGGAAGTCGCGGTCATTCCGCGCGAGGTGAAGGGTCCCTGCCTGCTCAACCTGGTGCCCGCGGGGCGCACGCCGCTGCTGCCGTTTGCCCAGGCGCAGGACTTGGGCTACCGCATGGTCATCCTTCCTGGCCTGCTGTTGAAGGCAACCATGGAAGCGGGTGATGCCGTTCTGCGAGATGTCCGCCAAAGCGGCCAGATGCCACCGCTCAAGATCGACGCGAGCGTCGCTGAGTTCTTCCGCCGCTTTGGCTCGGACGAATGGAGCGCACTGCGGCAACGCTTCCAACAAAACCATCAAGGGTGAGCCATGGGACGTACGCTTTTCGACAAAGTATGGGATGCCCATGTCATCAAGGACCTGGGCGACGGATGGGCTCTGCTGCATATCGATCGGCACCTGCTGCACGATCTTTCGGGGGCACCCGCACTCGGCGAGCTGGCCAAGCGAACGCTGCCGCCGCATAGCCCGGAGCTGTGCTTTGCAACGCCGGACCACGTGGTCTCCAGCGCGCCGGGCCGCACCGAGAAGACCTACCCCCTCGGCGGCATGCTCTGGGCCGGCCTGAAGCAGGGAAGCCAGAACGGACACATCCGCTTGTTCGATCTGGGGCAGCCCGGCCAGGGCATCGTTCACGTCATGGCGCCCGAACTGGGGATCGCCCTGCCCGGCACCACGCTGGTGTGCGGTGATAGCCATACCTGCACCAACGGCGGCCTGGGTGCGCTGGCATTCGGTATCGGCTCGTCCGAGATCGTGCACGTGCTCGCTACCCAGACGTTGCGCCAGCAGAAGCCGCTACGCATGCGCGTGCGCGTTGATGGCCAATTGCCGGTGGGCGTGACACCCAAGGACCTCGCGCTGCACCTGATCGCCAAGCTCGGCGCGTCGGCGGGCGTCGGGTATGCCGTGGAGTTCGCGGGGCAGACCATTGAGGACATGTCTATCGAAGGCCGTCTGACGCTGTGCAATCTGGCCGTCGAGCTGGGTGCCAAATACGCGCAGATCGCGCCGGACGACACGACGTTCGCCTACTTGCGCGATCGGCCCTTCGCACCGCAAGGCGAGTTGTTCGAGCGTGCCGTGGAGGACTGGCGCGCGTTGTCCAGCGATGCCGATGCCGTGTTCGATTGCGAAGTGCAGTGCGATGCAAAGGAGGTGCCTCCAACCGTGACGTGGGGCACAAGCCCAGATCAAGCCATGTCGATCGATGCCCGCATCCCAGACCCGGAAACGGCTGGGGACGCAGCGCGCGCAGAAGCGTGGCGCACTGCGCTGGAGTACATGGGGTTGGACGCAGGCCAGCCATTGGCGGGCACGCCAGTGGATTGGGTCTTCATCGGGTCCTGCGCCAATTCGCGCCTATCGGATCTGCGTGATGCGGCCAGTGTGGTCCGGGGCAAGAAGGTGGCGCCCGGCGTGACGGCCTGGGTGGTCCCGGGCTCAGAGCTGGTCAAACGCGCTGCCGAGGCCGAAGGGCTCGACGTGGTGTTCAAGAACGCCGGGTTCGAATGGCGTGAACCGGGCTGCAGCATGTGCGTTGCCGCCAATGGCGAACGCGTTCCACCCGGTGCCCGAGCCGTCTCTACGTCCAACCGCAATTTCGTTGGCCGCCAAGGGCCGGGCGCGCGCACCCACCTGGCAAGCCCTGCGATGGCCGCCGCCGCTGCCATCGCCGGCACCCTGATCGATATCCGGAGCCTCTGACCATGCAACCCTTCAAAACGCTCGTCGGTTTGGCGGCGCCGTTGCCACGCGCCAACCTGGACACCGACGTCATCATCCGCATCGAACGGTTGACCACGGTGCCCCAAAACGAGCTGGGCCAGTATGCCTTTGAGGCAATCCGGTACCTCGCCGACGGCACCCCTGATCCGGAGTTTCTTCCGGCGCGACCCGAATTCAACGGCGCGTCCATTCTTGTCAGCGGCGCCAATTTCGGTTGCGGCTCCTCGCGCGAAAGCGCCGTCTGGGCCCTGCTCTCCATGGGGTATCGCTGCGTGATCGCCCCGAGCTTCGGGAGCATCTTCTACAACAACTGCTTTCAGAACGGCGTCCTGCCGCTCACGCTGGACGAAGCACAAGTCAACGAGCTGACAACGCTTGCGCGTCAAGCCAAATCATTCACAGTCGACCTTGAACGCCAGGTCATCGAGGTCGACGGCCGGAGCTGGACCTTCGCGATCGACGCGTTGCGCAGAGACATGCTCCTGCAAGGGCTGGACGAAGTGGGCGGCACCCTGCTGGAAGACGACTTGATTCGCGCATGGCAGGCAGCAGATCGGGAGCGTCGGCCGTGGGTGTGGAATCTCTCGGGAGTCCAGTTCGACGGGCGAGGCAAGTCATGCTAGGCCGCGTCTTGGGGCGTTTGCTCAAAGGGCGGCGGGCCGGTGAAGACCGCCTGGCCTGGTATCACCCAGCCGTCTCATCGGCACCAGCGCTGCTGGAGTTGCGCAGCGAGAGCTTCAGCGAAGGACAGTCGATTCCCATCGCGCATGCCGGCCACGGTGTGGGTGCAAACCGATCGCCCGGCCTTTCATGGCACAACGTCCCGCCCGGCACCCAGGAACTGATCCTGATCGTCGAGGATGCCGACGCGCCTCTGCCCCGGCCGTTTGTGCACCTGGTCGCCACTGGCATCCGGCCGACATCGGTTGGGCTGCCTGAGAGCGCACTGAATGCCGCAACGAACACCTACGCATCGCTGGGGCGCAACAGCTTTGGCAAGGCGATCTACGCGGGCCCGCGAGCCCTGCCCGGACACGGCCCACATCGATACAGCTTTCAACTGCTGGCCCTGAACCGAGCACTGCTGTTTTCCGAGCCGCCGCGGCTGCGGGACGTGCTCGACCGCCTGGATGGGGCGGTGCTGGCACGAGGCCGCCTGAATGGTGTCTTCGAACGGTTTTGAACCACATGGAAAACAAGATGAACGAACATGCTCCACGCCAAGCCAGCGACCCGACAGGGCCGACCGGGCAACTCGCCACATGGCTGGCCAACTTCACACTGAGCACGGTGCCCGAGGCCGTGCTCGAACGTGCACGGTTGCTGCTGCTGGACGGCGTCGGCTGCGCGCTGGTCGGCGCACAGTTGCCGTGGTCGCGCATTGCCGTCGAGTCCGTCCTTGGGCTGGAAGCCGAAGGGCCATGCAATGTCATCGGCTGGGGCCGCAAGACCACGGCGCCTGTCGCAGCGTTGCTGAATGGCACCTTCATCCAGGGTTTCGAGCTGGATGACTTCCACCCGCTCGCACCGTTGCACAGCGCATCCCTGGTGTTGCCCTCGTTGCTGGCCACGGCGGAAAAGCTGGGCGGTGTGAGTGGTGAGCGCCTGCTGGCCGCCGCGATTGCCGGATTCGAGGTGGGGCCACGTGTGGGCCTGGCGCTGCATGGCGGCCAGATGCTTTCGCGCGGCTGGCATTCGGGGGCTGTCTTTGGCACGCATGCGTCCGCGGCCGCCAGCGGCGTGTTGCTCCAACTGGACGCCGCAGCATTTGAGGATGCGCTTGGACTGGCCGCAACGCAGTCCGCGGGGTTGATGGCGGCGCAATACGAAGCGATGTCCAAGCGCATGCACCACGGCTTTGCCGCACGCAACGGGCTCTACGCAGCGCACCTGGCGGCGAGCGGGTACACCGGCATCCAGCGCGTGTTCGAGCGTGATTACGGCGGCTTCCTCTCAACCTTTGGTGAGGGGCACGCGCCCGATGCCACGCAGATCGCCCATGGTCTTGGCGAACACTGGGAAACGCCGACCATCGTGCTCAAGGCCCACGCTGCCATGGGCGGATTGCACTCGGGGCTCGATGCGCTGTTTGATCTCATCGCCAAGCATCAGCTACGTCCCGATCAGATCGACAGCATCGATGTCGATCTGTCTCACGCCGTCTATCACCACGGCTGGTGGGAGCTCGAGCGGCCGATTACGCCCATTGCGGCGCAGATGAACATTGCCTATGCGCTTGCGGTTGCCCTCCTCGATGGCGAAGCCATGGTCCGGCAGTTCGCTCCGGAGCGCATTGATCGTGACGATGTCTGGGCGCTCATTCCACGGATTCGCGCCCACCACGACAGCGCGTTCGACAGCGCCGGCCCGCTGGGTCGCGGCCGAACCCGCCTGCGTATCCATCTGCGTGACGGCACCGCGCTGCAGGCCGAGCAACCGGCACCGAAGTCTGCGTTGCAGCCAATGCGCCGTGACCAGGTGGTAACGAAATACCGCCGGCTCACGGACGGCCTGCTGCCAGCACCGCGTCAGCGCGCCATCGAGACTTGTCTGCTGGAGCTGGAGAGCCTTGAGGACTCCGCCACGCTCAGTGAGCTCCTGGCCGGGCCAGTGGCATCGGCATTTTCTTGATGTCACCGGAAGGCAAACCCAGTAGTTGCTTTAGAACGGCCACCTAAAAAAACGAGGAGACAACACAGCATGAAATTGAAAACCATCGCCGCCGTGTCGCTGGCGACCTGCGCAGGTGCCGCGCTCGCGCAATCCAGTGTCACGCTCTACGGCGTGCTCGACACCAACATTGAGTATGTCAACAAGATGTCGTCAATTGCACCGGGGAGCGCGGGGTATCCTGGGCCAGCTGCCAGCCGAGTGGCGTTGAGTTCGGGTGCGCTCTCCGGATCGCGCTGGGGGTTGCGCGGAGAAGACGATCTCAGCGGCGGAAACAAAGCCCTCTTTGTGCTGGAGAGTGGTTTCGGCGTCGATGACGGCAAGCTCCAGCAGGGCGGTCGGCTCTTCGGCCGGCAAGCGTTTGTCGGCCTGGACACCGGGTTCGGCAAGTTCACCTTCGGTCGGCAGTACACCGCGATCTTCGATACGCTGGCCAACTTTTCGCCAACCGCCTATGCCACCCAGTACGAGCCCGTCGTGGCCATGACTGGGCTGAACTTCCGGTCAGACAACACAGCCAAGTACACCGGCACGTTTGGTAGCGTCACCGCGATTGCCCACTGGTCTTTCGGCAACGGCGTCTTTGGTGCGGGTGAGGTGCCAGGGCAGTTCAAGCGCGACAGCGGTTACGGTGCGGGGCTGAATTACGCAGGCAATGCGTTCGGTGCTGCGCTGGCCTACGACGCCTACAACCCATCGCTCGCACCGTTCGGGGACACCGGCTACGGCAGCTCGAAGAAGCTTGCTGCCGCTGCGAGCTACCTCGTGGGTCCAGCCAAGTTGATTGCCGGGTACCGCTGGGGACGGACCGATTTCTCCAATAGCGCCACGCTCATTCGGGACGATTTGTGGTGGGCCGGCATCAACTACCAGGTGACGTCTGCGCTCATGCTCACGGTGGAGTACGACTACGACCAGGTCAAGAGCCTGCAACTGACGAAGGCCGGAAAACCATTGAGTCAATCCAACCCTTGGCAAATCAGTTTCATCGCTGACTACAACCTCTCGAAGCGCACCGATGTCTACCTGACGACCGCCTATGTCAGAAATGCCGGGTTGAATTTCGATACTTCAGCGGTGGGCTTCGTCAACGGCTACTACCCGGGTGCTGGCCAGACCAGCATGGTGGGTGTGGCTGTCGGCATGCGCCACAAGTTCTGAGGACCGCGTCAACGAAAGTCTGTCGAGGTGCGCTACGTGGCACCCGAACACCGTAAAGCGCGCGTACGCCAGCCAATTCTGCAGACGAAGGCCACCAGCCAGGGCAGCGGTGCTTGTGGCCTCTTGCCGCAAAGCCGCTGCATCTCGAACGCCAGGCCCTGCTCCGCGCGGCAGGACGGCTCAACTGGATCAAGGGCGGCCGGCAATCCCCCCAACATGTGCCCCGCCCAACTGAAGCTTCTGACCTCGACGATCATACGAAAGAACCGCAAGCTCTCGAAAGGATCCATAAGCGCCTCATGACCGATGCACATGTTTCACGCGTATTGGTTTTGCGTCAGAAAATCTGCAACAGAGAACGTTTTGGCGATTGTTGGCACGGTAACCTAGAACAGGTAGCCACCCTACCGGGAACGTCGTTGTTGCGACGCCGACGTCGCTGTCCTGTTTCAGCTGGCCCCATGCGTTGGTGCATTCATTAAGAACGCGCGCCGACCGGTTCCATAGAACCACGCCTGCTCCACTGCGCAGGGCAATCGCAGAAGATTCATCTCTCACTGGGCCATCACATTGCGGCGCAAATGCACCCGTCAGATTTGATCATCTCAACATCTAAAGGTTTGTACTGTCCGCAAGGTGATGTCTTTATCGACCCATGGAGACCAGTAGATCGCGCGATCATCACGCACGCGCATAGCGACCACGCCCGCATCGGCCATCAGCACTATCTTGCCGCCGCACCCGGCGCGGGTGTACTGCGCGCTCGCCTGGGCGACGATCTCCCTCTACAAACCCTGCCGTATGGCGAGTCCATCGTCCACAACGGTGTCCGGGTGAGCTTTCATCCGGCGGGGCATGTTCTTGGGTCAGCACAGGTCCGGCTGGAATACGGCAATGCGGTCTGGGTGGTTTCCGGTGACTACAAAGTCGAGGCAGATCGCACCTGCGCACCGTTCGAACCGGTGCGCTGCGACACCTTTATCACTGAATCCACCTTCGGACTGCCGATCTATCACTGGCGGCCTCAGGCCGAAATCTTTGCGCAACTCAATGCCTGGTGGCACAGCAATGCTGAGGCGGGCCGCACCAGCGTCGTGTTTTGCTACGCGTTTGGCAAGGCACAACGCATTCTTGCTGGACTCGATGCCGGTATCGGGCCGATTGTTTCGCACGGTGCCATGCTGCAAATCGATGCGGCGTATCGGGAAGCCGGCGTTGCGCTACCCCAGACGCAGCTTGCGACCGAGGTGGATCGTACTGATCTGCGTCGGGCCCTGGTGCTGGCGCCACCATCTGCGCAGCGCACGCCGTGGATGCGCAGGTTTGGCGACTACGCAGATGCCTTTGCCAGTGGCTGGATGCAGCTTCGCGGCGCACGGCGGCGGCGCGGTGTCGACCGGGGCATTGTGCTGTCGGACCATGCTGACTGGCCTGGCTTGCTGCAAGCCATTGAAGCCACGGGTGCCGGACGTGTCTACGTTACGCATGGGCAGGTTGCGCCGATGGTGCGCTGGTTGTGTGAAGGCGGACGGGACGCCCGCGCCTTCGCCACCGAATATGGCGACGAGGACGATGCAGCTGAAGCGCGCGACGCTACCGCGTCATCAGAACCGCTGGAACACCCTCGGCCATGAAAGCGTTTGCCGATCTCTATGCGCAGCTCGATGCAACCACATCGAGCAACGCCAAACTCGCCGCACTGATGAAGTATCTGCGCACTGCCCCGGACGCTGACGCCGCATGGGCGGTGTACTTCTTGGCAGGAGGCAAACCTCGACAGCTTGTGCCCGTGCGTGTGCTGGCCAGCTTCGCCCAAACTGCGTCGGGCTTGCCAGCATGGTTGTTCGACGAGTGCTATCAAGCGGTGGGCGATCTGGCTGAAACCATCGCCCTGGTGCTTCCGGAGCCCAACCATGAAGACGACGCCAGCCTGGCCGAATGGGTAGAAACCAGACTGCTGCCACTGCGCGGCCAGGCGCCCGAACTGGTGCTCCCACGCCTGGCCGCATTGTGCCGGGGCCTGCCATTGCATGCCCGACTGGTGCTCATGAAGCTCATCACCGGTGCATTCCGGGTGGGTGTATCGAAACTGCTGGTGACACGGGCGTTGGCGGAAGTTGGCGACACCGACCCGAAGCATGTGGCGCAGCGGTTGATGGGCTATACCGACATCGGCCAGCCGCCCACTGCCGAGCGTTACCGCGCCTTGTTGGCCGATGCGAGCGTCGACGGCCATACGCTCGACGCCGGGCATCCGTACCCGTTTTTTCTTGCGCACCCGTTGCAGGCGGCGTTGGAGGCGTTCGACGCGCTGCTCGGTCCGCCCAGCGAATGGCAGGTCGAATGGAAATGGGATGGCATCCGCGCGCAACTCGTGCGTCGCGCCAGCAACACCTGGGTATGGTCGCGTGGCGAAGAGCTCATCACGGACCGCTTTCCGGAACTGGCGACCATGGCGGACACCTTGCCTGCGGGTACGGTACTCGACGGCGAAATCGTGGTCTGGCGCGAAGGCCGCGTGCAGCCGTTTGCACTGCTCCAGCAACGCATCGGCCGAAAAACGCTGAACGCGCGGGTGTTGCGCGATGCGCCTGCCGTACTGCTGGCCTATGACCTCCTCGAATGGCAGGGGCAGGACTGGCGTGAGCGGACGCAAGGCGAGCGGCGCGCGCAACTTGAACGCGTGATTGCCGAGTTTGCCCACCCGGCGCTGAAACTCTCGCCACTGCTGCAGGGGGACGATTGGTTGCACCTTGCGCGCCAGCGTGAAGCCTCGCGTGATCTCGGTGTAGAGGGGCTGATGCTCAAACGGCGCGACGCACGCTACGGCGTAGGCCGCACCAAAGACGTGGGCGTGTGGTGGAAGTGGAAAATCGATCCGTTCTCGGTCGATGCGGTGCTGATCTACGCGCAGCGCGGCCACGGGCGCCGTGCCAGTCTGTTCACCGACTACACCTTTGCCGTATGGGATGCCCCGCCTGAAGCGCCCGAGCGAAAACTGGTGCCCTTTGCCAAGGCGTACTCGGGCTTGAGCGATGCGGAGATCCGTCAGGTCGACGCCCTCATCCGCAAAACCACGGTGGAGAGCTTCGGCCCCGTGCGCAGTGTGGCCCCGACGCTGGTATTCGAACTCGGCTTTGAAGGCATTGCCCGCAGCGCCCGCCACAAGAGCGGCATTGCGGTGCGGTTTCCGCGCATGCTGCGCTGGCGGCACGACAAGCCGGTCGCAGAAGCGGATACGCTGCAAACGCTGGAAAGCCTGCTGCCCCCGCCATGAGCGAGCCCGCCCTGCCCGACCTCGATGCGTGGTTTGCCGCGCGCGGCTGGACGCCGATGCCGTTCCAGCGCCAGGTATGGTCTGCCATGGCGCGCGGTGAATCGGGTCTGCTGCACGCGACCACCGGCGCGGGCAAAACCTATGCCGTCTGGTTGGGGACGCTGCAGCGGCTGGCACAGGTGCGCGGGCGTGGCGGGGCACCGCCGCTGTCGGTGCTATGGCTCACGCCCATGCGCGCGCTGGCCGCTGACACCACGCGCGCACTGACGGATGCGGCACAGGCACTGGCACCCCACTGGACATTGGGCCTGCGCACCGGCGACACCAGCAGCGCCGAGCGTGCGGCCCAGTCGCGTCGCTTGCCCACCGCGCTGGTCACCACGCCAGAAAGCCTCTCATTGCTGCTCACGCGTGCCGATGCGCGTGATGCGTTGGGCTCGGTACGCGTGGTGGTCGTCGATGAATGGCACGAACTGGTGGGCAACAAGCGCGGCGTGCAGGTGCAGCTTGCACTGGCCCGCCTACGAACGTGGTCGCCCGAGCTGGTCGTGTGGGGCCTGTCGGCCACGCTCGGCAATCTGGCACAAGCCATGGATGCACTGAGCGATGCCCGCGCGCCCTCCACCGGCACGCTGGTTCAGGGCCACCTGCCCAAGCGCATGGAAATCGACACGTTGCTGCCTGACGGCGTGGGACGGTTTCCTTGGGCGGGCCACCTGGGCATGGCAATGCTGCCGCATGTGGTCCAAGAGTTGGAAAGCGCTCGCACCGCATTGGTGTTTCTCAACACGCGGTCGCAAGCAGAGCTTTGGTATCAGGCAGTCATCAATGCCCGACCGGAATGGGCAGGGTTGATCGCGCTGCATCATGGCTCATTGGATCGTGCGACGCGGGACTGGGTCGAGACCGGGCTCAAGCAGGGCTTGCTCAAGGCCGTGTTCTGCACATCGAGCCTGGACTTGGGCGTGGATTTCCTCCCCGTTGAACGCGTGCTGCAGATCGGCTCCCCCAAGGGCGTAGCGCGGCTGATGCAGCGGGCGGGACGATCGGGCCACGCGCCAGGCAGGCATTCGCGCGTGACCGTGGTACCCACGCATAGCCTGGAACTCGTGGAGGGAGCTGCCGCGCGCGCGGCGGCCATGTCCGGCCGTGTTGAAGCCCGCACGTCGCCTCACAAGCCACTGGACGTGCTCGTCCAGCACCTGGTGACAGTGGCGCTGGGCGGCGGCTTCGCGCCCGATGCGTTGCTTCAGGAAGTGCGCCGCGCATGGGCTTACCGCGATCTGCGCGATGACGAATGGCAATGGACGCTCGACTTCGTACGCCAGGGCGGCCACTCGCTCACGGCGTATCCGGACTACCACCGCGTCACCCCCGATGGGCACGGCGTCTGGCGCGTGCCCGATGCGCGGCTCGCGCGGCGCCATCGGATGAGCATCGGCACCATTGTCAGCGATGCCACCATGAACGTGCGCTGGTGGCGCGCTGCCGGTGGCAGTGCGTTGGGGTCGATCGAGGAAGGGTTCATCGCGCGACTGCGCCCGGGCGACAACTTCCTGTTCGCCGGCCGGCTGCTGGAACTGGTGCGCGTGCAGGACATGACTGCCTATGTGCGCCGTGCCAGCGGCAAACGCGCAGCGGTGCCGCGCTGGAACGGCGGCCGCATGCCGCTTTCTACCGAGCTGGCGCACGCCGTGGTCGCACAATTGGATGCAGCCGCGCACGGGCGCTTCGAGAGCCCCGAGATGGAAGCCGCGCGCCCGCTGCTCGAACTGCAGGCGCGCTGGTCTGCGCTGCCCAGCACAGCCACGCTCGTGGCCGAAACCCTGCATTCGCGCGAAGGCTGGCACCTCTTCCTGTATCCATTTGCCGGGCGGCATGCACATCTGGGGCTGGCGAGCTTGCTTGCCTGGCGGGCGGCCAACCGCGCGCCCAGCACGTTCTCCGTAGCGTTCAATGACTACGGTCTCGAGCTCCTGTCGGCCACGCGCATTGACTGGCCCGCGCTGCTCGCCAACGGTGACCTGTTTGCTACGCACACGCTCATGCAGGACGTGTTCGCCAGCCTCAATGCCGGTGAGCTTGTCCAACGTCGCTTTCGCGAGATTGCGCGTGTTTCCGGCCTGGTGTTTCAGGGGTACCCTGGCGCGCACAAGAGCACTCGCCAGTTGCAGGCGTCTTCCGGCCTGTTCTATGAGGTATTCCGGCGCCATGACCCGGGCAACCTCCTGCTCACGCAGGCGGAAACCGAAGTGCTGCGCCAGGAGCTGGATCTCGATCGCATCGAAGCCACCCTCGTGCGTATGCACGGCCTGCGCCTGCAGGTGTGCGAGCTGAAGCACCCTTCCCCATTTGCCTTTCCGTTGATGGTGGAGCGCTTTCGGGAGCAGCTATCCACCGAGAAACTGGCCGATCGCCTCGCCCGCATGCTGGCCGATGCCGAACATGCCGCCGGACCCGAGCCGACCGATCCGGACGCGGCAGAGCGGCCGGTGATCGACACCGACGTGCAGGCCGCGCTACGAATGACCGCGTCTGCGGATGATGCCGGCAAGCGCAGCCGGCGACATACCCGCCGACCGCGCAAGGCATCCAAACCGCTTCCGTTGCTATGACCGGGCGCCAGGATCTCGTCATTCAGTGTGGAGGTGACACCGTGTGGCTCCTGCCGGAGCGTGCGCTGTGGTGGCCTGCGCAGCGCATGCTGATGGTGGCGGATGCGCATTTCGGCAAAGCGGCGACGTTTCGCGCACGCGGTGTGCCTGTTCCCGCCGGCACTACGGCGCAGGCCATTGCACGGTTGGACGCCATATTGGAACGACTGCCAGTGATGCATATTGCGTGGCTGGGCGATCTGCTGCACGCGCGCGAAGCGCATGCTGCAGTGGGCTCTCTGGTCGACTGGCGTGAGCGGCATGCCGACGTTGTCTGCACGCTGGTCCGCGGCAATCACGATAGGCATGCGGGCGACCCACCAGCCAGCCTTCGCATCGACGTGGTGGAAGAACCCTGGATCGTCGGGCCGTTCGCGCTGTGCCACGAACCGCAAGCGGTGCCTGGCCACTACGTGATCGCCGGACACGTGCATCCGGGCGTTGTCATCAGTGGCCGCGGGCGGGATCGGCTGCGACTGCCGTGCTTTCGCTTTGGGTTGGGCTGCGCACTACTGCCAGCGTTCGGTGAATTCACGGGCTTGTGGACAGCGCCTCCCACACCGGATGAAACGCTATATGTCACCGCCGAGGGACGTGTCTGGCGCCTATCGAGCTAAAGGCACACACAGCCAATGGCATTGGCTCGCCACGCAATATCAATGACAATATCGGCTGCGCCGGTGTGACACGTCCTCGATGGTCATGTCGGCATCTCACCACCAAACTCGGAGAACGCCATGCGTGACATTATTGACGGTTTCCTGCGCTTTCAGCGCGACGTTTTTCCGCAGCGCATCGAACTTTTTAAGCAACTGGCGACATCACAAAGCCCCAAGGCGCTGTTCGTGACATGCTCTGACAGCCGCGTCGTCCCTGAGCTGCTTACGCAGCGCGAACCGGGCGAGCTTTTCGTGATCCGAAATGCCGGCAACATCGTGCCATCGTACGGTCCGGAGCCAGGGGGGGTTTCGGCTACGGTCGAGTATGCGGTCGCTGTACTCGGTGTGCGCGACATCGTCATTTGCGGCCATTCGGATTGCGGTGCGATGGGGGCCATCTCGCGCTGCACCTGTCTCGATCATCTGCCAGCAGTGGCCAACTGGCTAAGGCATTCCGATGCCGCAAAGGCGATCAACGCCGCGCATGAATTCGACTCGCCTCGCGCCAAACTTGACGGACTCGTACGCGAGAACGTCATCGCACAGCTAGCAAACCTGCGCACACATCCTTCGGTTGCATTGGCGCTTGCGCAAGGCCGAATGAATCTGCACGGCTGGGTATATGACATCGAAACTGGCAGCATCGATGCGCTCGACGGCACAACACGCCGCTTTGTGCCACTCGCAGATTCGCCGACCACGGTTGCCGTCACGTCCCGGAACGAGAGCTCGGTGGGGTGAGGTAGGTGGGCGCGGGCCCGTGTACTGCGGCTGCGAGCCACCGGCTGCAAGAGTACACGGCCCCACGCGAACAGGGTTACCACCGCACAAACGCAACCTGCGGTGTGCGGTAGAGATTGCGGCGCACGCGCTATTGAGAAGCGTCGTCTGACACGCCGACACCGCCGCTTTTCATGACCGTAAACAGGTCAGTCAGTGCACCTTCAAGGTAGGGAAAGCGGAATCGGTAGCCCGCTTCCATTGCTCGCCTGGGCTTAACGCGCTGACTCCCAAGAAACAGGATCGACATGTCCCCCAGCAGGATTCGCAACGCCCATGCGGGAACGGACAAGAGCATCGGGCGGTTCATTGCCCGCGCCAGCGTCTGAGCGAACTCCGTATTGCAGACGAGGTGCGGCGCACACGCGTTGAATGCGCCCCGGCAGTCTTCTCGCTGCAATAGGAAGTCGATCAGGCCAACCTCGTCGTCGAGATGAATCCACGGCATCCATTGCCGGCCGCTACCAAGGCGACCGCCAAGCCCCATGCTGAACGGCAGACGTAGCCTCGGCAGCATGCCGCCATGACGGGCAAGCACCGGGGCTGTGCGCAGTAGGACGACTCGCATGCCGAACTGCTCGGCGCGCTGGGCTTCTTGCTCCCACGCCACGCAAAGCTGACTGCCAAAGTCACCTTCGCCCGGGCGGCTGTCCTCATCCAGGGGCGCGTTCCCGCGGTCTCCATACCAGCCAATGGCGGAAGCCGAGAGCAACACGCGAGGCCGCCGCACACGCTGGCCAAGCCAATCCACGAGTTCACGTGTAAGGTCGATACGGCTGCGCCATAGGACCCTGCGTCTCTGCGCGGTCCACGGGCGGTCGGCAATGGGTGTGCCGGCCAGGTTGATTACCGCATCGAACGGCTCGGCGCCATCCAGCTCACGCAG
Organism: Ralstonia sp. AU12-08; assembly: GCF_000442475.1. Classification (NCBI taxonomy): domain Bacteria; kingdom Pseudomonadati; phylum Pseudomonadota; class Betaproteobacteria; order Burkholderiales; family Burkholderiaceae; genus Ralstonia; species Ralstonia sp. AU12-08. The sequence continues at coordinate 31,167 of NZ_ASZV01000009.1, read as the reverse complement.
CGCGGCAACACCCTTTGCGCCGGCGCACAGCGCTGGCACGCGTTGCGGAGTACGGCTCCAGACAACGAGCTCATGGCCCTGCATCTTCCAATCATGGCAAAGCGCTTGCCCAATCAAGCCGGTGCCGCCGGTCAGCAATATACGCACGGTTGTTCAGGGGTCATGTTGAGGGGAGGATCGGGTCAGCCGGCTTGGCGCGTTGCTCTATAACGTTTCCAGCCGCGCGCGCACGCTAGCGGCATGCGTGCGCAGTGCATCGTGCGCCTCTGCCGGCATGTTGGCGAGTTGGCGATACACCATCGCAAGACGCGGGTTGCGGTCGAATACCGCTGCATGACGCATGAAGAAATCCCAGTACAAAGCGTTGTACGGGCAGGCTCGCTCACCAACGCGCTGCTTGCTGTCGTAGTGGCACCCCTTGCAGTAATCGCTCATGCGCGAGAGATAGGCCGCACTGCTCACATACGGCTTGGTGGCGATGCGTCCACCGTCGGCCCATTGGCTCATGCCAACCGTGTTCGGCAGCTCCACCCACTCAAAGGCATCGATGTAGACACCGAGGTACCAGCGGTGCACCTCGGCAGGCGCGATGCCTGCCAGCAACGCGAAGTTGCCAATCACCATGAGGCGCTGAATGTGATGCGCATGCGCCGTTTGCAAAGACTGACCGATTGCCAGCTGCAGGCAACGCATCTGCGTATTACCGCTCCAGAACCACGATGGCAACGGCGCCTGATGATCAAGCGCGTTGCAGGATTCATATCCGGGCATGTGCGCCCAGTAGATACCGCGCACGTATTCGCGCCAGCCAAGGATCTGGCGTATGAAACCCTCGACAGCAGATAGCGGTGCTCTACCTTCCCGATACGCGGCTTCCACCCGAACGATCACCTCGCGCGGACTGAGCATCTTCACGTTCAAGGCGAACGACAGGAGCGAATGGAACAGCCTCGGGCTGGTGCTGCTCATCGCGTCTTCAAAATCGCCAAAATGCGGCAGCGTCTGTACGACAAACGCCTCCAGGCATGCCAGCGCCTCCGCGCGATTCAAGGGCCAGCGGAACTGCGCGGCCTGTGGGTCGCCAAAGCTCTTCACGCCACTGCGCTCCAGCGTGGCCCACAAATCGCGGTGGTCATGGCTAGGACGCGCGTCAACGGGTTCGCTAGGCGTGCCGCGCCACGGCTTGCGATTGTCGTGATCGAAGTTCCACTGTCCCCCTTCCGGATTGCCGTTGTCGTCCAGCAAGACATGATGGCGCCGGCGCATATCCCGATAAAATCGTTCCATGAGCCACTGTTTGCGGCCCGCAAACATCGTTGCCAAATCATGCCGCCCCGTCATGAAGTGTTCTGTGTCCGCTTCATGCGTGGTCAGGCTCTGATTGGCCGCCCAGGCGCGCAGTTGAGCATCGAGCCGCCATTCGTCGGCGGACTGCCATTCCACGCGTATGGCTTCATATATCTGGGCTAACGCAGCGAGGTTGCCCGTCACCGACTGTGTATTGCTCGCGTCGTCGATGGACAGGTAGTGCACCCGATGGCCTTGCGCCTGAAGGTGACGAGCGAAGTCGCGCATGGCCGCAAAGATGGCGAGGATTTTTTGCGCATGGTGCAGCACGTAGTCCGTTTCCTGACGCACCTCCATGAGCACATAGACCACATCGCGATCCACCTCAGCAAACCACGAGTGCTGTGGGTTGAGCTGGTCACCAAGCACCAGCCTCACAGTCTTGGCGCCATCCATCACGGTGTCCCCCAGAGGCGAAGGTACTGCCCCTCTGCATCGTATTGCGATAACTGCTTCTGGATATTGAAGCGCCGCCCTCCCCGCGGATCAGTCCCCCGACCCGCGATGTACAGCCAGTTGCCCTGGTTGTTGTAGACGTCATAGTCCACCAGTTGCGCTTCGAACCAGGCCGCGCCCGCGCGCCAGTCGCCCCCGAGTTCGTGAACCAGATAACTGGCCACAACTTGCCGCAGCCGGTTGCTGAGGTATCCCGTCGTCTGTAGCTCACGCATTGCAGCATCCACCAGTGGTTCGCCCGTGCACGCCTGGCACCAACGCTCGAACGCCTTGGCGTTATGTCGCACCTTAGGGTGCTCCACCAGCCCACGTGCCCGGTACAGCCGACGCCCGTGCTGCAGATGCAGGAAGCGAAAGTAGTCCCGCCACAGCAGCTCGAACCACAACCAGTAGCTGCCTTCGTTGGCGCCATGCGTTGCCTCGAACTGCCGGAGCTCGGCCATGATCCTGCGCGCGGACAACGCGCCGGTGGCAAGCCACGGTGACCATTTGCTCGAGTAGTCGACACCGGTCAGCGCGTTTCTGGTGCGCTTGTAGCTGTGCGGCAGTTTGCGCGCCAAATACTGCGTCAGATGGGCCAGACCGGCTGTTTCACCACCGTCAAACGCAGGGGTGCCGTAAGGGAATGACGAACGCATATCCTGGGGGCTGCGCTTGACGCTGTCCGCGGCCAAACTGCAACACAGGCTGGGTGGGACGTCGACGCCCGGAGGCCATGGCGGGATTCGTGCTGGCAGCTTGAGGGGCACAGGCGGTTTAACCCCTAAGCGCTCCACCTCCTGGCGAAAGGGTGTGAAGGTACCTGGCAAGGCGTGCACGGCCCACGGCAAGTCACCTGGCTCAAGCAGGCTGCTCTGCCACAGGGTATGGACCCGCAAACCGGCGTTGCGCACCGCCTCGACCTCGGCCTGCTCTTGCGGGGCGGCGATCTCCTCGCACACCACGGCGGTGGCACCTACAGCGCGTGCCAGCGCAGGAAGCGTGGTGGAGGCCGCCCCCCTGCATTGAAGCAAGCGGCTCCCCAGGCGGGCAAGCTGACCATCCACGTCGCGCAGGGCCGCCGCCAGCACTGCACGGCGATGATGACCGACGCGAGTGAACCCCCACGGGGTCGGCTCATCGTAGTCCGCATGGCAGTACACCGGCACGACGTACCGGGCGCCACTCGTGCATGCGGCACGCAGTGCAGGCTGATCGTGCAGACGCAGATCGCTGCGAAACCAGAACAGCACCGTACTCAAGCCGCCCCCTCTTCACCGGCAACCCGTCTGCGCGCCTGACGGCATCGTGCTGAACAGTACTTGACCCCGTCCCAGGTCTTCGCCCACTTCTTGCGCCAGACAAAGGGCAAACCACATTGAGGGCACTGTTTGCTCGGCAGGTTCTGCTTCTTGTGCATGCGTGAGGTCAGACATCGAAACTTTTCTGCTGGGGCATAGAGCAACGCGGCATGGTCATGCCCCCGCAGATCACGCTTGAACCAGACCACGGTGAACGTCATCGCAGCACACCCACTTATCTGGCTGGGACTGGGTCCTGACGTTCGTGCGACACCCAGATCAGCGCCGCGGTGTCGATGCCGAGCCCGCGCGCCCGCGCAACAACTGACTCGCGCTGCACCGGATCAAGATGCTTGTCGCGCGCCAGGATCCAGCAGTAGCTGCGATCCGGCCCCACCACGAGCGCCCAACGGTAGTCGGGATCGAGTGCCGCCACGTGATAGCCGCCGTAGAAGGGCCCGAAGAACGAGACCTTTAAAGAGCCGGTGCCGTGATCCCCGGTGAACAAGGCCCTGCCGATCGCTTGCCGCCACATTCCGGTGGTGGGATCAAAGCCGCGGTTCACCACGCGCACGCTTCCGTCAGGCTGCGACTCGTACGTTGCCGAAACATCCGTCAAGCCGCGCTCGAACGCGTGATCCAGCCGCGCCTGCTCGTACCATCGGCCCTCATAGCGCTGGAGATCGAACGGTGCGACTGGGTAGATGCCCTGAGGAGGACTGATCGGAGCGCAGGCCGCCACCAAGACTGCGCAAGCCATCATCACGCCCAGCAGTTGCAAGCGCCCTCGGCGCCCTCGCGTTACCCCTGTCGACGGCGGCAGGTGTTTCCGCAGACACCACAGACACCACATGCGTTTGAACAGATGGTTGATCCAAGAAGCGGTGCGATCGTCGTGCATGTATCTCACCTTTTGCCTTGTCTGCTGGACGGCTCTGCCACCTGCGCCTCGGCACCAGGAGGGCATGCGTGGCCGCGCCAGCCGCCTTGAATTGCGACACCCAGATTCATGAAACGAACTCGGCCGATGGCATCAACGCTCGGCATTGCTGTGACGATGCCGTGGAGTATAGGGAAGCAAGGGGTTTGCTGCGCCCTGCTGGTCGAGAATTCGGCCACCAATATCAACGCATTCTCGACTCACGTGCCAGCCACACATTTCATCGCGCCAAAAGGTTTTGTCTTCTGATGCATTCAGCCACTAGCCTCATGCTGTGATCAGGAGAGATCGTGGGAAAGCACAACACCTCAATGGAGCCACGTCGCTATCGAAGCGGTGAAGCCGCACGTCTGGCACGGATGCCCGCCGCCACGTTGCGGATCTGGGAACGCCGATACGCAGTGGTCTCCCCCCCAAAGACCCCTTCAGGTCAACGTCTCTACTCAGACGACGACTTGCAGCGGCTGCGGTTGATCAAAACCCTCGTGGATCAAGGGCACCCCATCAGCGCAATCGCCGGCCTCGACTGGGAGGCACTGAAAGCACTCATGCTGTCACGGGAAAGCACACCGCCGGAGTTGCCCGAGACGCTCTCTCTCCTGGTCGTTGGCCCCGCAGACATGCCGAGCGCAGGATCGGCGTTTGGCAGCATGCGCATCTGCATGCGTGCCGGTTCCATCGAGGAAGCGTCCCAATACGCCGATACCGGGAAGACAGCGGATGCGCTGTTTGCCTCCGTCACTTCCCTGCATGTCGAGACGGTCGCACGCATCGTGGCACTGGCAGAAGGCTTACATGCAAAAGCGGTTAGCGTGGTCTACGCATTTGGCACCCGTCGCGCAATTGAACTGGCGGGCCTTGCGGGAGTGCGCGCCATCGGCCAAGCCGACACGCAGGCTAGGCCCGCACAACTGATCGCCGAACTCGCTGACTGGGCGACAGCACATCGACAGGCAGACATGCTGAATGCCGGCACCGGGCCGCGCGCGATGCGCCGGTTCGACGACAAAGCCCTTGCCACTCTCGCAGATATTTCGTCAGCCATTCAGTGCGAATGCCCACGGCATCTTGCCGAGCTTGTACTGCAACTCAGCGCGTTTCAACGCTACAGCGATGAGTGCAGATCGCAGTCGCCTGCTGATGCCCTGCTGCATCACCGCCTTGGCACCGTCGCGAATCGCGCGGTGCAACTGCTCGAGACCGCGCTGGCAGAAATTGTGCGTCAGGAAGGACTGGTGAACCGCGCGCTGTCGCAAGCGGTTTGAGGGAATCGAGGTCGGAACGCGTGAGGAAGCATCCATGGGATTTGTGTGGATTACAGGCGCCAGCGGCGCTGTCGGCAATGCCCTCGCGAGACGATTGAACCACGCAGGAACACCACTGGTCCTGACGGCGCGAAATCGGGAGAGACTGGAGACGCTTGCCGCTTCGCTTGCGTCGCCGGAGGTCTTGGTTTGCCCCGCTGACACACTCGACCGGAATAGCACACAGCTTGCCCTCGAGGCCGGTATTGCACGGTTCGGTGCGCCCGAGGGACTGGCGCACTGTGTCGGGTCCATAGTCATCAGGCCGCTCCACCTGACGTCGGATGACGAACTCCAGCACGCACTCGATACCAACTTCATCTCGGCGTGGAATGTGCTGCGCCTGTTCGTGCAGCAGGTCATCGCTCACAAGACGTGGGCGAGCGCGGTGTTGATTGGTTCCGTCGCCGCGACGGCCGGTTTTCCGAACCATGAAGCCATTGCCAGTGCAAAGGCAGCGGTCGGTGCGCTTGCGCAGTCTGCGGCCGCGACGTACGCGGACCGTGGTATCCGCGTCAACTGCATTCATCCGGGGCTGACCACGTCAGCCATGTCAGCTCGCCTGACCGGCTCCCCAACAGTTGCAGAGCGACTTGCAAATGCCAACCCACTGGGCCGACTCGGGCAAGGCGACGACACTGCGGCGCTTGCGGAATTCCTGCTCAGCGCCGCCGCCTCCTGGATCACTGGCCAGCAGATCGGCGTGGACGGCGGCCAGGGAAGGTTGCTCGTGCCGCAGAAATCATGAGCGCGCTGGGCCGCCCGCACCAAGCGTTAGGCTTTGGAGATGAAGTCCGCCACGTCGGACAGTACCGGCCCAAGAAATTGCAGAGGCGGTGCGAGGGCTGCCACCAGCGTCTTGTGATCCAGGCGCGGGTAGACCTTGAGCGCAACCGGATGCCGATACTTCATCAATCGTTCGGCCAGGGAGAGCGTGTTGCGTCGCACGTCAACATAGGCATCATGCTCTCCGGTAAGTAAAAGCGCGGGTGGCTGCCAACGCTGATCCACATGAAACAACGGCTGGCTGTCTTGCGTTTCGTGCGGATGATTGAACACGGGCAGTATGTCAGCCGTCTGGATCGGTAAGAAGTTATACGGGCCTGCCATTCCGATCCAGCCAGAAAGCGAATCGGTACGGATCCCCTGTGCCCCCAGCCAGCGCGAATCCGTAGCCAGCATGGCCGCGTTGTAGGCACCCGCGCTATGGCCTGCGACGAACAGGCGTGCATCTGCGTAGCCCTGCTGCGCGAGCCAGCGCCGCGCGAAGGCCGTAGCAGCAGCACAGTCCTCCAGGAAGCCTGGATAGCTGACTTCCGGATACAGCCGATAGTCGGCCACCATAGCAATCGCACCGATCGCCGCCAGCGCCTCGCCGACAAAGGCGTAGTCCGTGCGTGTGCCATCTCGCCAAGACCCGCCGTAAAAAAACACGATCGCACGCGTGGGCCCCACCACTGGTTGAACAGGTCGGTAGACATCCAGCTTCTGTCGTGGGTTATCGCCATACGCCAACCCCAGCGTCGGAATACTGGCGCCTGACCTGGATACCGCATTCAGAACATCCAAGCCAGAGCAGCCGGTCAGGCTTGATAGTGCCGCAGCCAGCCATGCTCGACGGGTCAGGCGGGTCATCGACATGCGCGCTCCAATGCCAGGGCATGACAGCGCGTATTGCGCCCATTCAGACGTGCGCCGGTGTCAGGCCGTGGCCAGTCAGCACGGCGGAAATTGAGCAGGATCACCATGAAAGTACGCGTGGAATCGTTGTGTCGTCTGGCATATACGGTCCGCCTGCGTGGTTGGATGCAACCGCGCCTGCGCGTGCACCGTCGTCCACCCAGCGCTTCTCAGGTGCGCGATTTATTTTGCATCCAGTCTCGCATGGCAGACGTATATGCGATCAGCGCTGTGTAGCGATGGAAGCAAGCCGCGCAGTGCGCAATCGATACCCGACCAAAGGAGATTGATCCATGAAGCGAGCACTGCTATTGGTTCTAACGTTGACGACCGCAACACTGAGTGCATGCGGAGGTGGCGACGACACACCCACGCCGATGGCATCGATGGCATCGACGGCGTCAACAGCACAATTCCCCCAGAACGCCGACATGTGGTCGGGACTTGGCGGAGACGCCAGCGCACCGGCCGCCATTGCCAAGGTGGTCGACGACGCGGTGTCCGGGTTGCTTGCAGACCCCAAAGAAGCACCGTATTTCGCCAACCTCGGTCAGCCCGGACACGATACGGTGGGGCGTCTCAAGGCTTGCCTCAACCTCCAGTTCAAGGCGCTGTTTGGTGGCCCCTTCAGCTATCCGGGACAAGTCGCCGCGGACGGTGCCACGGTCATGTGTGACGACATGGCCACGGCGCATTCTGATGTCGGCGTTCCCGGCTGCGTGTTCGACCAGTTCATCACCGATGCTGCCGCTGTCATGAAGACCGATGGCGTTCCGGATGGCTACATCTCCCGTGTGGCCCCCGTCCTCACGGGTCTCAAATCGGCCATCGTGTCGTCCATGCCTAAGTACCTGGGCCCGAATACCGCCCAGAACTGCCAATGAATCCGCGACGCCCGCTGCAACGGTACACCTTGCTCAGCGTTGCAGCGCTTACGGTCGCGATCGGTCTCGTTGGAGCAATGCACTTGAAGGCAGCTCGCCCTGTGCTCGCCATGCTTGGCGTCCCCTGCCCCGTCAACGACACCACGGCCGAGCAAGTCAGCGCGCTACGTGCCAGCGGATTGGCGCATATGCGGGCAGACCAGTTGGCACCTGCACGACCACTCCCGGGCGGGTTCGTGCTGGATGGCACGACTGCGGATGAGGCCGCTCGCTGGGCACACGATAAGGGCATCGCCTGCGATGCCGTCACGCACGGCTATCAGTATCTTCGCTGCCGCGGCGTTGACGCCTCTAAGCTCGGTCTTGCCGGCCCGCCCGTCAGCGAGTTGTGGCTCAGCTTCGGTCCAAGTGGCCATCTCATCGGTGTAGACGTCTACCGGCGCGGGATGAGCGCCAACGACACCGCCGCCGCCTGGGACGGCGCGACTCATGCGCTGCGCAGCGCGCTCGGCGCACCAACCTCGACAGTGGGTAATGCATCACCGGCGGTATTGAGCGCATCACCTCTGCAAACGGCACGTTTGCAGTATCGATTCGCCGATTACCTGGCGATCGTCACAGCCAGCAACCTGCCATACGCCGGGCTGGCAGTCAGGGAGCAGTACATGTCGTCTCGCCTTTGATTTCCATTGAACGCGCCGGGGCTTCGCGTTACACCTCCGTCCTAAGGGTCGGAGGTTTTTTTGCCGCCAATAACGCAAAGGCCGGCAAATTTGCCGGCCTTCACTTTCGCTGACTTCATCCGATCGCTGCTGGGACAATGCCAGTCACGTTATGTGTCATGCATTGCGCCCTTGCCCACGATGGGACCGGTGGCCTGCCCTGTCGGAGACCCGCCTTTCGGCTCCAGCGAGACGGCGAGAATCGCACGCGCATTGAGCTTTGCAGCGTTTTCCCTCGACAGCGGAATCGACGTCGATCGGTCAGACGCGAACACGCCCAACGATATCGGCTTGCTATTCTCAGGAATCAACCAGAGCTCCGTCGAGGCGCTCTCGGCAACCCGCAATGCAACGGCCGGCACCACGACAATCTCCCGCTTTGCCGTGTCGATCGTCATTGTCCAATGTGGCAAGCCATTCTCGTCGGTGATGGCCGCTGCAATGTAGGCCGGCTTCGCGTCAGGCGCTGTCGCGGTCGATGAAAACAGAGAAAGGTTCAGCGCAACAGCCGTGACCGTCGCCAAGCTCGTTGCGAGCGCCACAGTGCGCCAGAGCCCAATACTGTTCCAGATCCGCCGCACCAGCGGCTCAGGTGCGGGCGCTGCTGCGTGATCAACGTGGCCTAGATCGGCCTGGATCCGCTTCCATACGCGCGCAGGCGGCACCATGTCTACGGCGTCTTCTCCGAGGGGAGACAGGCGCGACTCCCAGGCACTGACAGAGTCCCGCAAGGCAGCATCCCGATCCAGCGCACGCTCAAGCGCCTTGCGTTCCTGGCTGTCCAACAGCCCAAGAACGTACTCGGCGCAATCCAGATCGCGATCGAGCGTCATGGCTGTTGCTCCAGGCACGTCTTCAACTGCAGCAGACTGCGCCGCACCCAACTCTTCATCGTACCGATTGGCACGCTCAGTCGCGCTGCGAGATCTGGGTAGCTCGCGCCCGTATAAAACGCTTCGACGATCACGCCTCGTTGCCGCGCTTCAAGCTTTTGAATACAACCCTCCAGACGCCGGCGCTCCTGAGTCATGCCCGCCGCCTCCGGCGGCGTTGCTTGCTCGTCGATGATGTGCGTCCAGTCAGTCTCTTCTCCTGCTGTCTCGCGAGCCTGACGAAGGCGATCGATCGCCTTGTTTCTCGCCAGCGAAATCAGCCACGTCATAGCCGTTCCTCGGCCAGGATCAAATTGATCGGCGCGTTGCCAGATGGCGACATAGATTTCCTGGAGCACGTCCTCCGCTTCCCCCGAGCTGCGAAGAATGCCGTACGCGAGCGAATAGAGTTTGGGCGACGTGAGGGTGTAAAGCTCGGCAAAGGCTGGGCGGCTGCCTTCTGCGGTCTGCTTGAGGAGTTGAACTAAATGTTCCCGACCACCATTCTGGCGCGCAGATATTGAGTCCTCGGACTCGAGCAAAGATGCTCCGACAACGTGCATAAGATTTCGCGTGCCTCGGTTGCCCGCAACAGGATGCGACAAAGGTATACCAACCGCATCACTCGCGCAACGAACGCCCTGAGCATAGCGAAGTGTGGATGGCATGCCGTTCCTCTCATCACCATTCGAACACGCGCGAGGGCACATGCCCCCGCGTTGTACGAGACCGATTACGGCAGGAGCACCTTGTCCACAACGTGAATCACGCCGTTCGATTGGTACACATTGCCGATCGTCACAGTGGCGACACCGCCCTTGTCGTCAGTGACAAACAGGTTATTACCCTTCTGCATGACGGTGAGTGCATCCCCCTCAACGGTCTTGAGGGTGGCTTTGCCACCGCCATCCGAGACTGCCTTCATGAGGTCCTGCGCAGAGAGCCGGCCAGGTACGACGTGATAGGTCAGCACTTTGACCAAGGTCGACTTGCTCTCGGGCTTCAGCAGGTTGTCGACCGTGCCGGCAGGCAGCGCCGCGAACGCTTCGTTGGTTGGTGCAAACACGGTGAACGGCCCCGGCCCGGACAGCGTATCGACCAGCCCGCCCGCCTTCACGGCGGCCACGAGCGTCGTGTGATCCTTCGAATTCACAGCGTTCTGAACGATGTTCTTGGACGGATACATCGGCGCCCCGCCCACCATCACGGTCGCTTCGCCGTCACCCATGGCGGCCGCTGCTACGGCAGCATAGCCGCCAGACAAGATTGCGAGAGAAAGCAGAACACCAGACAACCCAGTCAATTGATGCTTTTTCATTGTTGACCTCAATCGTGGCGCTTCGCAACGTGGAAGCAACCTATATACGTGAGGAACTCGCCGGTGGATGCATCGCTTGATCGCGCAGCAACGCAAACGCTGGTTGTGCTGGATTGAAATGGCTTTGCGTCAGAAAAATTGCGCGGCAGATGTCTCGCGCGCGTTGAGTACTGAATAGAGTACGAAGTCATCGCTCAGCATCAGATTCATCTGCAACTGCGTCTGCATGCCCAGACACATGCCTGCTATCCGCAGGCAAGCTGGATGCAAGTGCAAGGTTTGACCTTTGAACGCTGCAAACGTGAAGTCAGACGTTGATCGCGCTAACACGCTCGAGAATGCAGCAGCTTGACGCTCTACCCACTCATTGCATGCACCTTTGCGATATGTTTGCCAAACGCCATCTGACCATCAGAACCGTGGTCGCCACGCTCTGCGCAGCCACAAGCTTTCATGCCTTTGCGGCTTGCCGTGACACCCTGGCGCCAGCCGAACTTTCGGGCAAGGGCGAACTCTGCATCTTCGGATTCTGCTTCTACGACGCACAGCTCTGGAGTGCAAAAATTCCGGCTGGCTATGATGCCGCTTTCGCGTTGGAAGTCACGTACCGACGCCCTGTCACCAGGACCCGCCTGATCAAAACGGCCATTGATGAGATTCGGCGGATTCAGGTGCCTCCGCCATCCGATGCCACTTTGGCGCGATGGCAGGAGGCGATGATGCCCGCGTTCGTGGACGTGAAGCCCGGCGACACACTGTGCGGCGTCTACCTGCCGGACCGCGGTGCGCGCTTCTATGCCAACGGGCAGCTGACGACCGAGGTTAACGACCCCGCCTTTGCCCGCGCCTTCTTCGATATCTGGCTCGCCCCCGGCACCCGGGCACCTGCCCTGCGCCACCATCTGCTGGGCGAGTCACAGTGATGCGCATACGGCTAGTTGTCGTCCCCCGGCGACTGAAAGCCTGGTTGCCCAATCTGACTCGGGAATTGCGGCACGCGCCGGAAGCGCGACGTGTCGTAGCCCATCGCCTCGAAGCGGTTGAGTGCCGCGCGATAGTCGGCATCGCTCATGTCGGGGTCACGCGAGAACACCCAGCCGAGGCTCTTGTCCGGATAGCCCAAGAGCGTCACCCGGTATTCCGGGTCGACATACAGCGTCTGTTGCGAAACGTAGATCGGCCAGAACAATCGCACGCGCCACTCGCCACCGCCGCTGCCCGCTACCACCGAATCCACAAACTGCATGCGCTTGAAGGGCGCATCGAAACCGCCGGGGCGGTAGACATAGGCATCGTCGATACGGCCGTCGGGCCGCAGTGCCCACTCGGCGTAGCTGCCGACGTTGCCGCGCTCGCCAAAGTACGGGATATTCGCGATGACATACCAGCGGCCCATGTAGCGCTGGAGATCAACCGGCACCGTCTGCAGCGGCACCGCGGCTCGCGGATTGGGATTCGGCGGAGGCCCCGAGCACGCCGCACAGGCAATCAGCAGTGCGGCCACCGAAAAGTGGCCCGCCCAACGTAACAGGACGCGCGAGCCCTGACTTTGACCATGCGTTCCCATCGTGCCCTCCTTTATGCAATTGCCGGACAAGCCGGCTGGTTTGTCTGCGTGCTCAGCGCCGCGCGCGATGCCGCGTGGGTTGGCGTCGCCTTCGTCGCGATACTGCTGGGGCTTCATCTGTGGCTAGCCCGCGAGCCGAATAGAGAGTTACGGTTGGTGCTATGGGTGGTCGTGGCTGCGGCGCCTTGGGAGACGTTGCTGATACGCGCCGGACTGATCGACTATCCCCACGGCACGCTGTGGGCCGGGTTCGCGCCACCATGGCTGCTTTCGCTTTGGGTGTTGTTCGCGATCCAATTGAATGTCCTCTTTCGTTGGTTGCGTGGCCGGTGGTGGCTGGCAACAGTGTTGGGCGCCGTTGCCGGCCCCTTGTCGTTTCGCGCCGGCGCGGCCCTCGGGGCGGCACAGATGCCGGATGTGGCGCTCACCTTGGCAGTGCTGGCCGCCGGCTGGGCGCTGTGGGTGCCTGTGCTGGTATGGATAGGCCAGCGCAGCGACGGAACCGGCCAGTTGCCATGAACGCCTAACGCTTGGCGAACCGGTAATGCGCGACACCCCACTCGTTGCCGCCGGCATAGCCAAACAGCGTCGACACCGCCAGGTAGAACATGCGCCACCGCTGGAACCACACCGCCGCTTCACGCTCGCCATAGGTCTGTGCGAACACCGGCATCAAACGGCTGCGGGCAGCATCGAGGTTGGCCAGCCAATGGTTTGCCGTGCGCGCATAGTGCGTGCCGCTGACCCACCATTGCCTCGTGACACGCAGGTCATCCTGAAAGAGCAGCAGCAGCGCCTCCGACGGCATGGTCCCGCCGGTGAAGAAATACTTCGACATCCAGTCGGAGCCGTCCTGCACCTGGAAGTGATAGGCCAGCGTGCGGTGCGCAAAGATGTGCACGAACAGCACGGCGTCCGGGCGCATCCAGCGCGCAATCTTGCCAAGCAACAGCCCGTAGTTTTTCATATGCTCGAACATCTCGATCGACACGACGCGGTCAAATCGGCCACCTTTTGGCATGTCCGCAAACTCGAAATCGACGATGTTTCCGGTGTGCACGCTCAGGTTGGTCAGGCCACGCTCCGCAGCGCGCGCTTCGATCCAATTGCGCTGGCCCTGCGAGTTGGACAGCGCCACGATGCGCGCATTGGGATAGCACTTGGCCATCCACAGCGACAGCGAGCCCCAGCCGCAGCCCAGATCGAGAATGCACTGGCCATCTGCCAAACCCGCCCGTTTGGCATAGCACGCGAACATGGCCTCTTCTGCCTCGGCCAGCGTTTCACCGCCGGTGGGGTACAGCGCGCATGAGTACTTCAGTTCCGGCCCGAGATGCGCCTCGAAAAATGCCGGCGGCAGTTCATAGTGCTGCGTGTTTGCAGCATCAGTCTCGATTGCGATAGGGCTGCTTTGCAGTTCGTCGAGCAGGGCGTTGAAGCGCCGTGATCGAAGCTCGCCGTCATGAATACCCTCGTCGCGCAGGCGCTGGCGCATGAGCGCACGCATGCCCGCGCACACCAGCCCATCGGGCAGCCAGCCGCGCTCGCAGCATTGGATGAGCCAGCCGTCACTCGGCTCGGCCGCGGCCCGCGGGGGGATGGTGGGTGTCGACAGCGCAGTCATGTGGGGTCTCCTTGGGTCTGCACATCAATGGCGTGGCGGCCAGGGGATCAGAACGCTCGTGGTACGCGCGTACTCGGCGTAGTCGTCGCGCGTGGCGCGCATGTGGGCTTCCAGCATGGGGACGCCCGAGACCTTCACGAGCAGCCACGCCATCGCCACCGGTGGCAGCAGCGTCAGCCACGCTCCCGGCGCGCCAATCGCCAACGGCACATACGCCAGCCAATGCACGCATTCAAAAAAGTAGTTCGGATGCCGTGAGTAGCGCCACAGCCCCACTCGGCACGTCTTGCCACGGTGGGCCGGATCGGCGGAAAACCTGCGTAACTGCCTGTCGGCCAGTGCTTCCCCGACCACCGCGATCCCCCACAGCATCACCGCAGCTGCCATGGCGAACATGCTTGGCGATTCGGGCCGGTAGCTCGGCACGGCAAACGCAATCGAGAGGAACATCGACACCGCGGCCTGCAGCTGGAAGAAGCCAAACATCTTCCTCGGTGCCGCTGCGCCCCATTCCTCACGTAGCTTGCGATAGCGCGCGTCTTCCGGCTTACCGAAATTGCGGCGCCACAAGTGCCAACCGAGTCGGCATCCCCATACCGCACCGCCCACGCCGACCAGCACGCGCGCCTGTTCAGCGCCCGTGCCGAGCCACGCATAGAGCAATGCCACCACGCCGAGCGAAAATGCCCACACCGGGTCGATCATGCCGGCGTTCTCGTTGGGCAACTGCCACGCCCACACGGCACTGAACACGGCCATCAGAAACAACAGCGCAATGATGGCAACACCAAATACCGACATGCTCACCCCCGTTCGAGCAGGAACTGCGACACGCCGATCCGCCCCTCTTCGAAGCCGGCCTCGCAATAGGCAAAGTACAGCCGCCAGATGCGGATGAAGGCGTCGTCAAAGCCGAGCGAGCGTACGGCATCAAGACGCGCTTCGAAACGTTGGCTCCAGCGGCGCAGCGTCTCGGCGTAATCGCCGCCAAAGTCGAGCCGGTCAATCACACGCATGCCGTGCTGCTCCGCCAGGCGGATAAAGCGCTCGCGACTGGGCAACATGCCACCCGGGAAGATGAACTGCTGAATGAAATCGGTGCCGGAGCGGTAGCGCTCGAAATGCGCCGCATCAATGGTGATGCTCTGTACCAAGGCCCGACCGCCATGGCGTAGACAGCGCGCCAGCGTCTGAAAATAGGTTGCCCAGTAGGACTCGCCCACCGCCTCGAACATCTCGATCGAGGCGATGGCGTCGTACGCGGCATCAAGATCACGGTAATCGCGCAGCTCGACGCGGGCCTGCGGCTCACCAGCAAGGCGCGCTGCCGTGTAGCGGCGCTGCTCTTCTGACAGCGTGATGCCATGCACACGCGCGCCCCGCCCACAGGCCATCTCCATGAGACCGCCCCAGCCGCAACCGATCTCAAGCACATCCATACCCGGCCCGACCCTCAGCAGATCGCATGCGCGCTGATACTTGGCAGTCTGCGCATCGGCCAGACTGCCGTGTACGTTGCCGTTGAACCACGCCGACGAGTACGCCATGCCCTCGTCCAGCCAGAGCCGATAGAAATCGTTACCCAGGTCGTAATGCAAGTGGATATTGCGGCGACTGCCACGGCGGCTGTTCCTGCGCAGGAGGTGGCGCAGGCGCAGGAGCGAGCGCGCAAGCGCATTCCCGAAGATTGCTTGGTCTAGCGTGGCGGCGTTGACGATCGCTAAACGCAGCAGACTCGTCAGGTTGCCCGAATCGATCCATCCGTCGCGATAGGCCTCGGCAAAACCCACATCGCCGCTTCGCAAGATGCGTGCACAGGCACGCCAGTCCAGGATGCGCAGATCGGCGACCAGCGGCGAGCCGGCGTTACCGATGTGCATCTCGCCGTCGGGCGTGACAAGGTGGAAGAAGCCGTGCCGCAACCGACCGGCCAGCGCCACGAAAAGACGCCCTGCGGCGGGAACATGGGACGGTACCCAGGCAAGGGACTGCGTGGCGGTCATCGGAAGTTCTCCAGAGACGACTTGTCGCGAGCATCGCGGCGCAAGAACGGCACGCCCTTGATCCGCGGGCGACGGGCCCGCCAATGGATGCGGCCAATGACCGCAAGGGGCTGCGCAGGAAAAGGGTGAATCTTCAAGGGAGCCTCTTTGCGTCGTTGAATACTCACCCCTGGCTACGGCCGGGCAGCAGCGCAAGAAATTCGCGCCGCAGGTTCGGGTCTGTCAGAAACACGCCGCGCATCACGCTGCTGACCATGCGCGATTGGTCGTCTTTCGTGCCGCGCCAGTGCATGCAGTAGTGTTCTGCCTCCAGAACCACAGCCAGACCATCGGGCGCCATCCGCTCTTCCAGCAAGTCGGCAATCTGTTTGATGGCCTCTTCCTGGATCTGCGGGCGGCTCATGACCCAGTCGATCAGCCGTGCGTACTTGGACAGCCCGATCAGCTGCGAATCTTGACTGGGCATGACGCCGACCCACGCGCGCCCCATCACCGGACACAGATGGTGCGAGCATGCGCTGCGCACCCGCAGCGGCCCCACAACCATCAGTTCATTGAGCCGCTCCACATTCGGGAACGCCGTCACCTCAGGCGCCGCGACATAGCGCCCCGCAAAGACCTCTCGCACGAACATCTTGGCCACACGGCGAGCGGTTTCCCGGGTGTTGTGGTCCTGCTCCACGTCGATGACGAGCGCGCGCAGCACTGCTTGCAGACGCTCCTCAACTTCTGCCTGGAGAAGATCGAGCTCGCCATCGCGCAGGTAGGCGGCGATGTTGTCGTTCGCATGAAAGCGATGGCCGGCGCTCATCAATCGCTCCCGGATCCGGACAGAGAGCGGCACGCTACCTACCGCCCCGGCAAGTCCGGGCGGGTCTAAAGTGAGCTTCATTGAATTGCCTCCGAAAGTGGGCGGCGCACTTACCACCCATGGCGGCTCAGGTGGGCTCCTGAGCAACGTATACGTAGCTAACTCGCAGGTGGATGCATCGTTTCCGCGCGAATGGCGAACTCCATCGCGTCTTCAAGCATCAGCCGGGCGCGGTTGGCGACATCGCCGAGGTGCCGATGGAGTTGTTCGTCGAGCGAAGACCGCACCGCGCAGCCATCGCTGAAGCGCTCGAATGCATCGAGCTGGCGGATCAGCGCAACAAGGTGGCGCGGGCATTCGCAAGCGATTGTCTGCGACGCGTTGGCAAAAATCTCTAGCTGGCGGTCCGTAAAGCGGCGCGCGTTACGCCGCAAGGGCTGCAGCTTTGCGTAGACCGCGTCCACACGCACCAGTTGCGAGAGTTCCTGCAGGATCTGATCGAGTTCGCTATGTGCGTTTGGCTCTCGATACAGCCGCACGCCTGCAGCACGAAGCATGTCGGTGGAGCGCACCGTGCCGAAGCTATAGATCACGCCAACGGCGCTGGCGCCCGAGCTGCGTGCCGCAGCCAGTATGGCTTCGGCCGTTTCGGGCTGCAACGACGCGGCTTCCACAATCAATGCGTCTGTGTGCGGCGGTGGCTCCAGCGGCGTCTGTCCGTCGATGGCTGGCAGCTCGGTAATCGGATCGAGACCCAGCGACGCAAGGGTGCCTTTCCTGCGCCGCACGCGCTCCGCCAATAGTGAGCCGCAGACGGCAAGCGAAATGACTGCGTGGGCTTGGGGTGGCTGAGGCGCTTCAGCCGCGCTGGATGTTTCGAGCAGTTGCTCAAGCTCGGCGCTGGCAGCATGCGCGATCGCACCGATGGCGTGCCCCTGATTCACAAGAGACCTCAGGAGCGTGAGCCGTTTGACGTCCTCCCCGGAATACAACCGCTGTCCGGACTCCGACTTAGCCGGCGAGATCACGCCGTAGCGCTGTTCCCACACGCGGAGCGTGGATACAGGCATCTTGGCCATGCGGGCGGCGGTTCCGCTGCGATACCGGGGCGTTGCGTTGTCTTCGTGCTGCACACTCATCTCCTAGCAGTGCCGTGTACTCACTATGAAACGCTGTACAACCGATATCGTCAACGAAATGAAGCGCAAAACGCGGTGACTCAGTGCAGTTGAGTCAGATTTGAGTTGTTATTTCGCAGGACCAATGACCAGTTGCGGCACGTGCGTTCTGGCCGCGCAACACCGTTGCCATTGCATTGCTGATCATGACGCAGCACGCGCTGACTGCCTTGCGCGGCCCGCCCAGGTGACGCACTGGCCACCAGGGGTGCTCCCCCAGCAACACCGGCATAACCGGCGCATGGAATCAAGAGCAGGCGCGAACGCGCCCGCTTCTGAAAAAAAAACCACGGCGCGTGATCGGCTCAGCCGACGTGGACCTCGATCCGCCGTGGCTTGGCTTCGTCGCGGCGCGGAATCGTCAGCTTGAGCACACCGTCGCGCAGTTGAGCATCGATGCGCGACGCATCAAAGTCGGGGCTGAGCACAAAGGTGCGCGAGAAATGCGGGTGCCGGACTTCGCCATGCTGCAAACGCAGACCGGGCGGTGTGGGCACCATCAGTTCCGCATCGATCGTGAGCGTGCCGTCTTGTACCCGAATATCCAGCTTCTCGCGCGGTACGCCTGGCAGATCGGCATACACAAGAATCCCCTGCTTGTTCTCAAAGATGTCGACTGGTGGCGCCAGCGGTGTCTGCCTCGTAGCGCCCTGTTCCGCCTGCCGCCGTGAAGCAGCCGCATTGCCCGGCTGCGATTGCGTGGTCAATTGGGTTGTCTCATTCATGATGTGCTCCGTCTTTGGTCTGCAAGGCGTGGCTCAGCCTTGCACGGTGATCTGGCGAGGCTTTGACGCCTCAGACTTGCCGACAGTGATCGTTAGACAGCCGTTGACATAACGAGCATTGACTTTCTCCGGGTCGACGTCCTGTGGCAGTTCGATCACGCGGCGGAAGGGGCCCACGAAGCGCTCGTCGGCGTAGACGCGCGTGTCCTCCGTAAGCTCGATATCGGGCCGCTTGCGCTCACCACTGATGCTCAGCAGCCCCTTGTCGATCGAGACATCGATTTGCGCGGGATCGAGCCCCGGAGCAAATGCGACGATGACGACGGCGTCGTCGGTGCTGCCAATGTTGACAGGAGGGAAGGTGCCGATGCGCGTTGCGCGCAGGCTTGCGGGTCCCCCCGCAAAGAGGCTGGCCATCTGCCGTTGCAGGCGGTCAAATTCGCCCAGCAGATCGGTGCCAAAAAACAGATCGCTCATAGCTGGCTCCTAAAGGCGAGCCTGCACGGAGACTGAACCGAACTACGCGCTCCAGTTCATCCATCCGTGGCAGGCCACTGACAAACAAATCGAAACACGCAGCGCGAGAACCGCGACTGCATTGACGAAACCTAAAATAGGGAGGCACGCGGAAATTTCAAGGGGCCAAAAGACACCGCATCTGGAGGTGCCGCGGAGCCCAACTGCTGGGGCCCGACAGACTTATCGCGCTTTCCCTGAGCAAAACGATCCCTTATAAATCAATAAGTTATAAGCCCCCTGTCTGACAGACTGAATTTTTCGGATCTGTGCTGCGCGTTGCGAGGTGCTCCAGCTATCGTGACGCCGGTTACGCCGGGTGCCGCCGATCCCCCCTCCAAGATCCCGATGACTTTGATGCCCAAAAAAAGGCCGCACAAACGCTCCGTGCTTCAAGTGATGAACAACGAGGCGAACACAGCATGAAGCCCCTGGATCTGACGCGTTTCGATCTCAACCTGCTGGTCGTGCTTGAGGCGCTTTGGGCCGAAAGGCACGTCGGCCGCGCGGCAGAAAGATTGCATTTGTCCCAATCCGCAACCAGCCACGCCCTATCGCGGCTGCGCACAGCCTTTGATGATCCGCTTTTCATTCGTAACCCCCGCGGGATCGAGCCGACGCCGCTGACCGTGGAGTTGATGCCGAGAGTGGCGGCGGTGCTGGAGTCGATCAGGCTCGTGGCCAGCCCGCGCGGCCCGTTCGATCCAGGCCGTTTGCAGGCGACGCTCTCGGTGGCAGCCACCGATCACGCCGTACTGACCGTCATCGCCCCTGCTCTGGCCAAGATCCAGGCCGCCGCGCCAGACGCCGTGCTGAAGCTCAGGCCAGCCGATAGCGAATCCGCGCTGCGCATGCTGGACGCCGGCGAACTCGACATCGTGCTGGGGTCGGGCTCCTTCGCCGAGATCCCACAGCGCTTTGATTGCCAGCTGGTCCATAAGGAACGCTTCATCGGCATCGCGCGCAAGGGCCACCCGGCTCTGATCAAGCGCGGCAAGAAGCTGCACATGGATCTGGATGACTTCGCTCGACTGCCCCACATTCTGGTGTCGCCGCGCGGCGATACACGGGGCGCCGTCGACGATGCGCTGGAGAGTCTCGGCCGTAGCCGCAAGGTGACCGTCACCTGCCCGAGCTTTCTGGCGGTTCCGTTCATGGTCGGCGCCTCACAGTCGATTGCCGTGGTTGCCGAGCGAATCGCATTGCAAATGCAGGAGACCGCGCAGCTGAGCCTTTTTGAATTGCCCTTGGCACTCCCCACCTGGGAGGTACTCGTGATTCGAGCCCGAGGGCGCGCCAACGAGCCCGCCGTTGCGTGGTTGACGAACATGATGATCGCGGGCTGAACATCGGCAGGGGCTTGCTGCGGGCGGGGGCGACGGACCATGCATCTCGTGCATCGACATGCTGTGTCGATGCCATTGGATCGATTGCCGCGGTCCTCCTAGAGTTGGGGCATCGTTGATTCAGCCCCACCAGGAGTCCCCCCATGAAAGCAGAGCCCACCTTGGTCATGATCCCTTGCTTTGCCGGGGCCCCGTGGCAGCTTGACCAGTTGAGCGGCTTGCAGGGTCGCGCCATGCGCACCTTACGTTTGCCGGACGACGTGCGCGAACTGGAAAGATTGGCCGACTTCATCCTTGACCAGGTGAAGGACCTCGAGCGCTACGTGCTGGTTGGCGACTCATACGGCGCGGTCTCCTCAATCGCGGTGGCGACGCGGCAGCCGAAAGGCCTTCAGGGCCTGGTGATCTCCGGTGGTTTTGCCAAGAGCCCGATCACATCGCCCTTGCTCAAGACGCTGGCGGGGCTTGCACCCTTCTTTCCCGGGCCGTTTTACCGGCAGACGACCCTTCGGTTCCATGCAGCGCAGTTGGCTTCGACCTTTGACAAGGAGGGGGAGATTCCTTGGTCTACTGGAAAGAGTCGCGCCTTCTTCATCAAGGAGACGCCCCACAAAGCCTACGTCAACCGCATCCGCTCGATCGAGACAGCGGACTATACGGCCCAGTTGAAGAAGATCAACGTCCCCACGCTGATCCTGACGCCCGAGGAAGACAAGCTGATCGGCAAAGAAGCCGCGGGGCTCCTCCTGAACGGCATCAAGGGCGCGCAGGAAGTCGTCATGCCGCGCACCGGCCACATGTTCCGGTTCTCGCATCCTGGCGCTTACTCTCGTGAGATCAGGAAGTTTCTGGAGCGGGCATCGCTTTAAGCGTATGCACCTGGGCGTGGATAGCGCTTGCGCTGGCAAGTTGCAGGCGCCTTTAGCGCGTCACAGGCTCATCGCCCCAGCAAATGCGGGGGCAACGGAAAAATCCACCTGGGCCTGTGCCAATGGCTGCATGGCCGCGATCAGCGCGCGGGCGTCTCCGCGCCGCCACTGGAAGGCGTAATGCAACGGTGCCAGCGGCGTGCGTGCACCCACCGCGCGCAAGTTCAGCGCACGCACCCAGTACGCAGGCAGAAAACCCACCCCCACGCCTTGCCGCAGCATGCCCGCCACAGCGCCCCAGCTGTTGCATACGATGCGCTCTTGCACCGTCGCACAGTTGGCCAGCAACCAATCATCCAGCAGCCGTGTGGTGCCCGCTCCGGCAGGCAGCGTGACCAGCGGGTGGCGTTGCAGAAGCGCCACCGCACCCAGGCGGCCCGCGCCCGGCAGGCTGGGCGCGGCGGCCCAGGCAAAGTGCGCAGCGCCCACGGGCTGCGACAGCAGTTCACTGCGCGAGGATCGGCCCGCAATCACCGCAAAGTCCAGTTCGCCGTCGGCCAGGCGGCGCTCCAACACGCCTCCCACGTCCACATAGGGCTCCAACCCCAGTTGCGGATGTGCCTGCCGCGCTGCCGCCACAAAGGCGGGCAACCAGGTCAGCGCTGAAAGATCACCCACCCCAAAGCGGCAGTGACCCGTGAGTTCGGCCCGTGCATCCAGCGTCTGGCCGAGTGCCGCCATGGCATTGAGCACACCCAGCGCGGCGGGCAGCAGGCGCTCGCCCGCCTCGGTGAGTGCAGCGCGGTGGCCGCTGCGGTCGAACAGCGACTGGCCCAGCGTGGCTTCAAGTTCAGCAATGCGCTTGGACAGCGATGACACCGACAGGTGCACGCGCTCGGCCGCCGTGGCGAAATTGGCGCAGGTTGCGGCCCACCAGAAGGCTTCGAGCTGCTTGATCGACGGTTGAGGCATCGTGATTTCGTTTCATAAAAGCGAACATAGTCATTCTAAATATTTCGCTTTAATTCGCAAAACCATCGCCCTACAGTGTCGCAGCTTCTTGGAGTGAACCGCATTCCCCCATGGCTTCCTACGCTGAACCCTCATCCGTCACCCTGCCCGCCGCGCTGCGCAACATGCTGTCGCTGCACGACTTCGAAGCTGCAGCGCGTCGGCGCCTGCCCCGGCCCATCTTTGGCTATATCGCCGGCGCCGCCGAGGACAACGCCTCGCTGCGCGACAACCGGGCGGTGTTTGACGACTACGCGTTCTCGACCCGGGTGCTGCGCGATGTCTCGAAGCGCTCGCAGGCGGTGGAGCTGTTCGGCCAGTGCTACAGCAGCCCGTTCGGCATTGCGCCAATGGGTATCAATGCGCTCACGACCTACCGCGGCGATCTGGTCCTGGCACGCGCGGCGCAACGGGCGGGCATCGTGTCGATCATGAGCGGGACATCGTTGATCCCCATGGAAGAGGTGGCGCGCGAAAGCCCGGCCACCTGGTTCCAGGCTTACATACCGGGCGACCAGGCGCGTATCGACGCGCTGATCGACCGCGTGGAGCGCGCCGGCTTCAGCACGCTGATGGTGACGGTGGACATCCCCATCTCGGCCAACCGGGAGAACAACATCCGCACCGGCTTTTCCACCCCGCTGCGCCCGAGCCTTCGCCTGGCCTGGGACGGCATGGTGCGGCCGGGCTGGGTGGCAGGCACCTTCCTGCGCACGCTGCTGCGCCACGGCATGCCGCATTTCGAGAACTCGTTCGCCACACGCGGGGCGCCCATCATGTCGTCCACCGTGCTGCGCGATTTTTCGGCGCGCGACCATCTGACCTGGCGCCACATTGAAGCCATTCGCCGCCGCTGGAAGGGGCCGCTGGTGGTCAAGGGCCTGCTCAGCGTGGAGGATGCACTGGAAGCCCGACGCGTGGGCGCCGATGGCATCGTGCTGTCCAACCACGGCGGCCGGCAACTCGACGGCGCGGCCTCGCCCATGCGCGTTCTTGAAGCCGTGGTGGCCGCCGTGGGCCCCGATTACCCGGTGCTCATCGATAGCGGATTCCGGCGCGGCTCAGATGTGCTCAAAGCCTTGGCGCTGGGTGCACGCATGGTCCTCGTGGGCCGCCCTTTCAACTACGCCGCTGCCGTGGCGGGGGAGGCCGGCGTGGCCCACGCCATCGGCCTGCTGCGTGATGAAGTCGACCGTAACCTGGCCATGTTGGGTGTAACGCGCTGCGCCGAGCTTGGGCCACAGCACATCGTGCGCCGCCGCGCCTGAGCGGCCCCCTGAGGCTGTCCGTCGACAAGACAGGCAACGACAGATCCATTCCGCCCGGAATGATAAAAACACACACTAAAAACAGAGACACAATGCAAGCACTGCGCCCTGAAACTCCTGATGACAGCAAGACACGACTGAGGAAAGTTGCGGCAGCCACGATCGTTGGCTCCATGCTGGAGTGGTACGACTTTTATCTGTACGCCACGATGGCGTCGATCGTCTTCAGCAAGATCTTCTTTGATACCTCCAACCCGACAAACGCCACGCTGCAAGCATTCGCCACCTTTGCAATCGGCTTTGTCGCCCGGCCGGTGGGTGGCGTGTTCTTCGGCTACTTCGGTGACAAATACGGTCGCAAGAAGATGCTGTTCGTCACGTTCTGCCTGATGGGACTGTGCACGACGGCCATCGGCCTGATTCCAACCTATGCCTCTATCGGCTTCTGGGCGCCGCTGCTGCTGGTGCTGATCCGCATTGTTCAGGGCTTGGGCGCCGGAGCCGAGCTGGCCGGCGCCGCCGTCACCTCATACGAACACGCCGCAGAGAACCGCAAGGGCCGCCAAGGATCGTGGCCGGCGTTGGGCTTGAATCTGGGCCTGCTGCTTTCGTCGCTGACCGTCTACCTGCTCACAATGGCTGGCGATCAATTCCTGCTCGCGGGTGGATGGCGTATTCCTTTCCTCCTGAGCTTTGTCCTGGTGCTGGTCGGGATGTGGGTGCGCAAGAGCCTGCCCGAAACCCCGGAATACGCCTCTTTTGAAGAGACCAATCGTCAGGAAAAGCCCCTTCGCGATCTGCTGACCTCGCATCTCAAGGGCCTTGGCGTGGTGTTCTTTATCGCCGTTGGATACAACGCCATCAGCTACATCTTCAAGACGTTCTCTCTGGCTTACCTCACGCAGTTCAAGGGCGTATCTGCCAGCGTGACATCGCTGTCGGTGACGTTGGCCAGCTTGGTCGCCATTGTCACGGTGCCGTTCTTCGGCTGGATGTGCGACAAGTTCAGCAGCAAGAAGGTGCTGATGGTGGGCGGCATGCTGTCGGCGCTGTTTGCCTATCCCTTCCTCTCGCTGCTGGGCACGGGTGCCAGCACGGCGATCTACTGGGCCATGGTCATTGGCACCGGCGTTCTGGCACCGATGATGTTCGCACCGCAGGGGTCTTTCCTGAGCCGCCAGTTTCCCGTGCAGAACCGTTCGACTGGCGTCGGTTCAGGCCGCGAGATCGGCACCGCCCTGGCGGGCGGGCTGGCACCACTGTGGGCGCTGTCGATGGTTGCCCAATCGACAACGCATGCCACAGGTGGTGTCGTTGTGATCCTGGTCTGCTCTGGTCTGATGGTTGCTGTCGCAACGCTGTTCGACCAAGGGCGTCGATTCGGCAGCCACAAAAACTGAGTACAGACGCGCTGGCAGAGGTGTCTTGCACGTGTGCACCGACCTCTGCCAACCCAAGCGGGTTGCATTCCGGCGATCAGCCCTTCTTGCGTTGCGCAGCAAGGCCTTCGCGACAGGCGGCGTAGCCCTGATCCGGCTGGCCCGCGCCATGCTGGCTTAGCCAGTCCGCCGCTTTGCTGGCGTCGTAACAGCGCGCCAGCGCCAGCAAGCTGAAACCATTGGGATCGGTCAGCTTCAGATTGAGCGCCTTGGGGCCCTGCATCATGGCGTCGAGCATGTCGACACGGTCATCCATGATCGCGTAGGTGAACGCAGGAAACCCTTTGGTGTCGAGCACGTTGGGGTCGACACCATAGCGCAGCAGCACCTTGAGCACCGCAACGCTGTTGGGGCCTTGATTACCGAGTGCAATGCCCAGCGGGTCGTACGCACAGTCGGTACATGGCTTGCCGGTTGCGGCATTGTTGTAGCGCTTGAGCATGGCTTCAACCACATCGGGCCTCGGCCCCTCCGGCATCCAGGCAATGTTCAGCCGCAGATAGCGGGTCAGCAGCGCATTGCCGCCAACCGGATACGGCAAGTCAACGCGCAAGCCGTGGTTGAGCATGTCCAGGAACTTGTCTGGTGCACTGCGGGCAAAGAAGGCAAGCGACGCATTGTCACGCTCCACACCCGTGATAAAGCTGCGAGACACGTCCCCGCCATGCTTGAGCAGCGGCTCGACGGCGTTCCAGTCGATCGTCTTGCCATTGCGCAGTTCAGCTTGAACCAGCGGATCCACTACGTCTGCCGGCAGCTTGCCTCCGGCAGGCGTGGCACGTTGAAATGCGGCGTCCAGCAAGGTCGCATAGAGCGCTGGCTGCCCACGCGCGCGCAACAGCACCTTCGCATCACGCGAATCAAAACCATGCTTGAGCAGGCGGTTCACACCCACCGCGTTCTTCGTGTCGATGACCGAAAAGAACAGCGTGACAGCGTCGCGCGGCTGCACCTTGGCGGCCTTGAAAATTGTCTCGAATACGGCGTCGGCAACCTGCGGCTCGAGTGCCCACGGCAACACAGCATGGGCAACCGTGCCACCGGATACCTGGGCATCCAACGCGCCCAGTGCTTGCAACCCGGCGAGCGCGTAGGTCGCCTGCGCCTGCGGCATGGCCAGCGTGTACCGAACCACATCCTTCACGTTCTGGGCATCGTCAGCCGGGGCCTTGGGCAGACGCGGCAGGATGCCTTCGTTGAATGCGGCGAAATACTCGGCCTGAAGCGGCACAGGCGGGTCGGTATCGAACAGCGGCGTGTTGCGCATCAACCAGTGGCGTGCGGCCGGCCACCATGTGTCTTTGCCTGCCTCGTCGCGGGGCACCTCCTCCGCCTTGAGCAGGATCTTCGCCTCCGCGAGCGTGGCTGCGCGGTCCGCGTGCAAATCAACGCTGGTGAACGTGTCAAGGCTGAGCAGATTGTCGAGGCGCTGGCCGCAGACCACCTCGGCTTGCCGAATGGCCTCCAGTCCGTCGAAGCGTTTGCGGTAGTCGGCAGGCAAAGCATCGAAGGCGGCCTGGGTGATGGCCGACGGGCGCATACCTGGGCAAACGAAACTCGACGCCTCTTTGCCCGGGATCGCCTTAGGCAGTGGCGGCAGCGGTGCCGGCGACGCGCCTTCGGCCGCCACACGATAAAGATCGCGCCCGTCGACCTGGAAGCCCTGCATGACCAGCATCAGCGCATCCGTACCCATGTGATACGTGCTGAAGTTGCGCCCGGTGATCGACGTGGCCTGGTAGGCCGTGCCCTTCGGGGCTTCGATCAGCAGCGCTCCCGCGCCAGCCAGTACGCAACCGTGAGCAAAGGCGATCTCCAACTCCGGCTTGTGGGTCACGTCCACCAATTCGACGGTCTCTGCACTCCAACGGCCGTCTGCCTGTTTGGTGTGCGCAACAAAGCCTTTGTCGTTGTACTCGATCCGGAAAAATGCGGGGGCTCCCTGCTTGGTGGCAAAGTCACCTACCCAGGTTTCGCAGGTGGTGGCCTGGCCGGTCGAGGCAGCGGCCAGTCCAGCCGCCTGCAGCAACCCCAGCGCAAGTGCGGTCGACATCAGGGCGTTGCGTAGCGGGAATCGCTGGCGCCGAATGCCTCCGTTGCCCCTCGTGCCAGACGACATGCCTGGTCTGTTGCCGGATGGTGCGGGCACTGCAATGAAGACAGTCATCTGTTTGTCTTGTTAGGTTGTTCTACGACAGAAGACGCGCTCGGGTGCACGGCCTGGATAGACTGCCCCGACGCTAGATACGCAGGCCGCACCTCAGCCTTTCGACTTGGCCACCACCATGGTATGCGCCTGCTCCATCAACTGCGTGGCCACGATCTCGAAGGGCTCAAGGCTCCGCTCCGCCCGGCTGAGAACAACCGCCCCCTCTACCGAGGCGATCATGACGGTGGCAAAGCGCTTGGCCGCGGCTGCCGGTAACCCACTCCGCCGCAGCAACTGCGCCAGGCGCTCACGCCAGGCGCGGAAAACCGTGGTCGCGTGCGACAACAACTCGGCGGAATCCGTTGCCACAGTCACGGCCAGCACGGCGCACCCCGATTCGCACTGCGACTGGGTCAGCACGAAACGCCAGATGGCGAGAAAGCGCTCGACCACGGCGTCAACCGGCATGCCAGCCGTGCTTTCCAGCGCGTCAACCAGCACAGCGCCTGCGCGGTCGACTGCGGCAGCCATCAACTCGTCCTTGCCGCCCGGGAAATGGTGGTACAGCGAACCGCGCGGCGCCCCCGTGGCTGCCAGTACTTCCGAGAACGACGTCGCGTGCAGGCCCCGTTGTGCCAGCAGGCCCATCGCCCCCTCCACCATGCGCTCTCGCATCTCACCCGCCATGATCGGGCACCTCCATTCTTTCCTGGGTTGACAAGGACTATGAAGACCATCATAGTGAATTCAACTATGACAATCGTCATAGATCCACGTGATGCCATCTTCATTCGCCACGCCATCTGTTGAGAAAGGAAGAACCGCCATGACTCTCGAAGACATCCGCAGCGCATTGCTCGGCAACTGGATGAGCATCGCCCCCGAGGTACGCCCAAGCGCGCAGAAGAACCCGGACGGCACGCTCAAACCGTTCTACCTGCGGCGAGACTTCACCGTGCTGCCGGGCGACAGATTCGAGCTGGCCGTCACCAACTTTGTCGATCCGTATGGTCAGGTACCGCTGGCCCGCATCTTCATCCGGGGGCATATGTTCTGGCAGGGGGCGCACCCGATCGCCCCGGGTGCGCAGAAGGTGGATTTCATTGCAGACGAGGCGTACGAGGTGACGCCCCTTCAGCCAGGCTTTGCAGATGTGCTCAACCAGATCGCTGCGCAGGGCTATGCCAAGTGGGAGTCAGGTCAGACGCAGAGCATCTTCGGCAAGAGCTTCGCGCCTTTTGGGTTGGCTGCGGGAAAGCACTTCATGGAGTACGACCTGGTGTACCTGGCGCACGGCCTGTTGTTCTGGGGTGCGCGCAACGTTGACGGACGCGGGTTCGACACCGAGCAGAACCGGCCGACCAACCTGCAGATACCGCTGGCGCGAAAATAAACAACGTCAGGCGATACAAACCCAAAAAGACTCGGGTGGCATGCCCTTGCACGCCGTTCAAGCCGATCTTGAGCCGAGTCGCCTAGTTGAAGTGAAGATTGATGAAGTGCCGCCTGGCGGATTTGCCATAGAGATGTCGGCGGTCTATCCGACGGCATCGCCGCCTGGGCCTGCGGGTCGCTGGCTGATTGAGCGCCTGCGTAGCTGGTCCGCGCGGTAACGTCTGGCGCGCAGACTGACCGGGCCGATGACATGACCTCAGTCCCCCGTGCGCGCATCGCGCCGCACCGCCTGAGGTGGACGGCCAAATCCACGCATGAACGCCTCACGCATATGGCGGCGATCTCGGAAGCCGGTTTCCCTGGCAATGACATCCAGCGGATGCCGGCCTT
Source organism: Ralstonia sp. AU12-08 (assembly GCF_000442475.1). Lineage (NCBI taxonomy): Bacteria > Pseudomonadati > Pseudomonadota > Betaproteobacteria > Burkholderiales > Burkholderiaceae > Ralstonia > Ralstonia sp. AU12-08. The sequence goes on along the minus strand of NZ_ASZV01000009.1, from coordinate 2,073 downwards.
GCTCGACCATCAGCCGAGCGGCCTCCAGCCGCAGCCCCTCGATCGCCTTGGCGGGCGACTGCCCCGTTTCCAGCGCAAACACGCGACTGAATTGGCGCGGGCTCAAATGCACGGTCTCGGCCAGTTCTTCCACGGTCAGAGAACGGTGCAAATTCCGACGCGCATAGTTCAGTGCATTCTGGATCCGATCCGACTTTGGCGCGAGATCGAGCATTTCAGAATGCTGCGACTGACCGCCCGCCCGGCGCTGATGCATGACCAGCTTGTGCGCCACAGAGCGGGCCATGTCCGCGCCCAGATCCTTCTCCACCATCGCCAGCGCCAGATCCAGGCCAGCCGTCATGCCGGCAGACGTCCAGATCGGGCCGTCGACGATGTAGATGCGGTCTTCCTCAAGGTGGATGTCTGGAAAACGCCTCTGCATTTCCCGCCCGTACGCCCAATGCGTGGTGGCGCGACGCTGCGCCAGCAAACCCGCCTCCGCCAGCACGAAGGCGCCGGTGCAAATGCCCGCAATACGCCTGGCACGGCTGGCACCCTTGCGCAGAAACGAGACGACTTCGGCAGGGGCTGGTGAACTGACCGGGTCATTGACGCCAGCGACCATCCACGTGTCGACATCGCCCCTGCCGCGCAAACTTCGCGTGCCGACCGAGAACCCGAGCGACGAGCGCACCTCTGCGCCGCTGACAGAGAAGTTGCCAAGTACATAGAACGGCTCACCGGCCGTCATGTTGGCGTACTCGAACACGGACTGGCTAGCCAGCGCCATGATCTGAAAGCCATCGCTGATCAGAAAGCCGATTCGGTGCATATCCGTCCTCCGTCAAGCCGTGTCCTGAATCATGACTATATACGTCATTTCAGCCATGACCAATCGAAGCCAGAATGCATTCACGCATTCATCAACCCGCTTCATAACGGAGTGACGTCATGACCCAAGCACATCAAGGTACGGCCCTGATCACTGGCGCATCGTCGGGCATCGGTGCCGTCTACGCAGACCGCCTCGCCCGCCGGGGCTACGACCTGATCCTGGTCGCACGCAACCGCGACCGCCTGGCCGCACTGGCCGATCGCATCACCAATGACACGCAGCGCAGTGTCGAGATTGTCGATGCCGACCTCAACAACCGCACAGCGCTAGCGGCCGTCGAGACCAAGCTCAAGCAAGACGCAAGCATCACCCTGCTCGTCAACAACGCGGGCGTGGGGACGCACACGCCGCTGCTCGACAGCGATGTCGATGCAATGACGCGGATGATCGACTTGAACGTGACCGCGCTCACGCGGCTGACGTACGCCGCTGTGCCAGGCTTTGTCGCACGCGGCAAGGGCGCCCTCATCAATATCGCGTCCATCGTCGCCATCCGGCCGGAACAGCTCAACGGCGTCTACGGCGGCAGCAAAGCGTTTGTGCTTGCCTTCAGCCAGTCGTTGCACCATGAACTCGCAGACAAGGGCGTGCAGGTGCAAGCTGTGCTACCTGGTGCCACCGCCACCGATTTCTGGCAGATCGGCGGCCTTCCGCTGGAAAACCTGCCCAAGGAAATCGTCATGTCGGCAACTGATATGGTCGACGCCGCCTTGGTCGGATTTGACCAGCGTGAACTGGTGACGATCCCGTCATTGCAGCCCCGCGAAGAGTGGGATGCCTATGAAGCCGCGCGGCAGGCGATGTTCTCGCACCTGTCCAGCGCGACTCCTGCCGCCCGGTATGCGTAGGAGACGGCGTTCACTGCCACCAGACATGCGGAGTACTCAGTCGTCGCTTGCCTCTGAAGAGACAAGTCGACGACATCGCATTGCTCGAGCGGCCTCCGGCTGCGGTCAGCGCAATCGCATAAGATGGCCGATTCAAGGCCGCCTTTTTTCAACGGCAACGCCGTTTCTCACCTTCAGAAAAATTTTTTCGTTCTCCGTATCAGGAATCTGTCAGTGCGGCGACCAAGTTGCACGGAACGCGTTTGCGCATTGCCGCAGCGCGCCGCACGGTAAAGGCAGGGCAATCACGCCCTCCCCCGTCAATGACACCTGGTCAATCAAGGAGAACGCAAATGAAACAACAAGCCA
>NZ_ASZV01000008.1:0-237881 GCF_000442475.1 Ralstonia sp. AU12-08 | reverse complement strand
TCACCGGTACGGCTAAAGCGCGCGGCACCACCGGGCAGCAGGTTATCGACGAGGTGTTGCTCAAGGCTCAGCCGTCCAAGAGATTCTTGACCATCGATCAGGTGGCCGCGCTTACGGCGTTTCTCGCAGGGGATGCGGCGGCCTCCATGACGGGCGTGGTAATGCCCATCGACGGCGGTCGGACCGCATGGAGACATCATGGCAACCAAGACAGCTCCCACGGCTCCCGTCGCTCCCGACAATGTGCGGCGGATCGGCGCTCAATCGCCCCTCGGACAAACGGTGCTAGTGCTGCAAGGCGGGGGAGCGCTGGGCGCATACCAAGCGGGCGTGTACCAGGCTATGCACGCGGCGGGTATTGAGCCGGACTGGATAGTTGGCACATCGATCGGCGCGATCAACGGCGCGATCATCATGGGAAACCCGCCCGAGCGCCGAATGGAGCAGTTGCACGCCTTCTGGGAACGTACGGAAATCCAGCAAACGGACTTGCAAAGCTATTGGGCGAGCCTACTGGGCAACACGTTCACCAACCTGGGAACGTTCACGCGCGGACTCCCCGCTTTTTTCGCGCCTAACCCCGCTGCGATGTTGGGACAGTTTGCTGCCGTGGGTATCGACCACGCCGCCTACTACACCACGGCGCCGCTGCGCCAAACACTCTTGGACCTGGTGGACTTCGATTACCTGGCTCAGCGCGACCATCGCCTGACGGTAGGGGCGGTCAACGCCAATACGGGCGTGATGCGCTATTTCGACAGCCGCCATGAGCCTCTGCGCGTTGAGCACGTGATGGCCTCCGGTGCTTTGCCTCCTGCGTTTCCTGCTGTGCGCGTGGACGGCGAGCCCTATTGGGACGGCGGTATTTATTCCAACACGCCTGTGGAAGTCGTGCTGGATGACAACCCGCGCCGTGACTCCACCATCTTCGCCATCCAATTGTGGACACCGCACGCCAGTGAACCGCAGAGCTTGGCGCAAATCAGCGAGCGACAGAAGGACATCCAGTTCTCCACCCGCGACACAAGCCACGTGCAGCGTCAACAGCAAATCCACAAGTTGCGTCACATCATTCGCGAGATGAGCAAGCGCTTGCCCCCGAAGCTGCGCGACGACCCCGCCATCCGCGAGCTTGCGGCCTGGGGATGCGGCACAACAATGCACCTGGTGCGCCTGCACGCGCCACGCCTGCCTGGAGAGGACGCGTCCAAGGACATCGACTTCACCCGCCAGGGCATTCGCACGCGCTGGGAAGCCGGCTACAACGATGCCTGTCGTGCCATCGCTCAACGGCCATGGACCACTCCAGTGGATCCGACGGACGGCGTGATGATCCACGATATCTCGTGATGTAAAACCAGTGATGAACGGCTTTATGTTGACGACTGCGCTGACATCAGTCTGCCTGCTGAGCGCAGGCGTGATGGGTTACGCCATTCAGCGCGGCGCAACCTGCACAGTCGTCGCGGTGACAGAAATACTCGACACGCGCCGCTTCGGGCGGCTGCTCGCCATGCTGGAGGCGTCTCTATGGGTGCTGGCCGTCATCCTCGGATTGAAAATGCTCGGCCTGCGGATGCCAATGCCTCAAGGATACGCATCGACTGGTTTAACGGTGGCAGGGGCGGCGCTGCTTGGCATCGGCGCGGCGGTGAACCGGGCGTGCGTGTTCGGTGCTATCGCCCGCTTTGGCAACGGCGAGTGGGCCTACATTGCTACGCCGCCGGGATTTCTTGCAGGTTGCTGGCTAGCCGCACATGTCTTTCCCTTCATGACTAACGCCCCTTTGCAGCAGGCCGCGCCAGCGTTATCGCTACCGGCATGGGCTGCTGCAACAGTGATGGCTGTCGTCGCCGCACGTGTTGCCTGGACGGTCTATCGCACATTCATCTGCGGTGCCAAATGTCCGGCTGGCAATGTAGGCAATCGAGAGAGCTCGCCACGGGTCACCTGGGCAGCGCGGGCGTGGCATCCCTACAGTGCCACGCTCGTCATCGGAGTCACTTTCATTATCCTGCTGACACTGGCTGGCGCCTGGACCTACACCGATACCCTCGCGGATTGGGCGCTCGAGCGCATGAGTGCGGCCGCTCTGCGCGGCCCGCTATTGCTGGCGCTGTTTGCCGGGGCAGCCCTGGGAGGATGGACGGCAGGCCGCTTTGCACCGGCTCGCCCCACAGGGACGGCGATAGGTCGTTGCGCGTTGGGCGGGGCCCTCATGGGCATCGGTAGTTTCTGGATTCCCGGGGGCAACGACGGCTTAATCCTCACTGGCTTGCCACTGCTTTGGCCGTACGCTTGGATTGCGTTCTTCACCATGTGCGTGGCGATCGCAGCCTATCAGTTGCTGAGCCGGCATGTCCGGGAGGGTCAGAACAACCGGCCGTAAGGTTGCCCGGCAGCTCTCGACATCCATCACGAGACCCAGCTCACGCTGGTTTCTCGTGACGGTCTGCATCGCCGTTGTCCTTGCTGTTCCACCCTTCGCTTCATTTCCGTCCGCTTACGTATGCAAGGAAAGCGCCATGCTGAAGGGCCTAGCTATCACTCCACCCGCTATTGGGCGCATTTTCATTGGCAAAATCGCCCTTTCTTTGTCAGGAATCGGCGGCGGCCGCGACCAATGTGCACCACGCCACCATCGACCGCTGCGCGGCGGGACGTGGTGAGGTGAGTAGCGCTCTCGATGCCCAACCGCAACCCCCTACATTCATGCAAGATGCCATCACACAGGCGCTGAACGCCGCCCTAGCCCGCCACCGCACGGGAGACCTCGGCGCCGCTGAAACGGCATACCGCACCATCCTCGCGGCACATCACAACGACCCCGATGCCACTTATTTCCTCGGCCTGCTGCTGCACCAGACCGGCCGCAGCGACGACGGCATGGCTCTGGTCGAACGTGCGCTGCACCTGCAGCCGGATCGTCCCGAGCGCTACAACGAACTCGGCAATGCCCGCGTACAGCGGGGCGAATTGACCCAAGCGGCCGAGGCGTTCATCCACGCGCTCGAACTGAAGGCGGACGACAAGCTCATCTGGAACAACCTGGGCGCGACCATGCTGGCGCTGGGCATGGCGGACGACGCGGCGACAGCCTTCCAAAACGCCATCGCCCTCGACGCCGACTTTGCCGACGCACTGGAACACTATGCCAACCTGCTCAGCGCGCGTGGCCAGACACAGGAAGCCGCCCTGTACCATTGCCGCGCCATACTTGCCCGCCCCGAAATCGACCAGCCGGAACAACTACGCCGTGTAGCGCTTTACCGGCTGGGGCGGCACGCAGAGGCAGCAGAAATCTATCGGCGCTGGCTGGAAAGAGAACCGGACAACCCCATTGCACGCCACTTCCTTGCCGCATGCGCAGGCACCGATACCCCTCCACGCTGCGCCGACGCATTCGTGGAGCAGACGTTCGACGACGCCGCGCCGCAGTTCGACCAGAAACTGACCGGGTTGCGCTACCGCGGTCCGGAATATGTGGGCGATGCCCTGCGTCAGTTGGCCTTGCCACAGGGCTCACTGGATGTGCTGGACGCCGGCTGCGGCACTGGCCTGTGCGCACCACACCTCGCCCCCGTGGCCCGAACGCTGACCGGGGTCGACCTATCGGCCGGCATGCTGGCGCTCGCGCAAGCTGCCGGGCTGTACCACCAATTGGTCAAGGCCGAACTGGGTGAATATCTTGGTACCCACCCCACCCAATGGGACCTGATCGTCGTGGCAGACACATTGGTCTACTTCGGAGGGCTGGAACACATCGCTAGCGCGATGGCAGCCGCCTTGCGGCCTGCCGGCCATGCGATCCTGACATTCGAGGCGCTGGACACCAGCAGCGACGGAACCGATTACGTGCTGCAGCCCAGCGGCCGCTACGCACACAAGCTGACTTACATCGAACGCTGCCTTGCCGATGCCGGCTTTACCGGAATCACCAGCCGGAGCGCCCCCATTCGTCACGAATTCGATCGCGAGATTGCAGGCTGGGTGGTGGTGGCGGAACTGCCACGTTGGGACCTTGCCGCACCAGTCGGCACCCGCCCCTGAACTGGACAATTAGAAAGCCTTCACGACCCACCGAACCAGTTGTAGCCCTGGTCAACCCAATAGCCACCCGGAAACGTGTTGGTGACGAAGATCTCCATGATGTGCTTCGGGTTCTTGTAGCCGAGTTTCGTCGGCATGCGCAGCTTCATCGGGAAACCGAATTCGGCAGGCAGCCGCATGCCGTCGTACTCGAACGTCAGAAGCGTCTGCGGATGCAAGGCAGTCGGCATGTCGATGCTCTCGTAGTAATCATCCGCACACTTGAAGCCGACGTACTTGGCGCTCGTATCGGCCCCCACTCGGCGCAGAAACTGGGCAAACGGTGTTCCGCCCCAGCGGCCAATCGCGCTCCATCCTTCAACGCAGATGTGGCGTGTGATCTGTTCGGCGTGCGGCAGCAAATACAGTTCGTCGAGCGTCCAAGTCCGCTTACCGGTGACCAGACCTGACACAGTCAATCGGTATGTCGATGCATCGACGTGCGGCACCTCCTCCATCGAGTAGAACGCGTTGAAGGGAAATGGCCGTGTTAGGTCGGCTTCGGTGTAGGTGGGTGCAAGGCGCTTGGGGTCAAACAGCCAGGCCTGCACACGGTCATTCATGCGTGAGACCTTCAGCAGGAAATCATTGACCGAGGCGTCGTCTACGAGGGTGCAGCCAGTGAGCATCGTCAAACCACCAAGCGTGAGAATGCGCCGGTTGAACAGGCGCCGCGATGGCATCTCGAGTTCACGGCGCACGTCGATCTCCAGCGCGCGCCGGTCCAGGCGATAACGGGTGACAGCATTGCGGGGCTTCGATGGCATGGTGACTCTCCTTTCAACGCCCGCGGATCATTGCCAGCAGCGACCGAGGAACGAGCGCCGCCATCGTGACGTGGACCACAAAGAAAAGGACGAGGAACGCCATCGCCCAGAAATGCACGACACGGGCTGTGTCATAGCCGCCCAGCAGTGTGCGCAGCAGCGGAAACTGGACCGATTTCCAGATCGCGAGACCCGACAGCACAAGCAGAATCAGGTCGATGATCGCTGCCAGGTAGGCTGCGCGCTGGACCGCGTTGTAGACACTCAGATCGCTGTGACTCAGCTTGCCGTGCAACGCTGCCAAGACATCGCGCAAGAGTGTTCCCAGCGTGACTGGAAAAAATTTCCGGAGGATACGCCCGGTGATGCACGCGAGCGTCAAGTACAGCGTGCCGTTGATGAACAGCAGCCACATCGCCGCAAAATGCCATTGCAAGGCACCGCCAAGCCAGCCTCCCAGCGTAATGTCGGCCGGAAACTCGAACCATTCATAGATTGGCGAAGCGTTGTAGATGCGCCAGCCGGACAACACCATCGTGATCGCCGCAAGTGCGTTCAGCCAATGGCTCACGCGCACCCACAGTGGATGAATCAACCGCACCGGAACATCCGGCGCGCGGGGAGCAGCAGGAACCGCACTCATCATGCAATCTCCTGAAAGGGACATGGCGGGCTGGTTGACTGGCCAACTGTGCACCGTCCTATCCCGCCTGTGGTGACGCCCTGATCGCAGCGCTCATTCACAGAGGGGCACCGCACCACTTGCTGGTCAAGTGGCGCGGCACTATCACCGTTACTGCTTCATCTCATCCTTTTTCATATCGCCCTTCATCTCGTCCTTCTTCATCTCATCCTTCTTCATCCCCCCCTTCTTCATCTTGTCTTTCTTCATGCCTTCCTTTGCCATCTTGTCGTGCCCCATCGCGTCTTTGGCCATCGGGGCTTCCTCTTTCTTGGGCATGGTATCGGTCTGTGCGAACACGGCACCGGTGCTAACAAAGGCGAAACCGGCGACACAAGCAGTAATCAGTGCTTTCTTCATGGTGCGACTCCTTGGTGGAAAAGGTGTGTGGAACGACTTAGTCGAACATCGTCACCAAAACTGACACGCGATCACAATTTTCTTGCCAACAAATGCATCCAATGCGTCACTTCTTATGGCTTGGTGACGCTATCGGAAGAATTGCGACGTGGTCAACGCTAAGCGTGCGACTCAACGCGATCCTGTGTCAACACAAGGCATGCGCTCCAGACTTGCTTAAGCGGGCACGGGGTATGACTGAACGGCGGCGCAGCGCGAATCCGGCCACCGCTCACGGGAGAATGCCGGTGTCACCGGCGAGTCAAGCATTGGATTGACCAGGGAAGCCTGCTGGAGGCATCTGATCCGGACGCTCGGCATCCTCGCGCAGCAGGATCTGCGCGCGAAGATGCCGGCGTTGAATGGTGCTGATGTCAGCGCAGCAATTACGCAGCGGCACCCACCTCGGTGATCGCGCTATAGACCAGCGTGCGCAACTGGCGGCGCACCGGATACGCCGACGACGGCAACACCTGCGTCAGGAACAGGCCGATCAGATCCTCCTGCGGGTCGACCCAGAAGAAGGTGCCAGCGGCGCCGCCCCAGAAGAAATCGCCAGTGCTGCCGGGGACCAACGTGGCCGGCTGCGCCACCGTGGTGGCAAAGCCGAGCCCGAATCCCACGCCGTCATAGGCAGCCTCGCTGAACATCGAGCGCGGCGACATGCTGGAGATGCTGGCCCCGCCCGGCAGATGGTTGGCGGTCATCAGCGCCAGCGTCTTCGGCCCCAGCAGGCGCACGCCGTCCAGCTCACCGCCTTCCAGCAGCATGCGCGCGAAGCGCAGGTAGTCAGCAGCGGTCGACACCAGGCCACCGCCGCCCGAAACAAAGCTGGGCGGCTTCAGGTAGAGGCTGGTGCGCGGATCGTCTTGCAAAGCTGGCCGATCGGACACCGCCGTCGAACCAAGCGCCCCCACGGCATAGCAAGCGCAGAAGCGAGACGCATTCTCTTCCGGCACGTAAAACGCCGTGTCGACCATGCCCAGCGGATCGAATATCCGCTCCTTCAGGAAGGTCTCGAACGGGATGCCGCTGACCTTCCCAACGAGGTAGCCCAACACATCGGTGGAGACGGAGTAGTTCCAGGCCTCGCCCGGCGAGAACTCGAGCGGCAAGCCAGCCAGCTTCTCGATCATCTCGTCCAGCGTGCCCTGCGTGGCGATGTCGCCCAGCTTGAGCTGGCGATACGCCGCGTCAACGTTGGTGTTCTGGTGGAAGCCGTAGGTCAGGCCGGAGGTATGGCGCAGCAGGTCGACCACCTGCATGGGGCGCGCTGTTGGACGCGTCTGGAAGCCCTGCATGAAGCCGCCGGTATAGACACCCAGGTTTTTCCACGCTGGGATGTACTTGCTGACCGGATCATCCAGCGCGATCTTGCATTCCTCGACCAGCATCATGATCGCCACGGACGTGACGGGCTTGGTCATCGAATAGATGCGGAAGATCGAATCCTCGGCCAGCGGGACTTGCCGCTCACGGTCGGCCTGGCCGAGCACGGAGTTCAGGACCCGCTCGCCGCGACGCCACACCTGGGTCAGGGCACCGGGCAGCTTGCCGGTGGCGATATAGGCGTCATCGATAAAGCGCTCGACCCGCCCGAGCCGATCCCTGGACATCCCATGTGTTTCGCTACGCCGCGCATCCATGCTTTCCCCTTGTACCGTGTATTCACAACTGCGCCGCTGGCGCAGGCTGACAATGGCATGCCGGCGCGTGGTGTTGCTGACCGCGCGTACCGGCCCGATGGCTGTGTGGTGGAGCGCAGGCGTGCCCAGCTTCGCCACACGCCGCCATCATGACATCACCCGCGGCGCTCGATGCGTTTGCACCCCTGGAATGCGCTATTGCCACTCAGATTGATCAAGTTCCGGCGGCAGGCTCCAGGCTTGGCTTTCCGCGCGGAAATAGGCCATGACCTGATTCGCCTCGTGTTCCGTATCAATCAGATCGGGCAGACCCCCATCCGCAGCCTCGGACATTGCATCCTCGTCAGAGGGATCGCGCATGCAGGCAGCCAGGACGCGCTCCAGCACCGCTGCCCGTGATGCCATGCCGATGTGCCGGTAGATGTTGGCGATCTCTTGCACGCGCGCCTCCCCAAGGTTGGGGATCGCTGTGTAGCCCTCATTGGCGAAGCCGTCCTCCAGATCAAAGAGCGCGACGGCATGCTGGAAACCGATGGGGAGAGACTGCAATTCGTCATCCGTATGGCCATGCCCGCTCCGACCGCCACTGGATAGCACGCACACCGGCAGATACTGCAACGCGTCGAAGAACAGGTCGTTGTCTTCGATGGTCCAGAACGCAAGCGGCAGGCGCTTGCCACCCAGTTCGCTTGCCCAGAACTTATGCAGCATGCCGCGCAACGTGAACAGTGCGGGAATCGTATAGATGGGAATGGGTTGGGCGTGGAGCATGGCGTTGAGCACTCGAAAAACGCGGCCATCAAATGCACGGCCACAAGGTCTGACATCACCCGCCTTTGCGCGAGCGCCTGCAAGCAATCGAACCACGCACACCATCCAATTGCCCAGCCCGGCACAAACCGCCGAGCTGGGCACTGCCGTCAGATATCAGATCGACAAGCAAAGCTTACCGAAATGCTTACCCGCCGCCTGATGGGCAAACGCCTCGGCAATGTCCTCCAGCGCGAACGTGCGGTCAATCACCGGCTTGATACCCGTCGCCTCGATCGCGCGCACCATGTCGCGCTGCTGGCTGCGGCTGCCGACAATCAGCCCTTGCAGCGTCTGGTGGCGCAGCATCAGCTCAACGGTGGGCACCTGCCCGACAACGCCGGCAAGCACCCCGATCAATGCGATATGGCCGCCGGTGCGGCATGCGCGGATGGACTGCGTCAGCGTGTCTGCCCCGCCGACCTCGATCACCTGATCGACGCCCCGCCCGTTCGTGTACTCCAGCACCTTGGCAGCCCAGTCGGTGTCGCGGCGGTAGTTGATGGTGTGATCTGCGCCGAGTGTACGAACGCGTTCCAGCTTCTCGTCGGAGGATGACGTTGCGATGACTGTTGCGCCCATCCGCTTGGCGAACTGCAGCGCGAAGATCGATACGCCGCCGGTGCCGAGCACAAGCACGGTGTCACCGGCCTTCAATTGCCTGTCGACCACGAGTGCGCGCCATGCGGTCAGGCCTGCTGTGGTGAGCGTTGCCGCTTCTTCGTGGCTGTAGCCGCGTGGGGCGTGCGTGAACCAGTGTGCAGGGTGGACGACGCATTCGCGTGCGTAGCCGTCAACGCCATCGCCCGGCACGGTCTTGAAGTCCGACAGCGTCGGGCCGCCGTCCAGCCAGGTCGGGAAGAAGGTCGACACAACGGCATCACCCACTGCGAATTCGCTGACGCCCTCGCCGATGGCCTCGACAACGCCGGCGCCATCGGACATCGGGATGCGGCCATCCGCGCTGGGCAAACGGCCGGTCACAACGCCAAGGTCATGAAAATTCAGAGAGCTCGCGTGAATGCGTACGCGGATTTCGCCAGGGCCGGGCGCGCCGGGGTCGGCAAGTTCGACCCGTTGAAGTTGATCCAATCCGCCGGGCTGGCGCAAGGTGATGGCTTTCATTGAAACGGTTCCTTGAGAGAGATCGAAACAGCGCCGCAGCCGTACACGGCAACGTAGCGACAGGGGAGATTGTCGAGCTGCACATCGATCACCGCAAGAACGTACAATTATCGCCAGTACTATCAATTTTGTAGGTAAAAACCCAATGCGTCGCAAACCCCAAGGCATCAAGAGCGGTTGCGCGGTCGAGGTCACGCTTTCCGTGATCGGCGGCCTGTGGAAGCCCGTCATCCTGTTTCATCTGCTGGACGGCACGAAGCGCTTCATGGAACTGACGCGGCTGATTCCCAACGCCACACAGCGCATGCTGACGCTGCAACTGCGTGAGCTGGAAACCGACGGCATCATCGTGCGGCACGTTTATCCGCAGGTGCCGCCCAAGGTCGAATATGCGCTGACCCCGCTTGGGGAGTCGCTTGCACCGGTGCTGATCAGCCTGCGCGACTGGGGGCAGTCGTACCGGGAGCGCGAAGTGCCGGACGCACTGCCAGAGGCTGTAGAGGCTTAGCCACCCCATCTCCTGCGTTGTTACAATTCTTCTTTGACAAAATCTGACTTGTCAAATACTGTGCAGTCCAACAACGCAACGAGCAGGCCATGAAGCACTACAACCGCGACAACTTCCAACTCTTGCAAAGCGTGGGGTTCTACATCACCCGGGCCCGCAACCTGACCGGGATGGAGCTGGACGACGCACTGAGCCCGCTGGACATCACGAGCCAGCAGATGGGCATTCTGTTGTCGGTGGCGCGCGATATTGCCAATACGCCGTACGAGCTCTCCAAGCTGCTCGGCATAGATACCGGCTTGATGACACGCACGCTCGACAAGCTCGAGCTCAAAGGCCTGCTGGTCCGCAGCCGCAGCCTGGAAGACCGCCGTGTGGTCAACCTGGAGCTGACGGCCAAGGGCGCAGACATCGCAAACCAGGTGCCCGACATTGCCGCCGAGGTATTGAACAACCGGCTGCAACGCTTCTCCCCCGCCGAGTTTCAGGAATTCCTGCGCTTGCTGAAGAAATTTGCGGAGTGAGTCTTACGGCTCATTTTTTTTATTCATTTATCTGACAAATCAGAAAATGCAAAATCAAACGAAACCCGATCGCCTGCTCCACCGTCCTGCCATTGCGCTGTCGGCCGTGTGCATGGCCGTGCTGGCCGGCTGCGCCAACTACGCCGGCATCCATAGCGACAGGCAGATGACTGAGCCTGGCGGCCTCGCCACCACGCAAAGCCTGCCGGCCGAACGGGGCCGCTGGCCCGCCGCAGGTTGGGCCGACCAATTTGGCGACGCGCAGCTCAAAACGCTGATCGACGAAGCCCTGCAAGGCAGCCCGTCGCTGGAGATGGCTCGCGCCCGCGTGGCCGCCGCAGCCGCTGCCAGCGAAGGCGCCAACGCCAACACGCTGCCGCAGGTCTCGGCCAGCTACAGCATCAACCGCCAGCGCTTCTCGGAAACCGCCCTCGTGCCGCCGCCGTATGCGGGCGCCTGGCAGACCGAGAACAAGGCCGCAGTCAGCGCCTCGTACGATCTGGACCTGTGGGGCAAAAACCGCGAGGCGCTGAAGTCTTCCGTTTCGGCCCTGCGTGCGAGCGAGGCCGAGACCGAGCAGGTCAAGCTCACGCTCTCCACCGCCATCGCCCGCGCGTACAACGATCTGGCCCGCCTGTACGCACTGCGCGACATCGCTGCAGACCAGCTCACCCAGCGCCAGCAGGTGCTGCGGCTCACGCAAGGCCGCGTGACGATGGGCCTCGATACCGATGTGGAAAAGAAAGACGCAGAAGCCGACGTCGCCAGTGCTGAAGCCACCATCGCCTCACTCGACGGCAGCGTGCAGCGCGTGCGCTACCAACTCGGCGCGCTGCTGGGCAAAGGGCCCGACCGCGGCCTGGCCATCGCCCGCCCCACGTTGGGCGTGGGCGACACGGTGGCGCTGCCGGACAACCTGCCCGCCGATCTCGTCTCGCGCCGCCCGGACCTCGTGGCTGCCCGCTGGCGCGTGGATGCCAGCACGCACGACATTGCCGTGGCCAAGGCCGACTTCTATCCGGACATCAACCTTGCCGCCGCAATCGGCCTGGACGCCTTCGGCTTCGGGCGCTTTCTGACGGCAGCCAGCCGCACCGCCAACGTGGGGCCCGCCATCCACCTGCCGATCTTTGACGGCGGCGCGCTGCGCGCCCAGCTCAAGGGCCGCTATGCCGACTTCGACTACGCCGTCGCGCACTACAACGACACGCTGGTCAACGCTTTGTCCGACGTGGCGACACAGCTCTCGGAAATCCGCTCGGTTGACAACGAACTGGCCGCCAGCGTGCGCGCACAGGACGCCGCCCGTCGCGCATTGCAACTCGCACTCGCGCAGTACAAGGGCGGACTGACCACACAGCTCACCGTGTTGCACGCGCAAGCCAACGCGCTGACGGCCGACCAGCAGGTCGCCAGCCTGCGCATGGCGCGCCGTGACCACCAGATTGCACTGGCCTCCGCACTCGGCGGCGGCTACCAGGAAGCACCGCAGAACACGCAAACCCGCTGAACCATCGTCTCCCATCCACATTGCCGGACCAAACAGGTGCCCAAATGAACGCCCCGATCCAGAACGAAACGCAGGCCGTTGCCGAAGCCAACGCCGCCCCGACCACCCACCTGAAGACCCGCCGCAAGGCGCTGCTGATTGCGCTGGGCCTGGCCACCACCGTGGCCGCTGCCGGCTATGGCGCGTACTACCTGAGCGTGGCCCAGTACCACGAAGATACCGACGATGCCTACGTCAACGGCAACCTCGTCCAGCTCACGCCGCAGGTGTCGGGCACCGTGGTGGCCGTCAATGCCGACGACACGCAGATCGTCAAGGCGGGCGAACCAATCGTCTCGCTGGACCCGGCCGATGCGGAAGTCGCGCTCGACAATGCCCGCGCCCAGCTTGCGCAGACGGTGCGCCAAGTGAGCAGCCTCTACGTCAACAACACCGTGTACGCCGCCACCATCGCCCAGCGCGAGGCGGATCTCGCCCGCGCACGTGACGACCTGCGCCGCCGCACCACGGTTGCCGAAGCGGGTGCCGTGTCTGCCGAAGACGTCGCCCATGCGCGCGACACCGTGCGCGCCGCTGAAGCCGCACTGGACACCGTGCGCCAGCAACTCGCCAGCAACCGCACCCTGACCGCCCAGACCACGGTGGCCGAACACCCCAGCGTGCAGGCCGCCGCCGCCAAGCTGCGCGATGCTTACCTCGCCAACGCACGCAACACGTTGCCCGCGCCGGTCACGGGTTATGTAGCGCGACGCTCGGTGCAGGTCGGCCAGCGCGTCGCCCCGGGCACGCCGATGATGGCCATCGTGCCGCTGGACGGCGTGTGGGTCGACGCCAATTTCAAGGAGGTGCAGACGAAACACATCCGCGTTGGCCAGCCTGTTGAACTGCGCGCAGACATGTACGGCAACTCGGTCACGTATCACGGCAAGGTGGCGGGCTTCTCTGCCGGCACTGGCGGCGCATTTGCCACGCTGCCCGCGCAGAACGCCACCGGCAACTGGATCAAGGTCGTGCAACGCCTGCCGGTGCGCATCCAGCTGGACCCGGCAGAGTTGCGCGAACACCCGCTGCAGATCGGCCTGTCGATGCAGGTGGATGTGAACACGCACGGTGCCGCCAGCATCCCGCGTGCGCAGCCGGCAGTGCCGCTCAACACGGCCACGCGCACCGATGTGTTCCGCCGGTATGGCGAAGACGCCAACGCCGAGATCGCCCGCATCATCGCGCAGAACAGCACTCTCGATGCCCGTTCGCAAACGCAGCTCGCCCGCGCAGACGCACCGCGTGCGACGGCCCCGCAGATGTAAGCCGCCCCTTTTTTCCCCAACTATCTGACAAGTCAGAAAAATTGACGCAGCCTCTGCGAGGTCATCATGGATGCACAAGCCAATACCGAACCCGCACCGCTCACCGGCGGCAAGCTGGCGCTCGGCTCCCTAGCCGTGGCGCTGGCCACGTTCATGAACGTGCTGGATTCGTCGATTGCCAACGTGGCGATCCCGACCATTGCCGGCAACCTGGGCGTGTCGGTGGATGAAGGCACCTGGGTCATCACGCTGTTTGCGGCGGCCAATGCGGTGTCGATTCCGCTCACGGGTTGGCTGACGCAACGCATCGGGCAGGTGCGCCTGTTCGTGGCGACCATTCTGCTGTTCGTGCTGTCGTCGTGGCTGTGCGGCTTGGCGCCCAACCTGCCGGTGCTGTTGGCTGCGCGCATTCTGCAGGGCGCGGTGGCGGGCCCGATGACGCCGCTGTCGCAGGCCATCCTGCTGGGCTCGTACCCGAAGCAAAAGAGCGGCACGGCACTGGCGCTGTGGGCCATGACGGCCACCGTCGGCCCGATTGCCGGCCCGCTGCTGGGCGGTTGGATTACGGACCGCTACTCGTGGTCGTGGATCTTCTACATCAACATCCCCGTCGGCCTGTTTGCCGCGGCGGTCACGTGGTTCCTCTACCGCGATCGCGAATCGGCCACGCGCAAGCTGCCCATCGACAAGATCGGCCTGGTTTCGCTCATCACCTGGGTGGCGGCGCTGCAGATCATGCTCGACAAGGGCAAGGACCTGGACTGGTTCAACTCGCCGTTCATTGTCGGGCTGGCGGTGGTGGCGCTCATCGCGTTTGTGTTCTTCCTGATCTGGGAACTGACGGACCAGCACCCCATCATCGAACTGCGCCTGTTTGCGCGCCGCAACTTCCTCTCGGGCACGGTGGCCATCTCGGTCGCCTATGCCGTGTTCTTCGCCAACCTGGTGATCCTACCGCAATGGATGCAGCAATGGCTGGGCTACCCGGCCGTCAACGCTGGGCTGGCCACCGCGCCGCTGGGCATCTTTGCCGTGCTGCTCACGCCGGTGCTGGGCCGCATCCTGCCGAAGTCCGACATGCGCGTGCTGGCAACACTCGCCTTTGCCGGCTTTGCGGGCGTGTTCTTCATGCGCTCGGGCTATACCGCCAATGTGGATACGTGGTCGCTGGTGTTGCCGACACTGCTGCAGGGCATTCCCACTGCAATGTTCTTCGTGCCGCTCACAGCCATCATCCTGTCGGGCCTTCCGCCGGAAAAGATTCCCGCTGCTGCCGGCCTGTCGAACTTCGTGCGGGTGTTCTGCGGCGCGGTGGGCACATCGCTCGCTACCACGGCATGGAGCAACCGCACCATCCTGCACCACGCACAACTGGCCGAACAAAGCAGCGCGAACAACCCAACCTATACCGCCGCGCTGGACGGCATCCGCGCCGCGTTCGGTTTCAGCCCGGCTGAGGCACTCGCCTACTTCGAGCGTGGCCTGGATGCACAAGCCTCCATGCTCGGGCTGAACGACATCTTCTGGATCTCAGGCGTGATCTTCTTGGTGATCGTGCCGCTCATCTGGCTGGCCAAGCCCGTCAAGGGCACCGGCGGTGGCGCGGTGGCCGCGCATTGAAAGCCTATGCATTCACGGAGTCAACGATGTTGCAGATGCCCCCCATGCCAGATTCGGCCGTGCTGCTGGATGTGCTCGTCTCGGTCAATCGGTTGCACAGCACGCTGCAGCAACGCGTGACGGAGATGCTGGGCAGCACGGGACTCTCGCTCTCGCAGTGGTTGCTGCTTTGCCACTTGCACCACGCAGCCGCCGGCACGCTGACGGAAGTCGCCGTGACGCTGCATCGGGACATCGGCGGGCTCTCACGTGCGGCCCATCTGCTTCAGTTGCGCCGCCTGATTTCTGTCACGCGCGGCGCGGAGGATCGGCGCAGCGTCCGGTTGTCGATCAGCGCGCCCGGCATCGCACTTTGCGAGTTGTTGGATCAACAGATAGCCGAGCGCCTGACCAGCGCGCTGACCGCCAGCATGGGGCTGCAATCCGTGCATGCGCTGCGGCATCTGATGGAAGGCGCTGCCGCATCGCTCACGTAGCGCACGTGTCGTCATGCCGCTTTCAACGTAGCGCGATTGCGCGAATAGATACCGACCTATATAGTCCCGCCGCGTCAACAGCGGCACGCCAATCAGAACAACCATTGCTGCGTCGCCGGCTTGTTTCCGTTTCTTAATGTTTTGGCGATTTCCACGCTCGCCAGAGACTGCGTCCTCTCCAATCGTCTTCCATCGCGCTCTTGATGCGCGCTCTCGCCATGCCTACGTTTGCAGCCCCCGCCGCACAGACTTCCCTGCGCCAAGCCGTGCTGGCGCTAAGCCTCGCGGTATCGTTGCCCGCCATCGCACAAACAAGTGCCACAGCACCGCGCGTGGTTTCCGAGTTGAAGGACATCCGCGTCAAGGCAACCGCCACACTGCCCAAAGCGGGCGGCAGCGCAAGTGACCGGGAGGATTGCCCGCAGCGGGTCATCCAGCCGAAGTCGGCCGCTGCCAAGCAGGTGGCCGCGCAGGGCTGGGCCGTCATGGCCGACGTGCCGCTGGGGCCCTACCGCGCCGTGAGCTTTGCGGGCCAGATGCAGGCCGGCACCAGCGGCACCTGTGCCGCTACGCAAGGCAACATCGCGGTGTTCAGCAATGACAAGCTGATCGCGCTGGCCTATGGCAAGTCGGCAGACGACACCGCTATCGGCAACCTCGTCCCGCTTGAGGGCGGCACCGTGCGCCTGTGGGATGGCGATATCGTTCCCGCGCCCGCGGGCGACCTGCATGTCGACGCCGACGGCACGGTGCGGCTGACCAAGATGGCCGACGAAGAGGCTGTCTGCCAGGGCCGTGCCAAGCTGCCGAACGTCTACGGCATGCCGATCGACAAGGCACGCAAGGTGCTCGCCACCAAGGGCTGGAACCCGGTGCGTGCCAAGGCCAGTGGCGACCCACGGCAAGCGGCGCTGTTCAAACACGGCATCATCGAAACCGACGACTGCTCGGGCACGGGCATGGCCTATTGCAGCTACAGCTACGCCGGCCCGGCCGGCAGGCTGTCGCTGGAAACCGCTGGCGAAGATGACCTGCCGAGCGTGTCGGGCTACAGCGTCAAGTGCCGGTGAGCGCCTTGGCGCTCGGCCGCTCAGTTGTGTTTCGCGACGGATGAGCGCTGCCGTCAGCGCATCCTTGCCTGGGAAATACTGATTAGCGCGAGCCGATGTTGACGCCCGCGCGTCGGGCCTTGACGCAGAGCATCGGTTGAGCACGAACGCGCCACTGCCCTGGCACACAACGGGCGAGAGCACGGGGCACGCAGCTTGCTAAAGTGGTTGGGTTGCCCTAGCTCGTCCACAGCGCGATGGCGGCGGAACCGCTCGTTGCGCCGCAGTCGTCCCACTCAGCGTGAACCGTTCTTCGTCTTCTCTTCAAAGCATCCAGGCACTGCGAGGCTTTGCCGCGCTCTACGTCGTTGTATTCCATTCCGGCCTGGCGCTGGCCCATACCGACATGCCCGCCCTGGCGTGGCTGACCACGCACGTGATCAAGCGCGGACATGTGGGCGTGGATGTCTTCTTTGTCATCAGCGGCTTCATCATTGCGTGGGTCGCCATCCTGGGCCCCAAGGGACCGGAGGCGCCCGGCGAGTTTCTCGTCAAGCGCGCATTCCGGCTGGCGCCGCCTTACTGGTTGATGTCGGTGCTGCATTCCACATGGCTCAATCCGGTGTCGACTGGCGTGCTGCTCAGCTCACTGGCCTTCCTACCGCAGGCCAATGTGGATGCGCCTTACTTCGGCTATCCCGCGCTCTACGTCGGCTGGTCACTCAACTACGAGGCGTTCTTCTATGCACTGTGCGCGCTGGGCCTGGCGCTGTTTGGCAGACGCGCGCTGTGGCTGGTCGCGCTGGCGTTGTTCACCACAACCATCATCGTGCCGTTCTGGCACAGCGGTGTAGTGCTGCGTGATCCAGAAGCGCTCTACACTTGGGCCACACCCCTGCAGGCAATGGCAGCCAATCCGCTCGTGCTCGAATTCCTGCTGGGGGCGGGGCTGGCGTGGCTGTATGCGGAACACCGGCACCGCCTGACACCCGCCTTGGCCCATGTGCTGTTGGCGGCCGGTCTGGGCGCCTTCATCGTCTCCGTGGTCGGGCCCGTGCCCAGGTTTGATCTGCTCGCGCGCGGCCTGCCGGCGGGGGCATTGCTGATCGGTCTGGTGGCGATGGAGTACCGCGGCCTGCTCCGCGTGCCGCGTGCGGCGGTCTGGCTGGGCGAGTTGTCGTATGCGCTCTACTTGGTCCACCCCAGCGTGATCGAAGCCACGCACCGGCTGGTGGGCGTGCTTGCGCCGGAGTGGATCGGTACGCAAGTCCTGCTGTTTGCCGTCAATCTTGCACTCACGCTTGCGCTGGCGGCGCTGCTCCATCGCTATATCGAGCAGCCTTCCATTGCGCTGGGCCGCAAGACGATCGACTGGATGGATACCCAGCGGCATGCGTGGCGCGCACGGCTGGGGCTGCAGAAACCGTGAGCACTGCATAACGTTTCCGGTTTTTATTCGTTCACCGCACGACGGGCGTCTCACACAATGGTTGCCTCAGAAACAATCTGTCGCACGCCATGTCTGCTCGTTCTCACTGGTTCCGTTTTGCCCCTACCTTATTGGCTGCTGCCACGTTGCTGGCAAGCACGGCTGCATCTGCTGACGCCACGCTCGACAAGGTCCAGCAGCGCAAGAAGCTGGTGGTGGGAGTGGTGCTGTCGGGCGGACCCTTCGGTTCCATTGACCCGGTAACGCAACGCGCAACAGGCTTCAATGTCGACTTGGCGCAGGCGCTTGGGCGCGGGCTGGGTGTGGAGGTGGAAACGGTGCAGGTGCAGCCGTCCAACCGCATTCAGTTCCTGCAGCAAGGGCGTGTGGACATTCTTGTTGCCTCGATGGAGCTGAACCCTGAGCGCGCGGAACTGCTGGCCCACGTGCCTTCGCCCTACTACCGCGTAGGCGGCGTGGCGCTGGTGCCCAAAGACAGCCCCGTGCAGAAGTGGAGCGACCTGAAGGGCAAGGATGTGTGCCTGTCGCAAGGCAGCAGCTACACCAAGCCGCTGGCGGCCGAGATCGGTGCCACGCCCAAGGGCTTCAAGAGCCCGGCGGAATCGCTGCTGGCACTGCGCGGCAACAACTGCGCCGCCGCCGTGCATGACGCCACACTGCTCCAACCGCTGCCGCGCACCAACCCGGAATGGAAGGACTACCGCGTTGTCGGCCCAGATCTGATCCCCTCGCCCACCGTTATCTGGGCACGCAAGGGCGAGAACGACACCGTGGCCGCGCTCGATCGCATCGTGCAAGGCTGGCATCGCGATGGCTGGCTGATCGAGACCGAGAAGAAGAATGGCATCCTGCCACCCTCGCCCGCGCTGGTCGAATGGCACGAAGCTGCAAAGGGCACCGTCAAGGCGGGCCGTAGCTGACCCGCATTCCGCATGGCTGACGATCTGCTTCTGCGCGTGATTGCGCTGGTCCGCCATACGGGCCTCGACTACGGCTTCCTGGCTGAAGCCTACGAACGGAATGCGCTGCTGCAAGGCGCCAAGCTCTCGCTGCTAGTGATGTTCAGCACCGTGGTGTTGAGCCTCATCTTTGGGGTGGTGCTGGCGCGCTTGCTGATCTCACCGCGCCGGCGTGTCGCGCAACTCGCCCAGGGCTTTGTTGAACTCACCCGCAACACGCCCACGCTGGTGCAGTTGTGCTGTGCATTCCTGGTCGTCAACACACTCATCACGCAAGCGCTGGCGCAGTGGCAGTTGCGCAACCCGCTCACGCCGTTCTTCTGGGCGGTGGCCATTCTCTCGCTGCACAAAGCGGCCTTTCATGCCGAGGCGTTGCGCGGCGGCATTGAGGCCGTACCGCCCGCCATGCTGGAAGCGGCAACGTCATTGGGCTTCAGCGCACGTGAACGGCTGTGGCGCGTGCAGCTTCCGCTGGCATTTCGTGCCGCGCTGCCTTCGTTGATGAACAACACGGTGGAACTGGTGAAGGCGTCGTCTCTAGCCTCGGCCATTGCGGTGGGCGACATCACCTACAGCGCGCTGATGATCTGGACCCAACGCGACAACGTGCTCGAATGCATGGTGCTGTTACTGCTGTTCTATGGCGTGGTCACCTATGCCGTGCACGCAGCCGGCGTGTGGATCGAACGCCGGCTGCGCATGCCGGGCTATGGGGCCACGGGCCACGCTGTTGCAGGAGGGCCCGCCCATGCCTGACACCCTTCTTGGGACGCTGCTGCACTGGTCACCGGCGCTGCTGCGGGGGTTGGCCATCAATATCGGCATTAGCTTGCTTGCTGTTGGGCTGGGCACGTTGATCGGGCTGGCCGTCGGTGCGTTGCATCTATCGCCGGCACGCTGGGTGCAACGGTTTGCCGGTAGCTACGTCGTCGCCTTCCGGAATGCGCCCTGGCTTGTGCTCGTGTACGGCATTGCTTACGCCGTGCCGTTCGAGATTGTCGTGCGCGGCCATGTGTTTCCGTTTCCCGATTGGCTCAAGGTCACGCTGGCGCTGGCACTGCCGGCAAGTGCCCACGTAGCGGAAATCTTTCGTGGCGCGGTGCTGTCGATTCCGTCTACGCAGTGGGAGGCGGCGGCATCGCTGGCCTTCACGCGCCGCGACATCCTCTGGCGCATCGTGCTGCCACAGTGCCTGCGCCGCATGCTGCCTTCATGGATGAACCTGTATGCGGTCATCACCATGGGCACCGCCATGGCCTCGCTGGTGGGCGTGCATGACCTGCTCGACACCGCGCAGATTGCCAGCAACACCGTCAACCGTACGCCGTTCACGGTGCTTACCTACTTCACTGTGCTCGGGTTGTTCTTCGTCTATTGCTACCCGATTTCGCGCCTGACCCGGCGCCTGGAGCGCGCCCATGTCCTCGCCTGATCTGCTGCCCCTTGATGCGCCTGCTACCAGTGCTCCGCTCGTAGCGTTGCGCGATGTGCATCTGACCTTCGGCACCACAACTGTGCTGCGCGGCATCGACCTCGACGTGCATCGTGGCCAGGCTGTGTCGATCATCGGGCCATCCGGCTCAGGCAAGTCGACGCTCCTGCGTTGCATCAGCGGGCTGTTGCGGCCGCAGCGCGGCAGTGTGACGGTGGACGGCATCCGCGTCGACCAGCTCACCACCGAGGCCGACACGATTGCCCTGCGCAAGCGCATCGGCTTTGTGTTCCAGCAGTACAACCTGTTTCCGCACCTGAGCGTGCTGGACAACCTGACGGCCGCCCCCGTGCGCGTGCTGGGCCGGACAAAGCAAGAGGCCGAAGCCGATGCGCATGCGCTGCTCAAGAAGGTGGGCCTGGCCGACAAGGCACGCGCCTATCCGGGCCAGCTCTCTGGCGGCCAGCAACAACGCGTGGCGATTGCTCGGGCGCTGGCAATGCGGCCCGAGCTGATCCTGTTTGACGAAGTGACCTCGGCGCTCGACCCTGAGACGGTGGGCGAAGTGCTCAACGTCATCGGAGAACTGGTCGACGATGGGCTGACCTGCGTACTGGTGACGCACGAAATGGCCTTCGCACGTGCCATCAGCGATGCTGTGGTGTTTACCGAGCACGGTGTGGTGGTGGAGCGCGGCCCGGCCGAGCAGCTCTTCTCGTCACCGGTAAGCGAGCGCACGCGGGCATTTCTGTCGCGCGCGCTGTCGGGGCACGCCGGGGCACGGCCGCCTGCGCATGCGCCGTGGCACGCCGCCTTTGCAAGCGCGGCGTTTGCTGTCTGATCCCCCTCTCCTACCCGCCGATGGCGTGCAGCTCCGCCACGGGGGCGTGCTGCAGCGCCTGCTCCAGATCGGCAATCAGGTCGTCGGCATCCTCCAGGCCAACGTGCAGGCGTAACACCGCACCGCTGCGGTTCCATTGCACATGGTCTGACAGACGCTCGGGCGCAACCACCGTGACAAGGCTTTCATAGCCACCCCACGAGGCGCCGATGGCGAAGAGCTGCAACGCGTCAGCAACACGCTCTGCAGCGTACTGATCTGCGTCCTTGAGTACGAAGGAAACCAGCCCGTTGGCGCCCGAGAAGTCGCGCTTCCACAGCGCGTGGCCGGGGTCGTCCGGCAATGCCGGATAAAACACCTGCCCCACGCCTGGCTGCGTCTGCAACCATTGCGCGACACGCGTTGCATTGCGCTGGTGCTGCGCCATCCGCACAGGTAGCGTGCGCACGCCACGCAAGGCCAGGTAGGCATCGTCTGCGCCAATGGTCAGGCCCAGCACATCGTGGGCGGCGGCAATGCGGGCGGCCACGGCCTCGGTGCGCGCAATCACGGCACCCAGCATCACGTCGGAATGCCCGGCCACGTACTTGGTGGCAGCCAGCACCGAAACATCGACCCCCGCCTCAAGCGGACGGAACAGGATGCCGGAGGCCCAGGTGTTGTCCGTTGCCAGCACGATGTCGTGGCGCCGCGCGACACGGGCAATGGCCTCCAGATCGTAGATCTCGTACAGCAACGACCCGGGCGACTCGGTGAAGATCAACCGCGTGTGCGGTCGAATGGCAGCTTCCAGGCGCCCATCATTGGGCTCGACATACGACACCTCGATCCCCAATCGTTGCAGCAGCACGGCATCCAGCCGCCGCACGGGCGCGTAGATGCTGTCGGTCACGATCACGTGGTCACCGGGCGAGAGCAGCGCCAAGAACGTCAGCGAGATGGCCGACAGGCCCGACGGCGCAAGGAACGCCCGCACGCCGCCCTCCAGCGCCAGCAGCGCGTCTTCCAGCGCGCGGTGCGTTTGCGAGCCATGGCGGCCGTAGCTCGCGATGTTCTCGCCGGCCTTGCGGCGAGCATGCACGTCGTGCAGGGCCGCGGTGCTGGCATGGCGCACGGTGCTGGTGCGTTCAACGGGCACATTGACGGGCGCGGCTCCGTCAACAAACGGTGGGCTGCCCGCGTGGATGATGCGTGTGGCAAGCGCTTCGGGCACGTTGTGGGAGGCGCGGGTGAATGTGCGGGTCATGGGGCCACCACCTCTGCCGGTTCGTTGACGATTGCACTCGGGCTGCCGAGCGCAAACAGCGCGCGCTCCTGCGCATCGAGTTGCGCTACCAGCCCGATCTCCCAGGCGAGATAGCCGCGCGCGGCATCGAGGTTGCCGTCATGGCGGTCATGCACGAAGAAAAGGTAGTCAATGCGCTCGGCGTCTGCCGGCAGTTCTGGCGTCGCCTCAAGCGGATACCCGGCGGCATGCCACGCGGCAACGCCACCTTCGAGTCGCCGCACGGAAGCCGCCCCCTGCTCCAGCAAGTCCACCGCCGCGAGTGCGCTGACGGCAGCGTCATCGTCCACCAGCACGACCTGTGCGCCGCGCACGTCGTGCAACTGTCGCCGCGTGGCCCAGCGTGCACCGGGAATATGCGCCGTGCGATAGGCAGCGCTGCTGCGCAGATCGAACAACACGACTTCTCCATGCGCGAAGGCGTTGCGCAGCGTGCCCGCGTCGATCCCCACTGGGAGTGCCGGCTGCCACGGCGCATCGCGTGTTGCCAGCAAGGCCGTATTCGCTTCGCTCAAACCGCCTTCCAGCACTGCGGCGTCGTGCCCCTGCTGGCGCAACCAACTGGCGATCACGGGAGCGCGGATACCGTCATCGTCGAAGACGATCAACCAGGCGCCGCGCACGCCGACGTACTGGTCTGTCGCCTGCAGCAACTGGCCGCCCGGCGCATGCACGGCACCCGGCAGGCTGCCGCGCGCAAAGGCATCCGCGGTGCGCACGTCGAGCAGGAAGACCGTACGCGCCCCTTGCTGGATCTCGGCTTGAACCGCCACCGCTGTGACTGTTGGCACAGCAAAGCGATCGGACAGATCCGCCACCGCTGCCTTCGCGCGCCGGCGTGCCGGCACATCGATCGTGTCGGGGTAGCGGCGGTCGGCGCCGTGCTCCAACGTCAGGCCGTGCAACTGCCAGCCTTGCGTACCGTTCTCCAGCGCGTAGATCGGATTCGGCAGCCCCAGATTGCGCAGCGTCTGCGCACCGATGATGCTGCGTGTGCGCCCCGCGCAATTGATGACAACCGGTGTGTCGTCATCCGGCACAAGCGCATGCACGCGCAGTGCCAGCTCACCGTTCGGGCACGCGACGGCACCAGGAATGGTCATGCGGCGGTACTCGGCGACGGTGCGCCCATCCAGCAGCACGTGGCGCTTGTGCTCGCGCTGCCAGGCGGCCAGCTCACCTGCCGTGATGTGCGGTGTGTGATAGGCCAGCTCAGCCAGTTCACCAAACGTCTTGGATGGCACGTTGATGCCCTTGAACAACGCAAACCCGGCGGCCTGCCAGCCGGCATTACCGCCTGCCAGCACGTGCACGCTGTCGTAGCCAAGATCGAGCAAGCGCCGGGCTGCCAGCACGGAGAGCGCACCACCATCGGCATCCGTCACTACCAGCCGAACGTTGCGCCGGGGCACCAGACGCACGGCGTCGATCTCCAGCCGGCTGTATGGTGCTGGCGTTGCCAGGAAGAGATGTCCTTCGCCAAACTCTCCGGCCTCGCGCACGTCGAGCAGTGCGATCTCTGCACCGTCGTGGAGCCACGCCTTCAACGTGACGGCATCAATGGAAGGAACAGACATGCGGGCCTCGCGCGTAACGGAAAGGCCCATGGTAGGCACGCCGCCCCGCGCGCGAGAACGAACCGATGCGTCTATGCATATGCAGGATGCTGCGTTGGTGGTGCGTGCCCGGCGTTCTACACTGGGGCGTCTCTTCTCTGCCCTTCATTGTTCACAACGCGCCATGAGCCTCACCGAGCAACGGGACCACGCGGTCCGTCAAACCCTCATCGCCATTCGTGCCATTGCTGCGCAGGATGGCATCACCTACGCGTCACTCACCCGCATTGCTGATCGGCTGCAGGAACTGGCCGCGCAAGAGGCGCTGTTCCCCTTCGACGCCTTCCCGCCGCCCCCGGCAGATGACGCCGATGCGTCCAGCCGCTACCTGCTGCATGAAGAGGCCGACAAGACCTTTGCGCTGTACCTGAACTCGATCAACCCGGGCAAGATCACGCCGCCGCACAACCACACCACGTGGGCAGTGATCGTTGCACTGGAAGGCGAAGAGTTGAACCGCGTGTACATCCGCACCGATGATGGCCGCGACCCTGAACGGGCCACGCTCGCCCTGTCGCGTGAGGTGGTCGTGCAACCCGGCACGCCCATCACGTTTCTTGCAGACGACATCCACAGCATCCATGTGGTCGGCAACAAGCCTACGCGCCACTTCCACCTGTACGGCCGCGCGCTGGAAACGCTCACTGGCCGCGTCGGCTTTGATCTCGCCACGGGGCGCGTGCTCAACTACAACCGCAACTACATGAGTGCGACCAAGCAGGCCGCCTGACCGCGCGCTACGTCGTCTTGCGCGCGGCGCCTGCCGCGGCCTGGCGCGGCATCCGGCCCAGCACCGGCTTCAGTACCGGCGCCTGCTGGGCCAGAAAATCCCACAACCGATTGGCAACGGGCCCATGCGGCCGATCACGCCGGCGCGCCACCGCCAAGTCCTGGATCATGCCGGGGAAGTGCTTGCCTGCAATCGAGAGCAGACGCCCCTCGCGCAATTCCGCCTCGATCATGAAGCGCGGCAGATGCCCCCATGCCATACCGTGCACGATCAACTCCTTCTTCATCAGCTGATCCGGCACGAAGCACTGCGGGGCGCCCTCCAACACGTAGTGCGCCTGTGATGACGGCTGACGCGCCGAATCGTTGATCACGCATTGCATGAAGCGCTGCATCTGCTGCGGCGTAAGGCCGGACGTTGGCGCAAAAGGCAAAAAACCCGGCGCGACCACCGGTACCATCGCGATCTTGCCTAGGTCGATCCATTCCATGCGCACATCGCCTTTCGGCACGCGGTGCACGATCAGATCGGCCTCGTCTTCCAGCAGACGCTCCCAGGGGCCGGTCACGGCTTCGAACTGCAACTGCAGGCGCGTTTGCGGGCATTGGCCGAAGAACTGGCTAAGCAATGCCAGTACCGGCTGCAACGGACACAGATCGCCCAGCACCACGCGCAACTCTGCCTCTTCCCCCATGGCCAGTTGCTTGGCATGGGTCCGCAGCTCTTCGCTCTCCCGCAGCAACGACTGGACTTTGCGGTGGAAGGACTGGCCGGCCTCCGTCAACCGCACCCGGTAGCCACTGCGGTCCAGCAGGCTCAAGCCGAGTTGCTCCTCCAGCTTGGCCACCGCAGCAAACACCGAGGGGTGCGAGCGGTGCAGCCGGTCAGCCGCCGCCTGAAAGCTCCCCCCTGCCACCACCGCATCGAAGCACTGCAGCTCATGGAGCGTGAAGTTCGACATTGTTTGTTGAATCTACAGAGTTCTTTCAAACTTTATAGTATCCATGAAACAGCCCGGATTCTAGGATGACTCCACCTCAAACACGTTCTGGAACGCATCATGGGATCTCACAACACCCTTTCGTTCATCACCACCGGCGACGGCGTACGTCTGGCCTATCGCTTTGACGGCTCGCCCGACAAGCCTGTCCTGCTGCTGTCCAACTCCATCGGCACCGACCTGCATATGTGGGACGTGACGGTGCCGCAGCTTGCCGAGCACTTCCACGTGTTGCGTTATGACGCGCGTGGCCACGGCGCGTCCGATGCGCCTACGGGGCTGTATTCACTCGATCGACTGGGACGCGATGTGGTGGAGCTGCTCGACGCACTCGGCCTGCAGCGCGTGCACATGCTGGGGCTTTCGCTGGGGGGCATCGTGGCGCAATGGTTGGCCATCCATGTGCCGGAGCGTATCGACCGCCTGGTGCTGTCGAACACCGCTGCCCACCTCGGCCCGGTGCAGTACTTTGACAACGCCATTGCGGAGCTGCAGCGTGCCCCCGACATGCAAGAGACGGCCGAGACCTTCCTGCGCAACTGGTTCCCGGCACACATGCTGGAGGCAAATGACCCGGCGGTCGCACCGTTCCGCCGCGCGCTGCTAGAAACGCCGCGCGAGGGCATCATCGGCGGCTGGACTGCGGTGCGGGATTCAGACCTGCGTCGCACGATCGCGCTCATCCCGCATCCCACGCTGGTCATTGCGGGCCAGCACGATACGGTGACGTCTGCGCGGCACGGCGAGGAGATCGCCGCCGCCATTCCGGGCGCACAACTGCGCATGCTGGACACCGTGCACCTTGCCAACGTGGAGGCGCCGGACGCGTTTATCGGGCTGGTGCTGGATTTCCTGGCCGTGCACGAGACGGCATAACGGATCGGCAACGATGCGCCGCAACCCGTCCGGTTGCGGTTAACATGGCGGCCATCCAACCGATGTGCCGCCAGACATGTCCCGCGTCAAGAACGAAGACGAATTCGAGCTGCGCCGCGAAAGCGTGCTCGACACCGCCGCTGAAGCCTTTGCGGCTGACAGCTACCCGAGCGTGTCGATGAACCAGCTCGCCGCCGCCTGCGGTGGCTCGAAGTCGCGCCTGTACCACTACTACGAAGGCAAGGAAGCGATCCTCTTCGATCTGCTCGACCGCTACACCACGCGGCTGGCCGACCTGGTCGAACGCGCGGAGAGCGATGCGCTGCACGCCAAGCTGTCGGCGCGGGCCACGCTGCATCTGCTGATCCGCACCTTCCTGGCTGAATACGCGACGTCGCGCACGCGGCACGTGGCGCTGCTTAATGATGTGAAGTACCTGTCGCCCGACCAGCGTGACATCGTGCTTGCCCGCGAGCGGGACGTGGTGGCCGCTGTGGGCCGGCAGCTCGGCGCGGCCTACCCCGACAAGGTGGACGAGGCTAACCGCACCCCCATCACGATGATGCTGTTCGGCATGATGAACTGGACGTTCACCTGGCTCAAACCCGATGGCCCACTGTCGTACGAAGGCTATGCCGAGATGGTGATCGAGATGCTGGAGAACGGGCTCGGCAGCCCAGGCGACAAGAAGGGCTGAAGCTCAGCAACCATCAGCGCTCGTCATAGCTCACGACAACACGCTGCGTGAGCGGCCGCGCCTGGCACGTCAGCACAAAGCCTTGCTGGATCTCCCAGTCTTCCAGCGTGAAGTTCTTCTCCATCTCCACGCGCCCTTCCAGCACCTTGGCGCGGCACGTGCAGCACACGCCGCCCTTGCACGCATAAGGCAAGTCCAGCCCAGCGTTCAGCGCGCTGTCGAGCACCTTGGCATCCCCCGCCATCGGCACGTCGTGCGACTTGCCGTCGAGCACCACCGTCAACGCCACATCGCCAGCCACCGCCGCACGCTTGCGCGCTTTGGCCGATTCAGTCGAGGCGTCGCCCACCGGTACGCCAAAGCGCTCGGCATGCACGCGCTCGCGTGGCACACCGCGCTCCAGCAGCACAGCTTCCACCGCATCGATCATCGTGGATGGCCCACAGATGAAGGCAGCGTCGATATCGTCGGGAGGAATCAGCGCATCCAGAAAAGCATGCGCCTTCGCACCGTCCAGCCGCCCGTTGAACAATGCAATCTCCTGCGCCTGGCGCGACAGCACGTGATACAGCGCAAACCGATCGAGATAGCGGTCCTTCAGGTCTTCCAGCGCCTCGCCAAAGATGATGCTGTCGATGCTGCGGTTGCCGTAGACCAGCGTGAAGCGGCTGTGCGGCTCGGCGGCCAGCGTGGTCTTGATGAGCGAGAGGATCGGCGTGATGCCGCTGCCGGCAGCAAAGGCGACGTAGTGGCGCGCACTTTCCGCAGCGAGTGGAACGTAGAAGCGGCCATCAGGCGGCAGCACATCGAGCGATTGCCCCACACGAATGCGGTCGTGCAGGTGGTTGGAGAACACGCCGGCATCCACACGCTTGACGGCCACGCGCAGTTCGCCATGCGCGTCATAGTCCTGCACGGAACAACAGATGGAATACGAGCGCCGCATATCGCTCTGCCCTGTCTCGGGCACCGGCATGCGCAGCGTCAGGAACTGGCCCTGCTTGAAGCGATAGGCATCGCGCAGGTCGTCCGGCACATCAAAGCGTAGGGAAATCGTATCAGCCGTCTCGCCACGCACTTCGGCAATACGCAGCGGGTGAAATTGCGGGGTCATGGCGATCGTTTCGTTTAGTAGGGCTTGAAGTAGTCGAACGGCTCACGGCACGCGCGGCAACGGTACAGCGCCTTGCACGCGGTCGAACCGAAGGCGGAGATGAGCACCGTGTCGTGCGAGCCGCATTGCGGGCAGGCAATGTGCTCGCCCTGTGCCGGGCGCATCAGGCGAATCGGGCGCGCATTGCCCACCGTCACCACGTGGGCTGGCGGTGCAATACCGAAGTCGCGCAGCTTGCGGTGCCCTTCGGGCGTGATCCAATCCGTCGTCCACGCTGGCGAGAGCACGGAGCGCACGCGAAAGGCCCCCACATCCGCCGCCTGCAGCGCGCGGCTCACGTCGTCGGCAATCTGGTCCATCGCCGGGCAGCCGGAATACGTGGGCGTGATGGTTGCCACCACGGTGCCACCACCATCGATCTCCACGTCGCGCAGGATGCCCAGTTCAGCGATCGTGACGACGGGGATCTCCGGGTCGGTCACGGCGTCCAGCGCGGCCCGAGCGCGTGCAAGCCGTGTAGCCACCTCGGCGGAAGCAACGGGCTCGGCTACCACGATGCCCCCGGAAACTGGCGCGCCAGCCCCTGCATTTCGGCCAGCAGATAGCCCATGTGCTCGGAGTGCTCGCCGTGTTTTCCAGTGCTGACGTAGGGGCCTGACTCGGGCAAGGCAAGTGTGGCCTCAGCCAGCGCATCGTTCACCGTTGCCTGCCACACATCACGCAGATCGGCGACGCGCACGCCAATGCCGGCATCGGCCACGGCATCTTCAATGGCATCAGCGGCAAAAAACTCGTTGGTGTAGGGCATCAACCAGTTGAGCGCCGCCTGGGCGCGCGCATGCGACACCTCGGTGCCATCGCCAAAGCGCACCAGCCAGTCACGCGTGTGCGCGAGGTGATAGCGCATCTCCTTGACCGACTTGGCGGCAATGGCGGCCAGTTCTGCATCCTTGGATGCGGCCAGCGCCTCCCACAACGGCACCATCAACGCCGTATACAGGAAGTGGCGGACGATGGTGACCGCGTAGTCGCGTGCCGCAGCGGATGTGGCAACCAGCGGCCCCACATGGGGCAGTTCGAGCAGCGTGTAGTTGCGGAACGCCTGTTCAGTGCGCCAGTAGGCATAGTCGTCTTCGCCGCGCGGCGTACCAGTCAGCGTGCCTTCGAGCTGGCCGGCATGCGTATAGAGCAGTCGCGCCTGACCAATCAAATCGAGGCTCAGGTTGGACAGTGCAATGTCCTCTTCAAGCACGGGGCCATGCCCCGTCCACTCAGCGTTGCGCTGACCAAGAATGAGCGCGTTGTCGGCCAGACGCAGGATGTAGTGCAGATGCGCGTTGGAAGTCATCGCCACGGCTCACATATGGTTGACTTCATCGGGTAGCCGATAGAACGTCGGGTGCCGGTAGATCTTGTCGGCCATCGGGTCGAACAGCATGGGCTTGTCATCGGGCTCGCTGGCGGTGATGGCGGCCGATGGCACGACCCAGATCGAGACGCCTTCCTGCCGGCGCGTATAGACGTCGCGCGCCATCTGCAACGCCTGCTTGGCATCGACCGCATGCAGGCTGCCGCAATGCTTGTGCTCCAGGCCCTGCTTGCTGCGGATAAACACTTCCCACAGTGGCCATTCGTGTTGATGCGCGGTTGTACTCATGCTGGGGCTCCTCAGGCGGCTTGTTCGGTGGCGGCCGCACGTTCGGCCTGTTTGCGTGCGTAGGCAAGCGCGGCTTCGCGCACCCATTCACCCTCTTCATGCGCACGCTTGCGGGTGGCGAGGCGCTCACGGTTGCAGGGGCCATGGCCGTCAAGCACACGCTTGAATTCGGACCAGTCCAGCGGCGAGAAATCGTAATGGCCACGCGCCTCATTCCACGTGAGTCCAGGGTCAGGCAACGTCACGCCCAACACACGCGCCTGCTCGACGGTCGCGTCGACAAAGCGCTGGCGCAAGTCATCGTTCGAGATACGTTTGATGCCCCAGGCCATGGTCTGCGCGCTGTTGGGCGATGCGGTATCAGGCGGCCCGAACATCATCAACACCGGAAACCACCAGCGGTTGACTGCCTCCTGCACCATGTCGCGCTGCGGCTGCGTGCCGCCCATCATGGTCAGCAGCGACTCAAAACCCTGGCGCTGGTGGAACGACTCTTCCTTGCAGATGCGGATCATGGCGCGCGCATACGGGCCGTACGAGCAACGGCACAGCGGCACCTGGTTCATGATGGCGGCGCCGTCCACCAGCCAGCCGATCACGCCCACGTCTGCCCAGGAGAGCGTCGGGTAGTTGAAGATGGAGGAGTACTTGGCGCGCCCTTCGTGCAGCGCGTCGAGCATCTCGTCGCGCGTGCTGCCGAGCGTTTCTGCGGCGGAGTAGAGATAGAGGCCATGACCCGCCTCGTCCTGCACCTTGGCCAGGAGGATGGCCTTGCGCTTGAGCGACGGCGCACGGCTGATCCAGTTGCCCTCGGGCAGCATGCCCACCACCTCTGAATGCGCGTGCTGCGAAATCTGCCGCAATAGCGTCTTGCGGTACGGCGCGGGCATCCAGTCCTGCGGTTCGATCTTGTGGTCAGCACCGATGCGCGCGTCAAAGCGCGCCTGCAACTCGGCTTCGCCTTGCGGCACAGCGGCCAGTTCCTGTTCTGTGGGCAAGCCGCCGGGCTGGTCCAGGCTTTGGGTGTACATGCGATCCTCCGGCCCCGCGTTGGGGAGTGCTGGATGTGCGTGCCCCGCCATTCACGTCATGCCGGAGCTGGATCGATTATAAACCGTCCGACCGGTCGGTCAATAACGGATTACACCGCATGCCTCGATTGAGACATGCAGTGTGAATCAGCTTAGATGGAGGCGGCGGAGGACGCCTGATCCTGCGTGTGCGCGTGTGCCCGTGTCCGCACGAAGGCGCCGGCCAGTGCAGAAGCCAGCACAGCCGCAATGGCACCCAGCAGGAAAGCCAAGTGATAGCCGCCGTTGAGTGCGGTGGCCCCAACGGCTCCTGCAGCAGTCAGGTTGTTCGTGCGGGCTGCCGCTAGGCTTGCGAGAATCGCCAGCCCCAAAGCGCCGCCCATCATGAACGACGTATTGACCACGCCCGAAGCCAGGCCAGATTCATCCGGCGCGACATCGCTCATCGCCGCCAGCAGCACCGGGTTGAAGGCCACGCCTGCACCCAGGCCCAGCAGCAGCATGCCCGGCAGCACGTCCAGCATGAAGTTGCCGCCGGCCGGCGCGCGCGCAAACAGCATCAGCCCGACGGCCGCCACCAGCAAGCCCAGCGACAGCGGCGCGCGAATGCCAAAGCGCATCACCAGCTTGGCCGACAGCCCCAGCGAGAACACTGCCATGATGATGTTGGCCGGCAGGAAGGCCAGCCCCACCTGCATGGCGCTGTAGTTCAGCACGCGCTGCATGTAGAGCGCCGAGATGAAGAACCACGCGAACATCGCCGCCGCCCACAGCACGCCCACCACATTGGCCGCGGCCACATTGCGCAGCGCGAACATGTGCAGCGGCATGAGCGGATGCGACACGCGCGACTCAATGACGAGGAACGCAATCATCAACGCAACGGCAACCCCCAACTGGGCAAGCGTTTGCGTAGAAGTCCAACCCGCCTCATTCCCATGCACGATCGCGTATACCGCCAGCATGAGCGATGCCGTCACCGAAATGGCGCCTGCCACATCCAGCTTGGCGCGATCCGCCAGTGGCTTGCCAGCAGGCAGCAGCGCCACGCACGCGGCGTACACCGCCACACCAATCGGCAGGTTGACCAGGAAGATCCAGTGCCAGCTCAGCGCGCTGGTCAGCAGCCCGCCCAGCAACACGCCGATGCTGCCACCGCCCGCGCACACAAAGCCGTAGATGCCCATCGCCTTTGCGCGGTCCGCCGGCGAGGTGAACAGGTTCATGATGAGCGACAGCGACACCGCCGACACCACGGCCCCGCCCAGCCCCTGTACCGCTCGCGCCGCAATCAGCAACCCCTGCGAGTTCGCCAGCCCGCACGCCGCAGAAGCCAGCGTGAACAGCGTGATCCCCAGCAAGAACAGCTTGCGATGCCCGAACAGGTCACCCAGTCGCCCACCCAGCAGCAGGAAGCCGCCAAAGGTCAGCATGTAGGCGTTGACCACCCACACCAGCGAGGTTTCGGAAAAGCCCAGATCCGCCCGGATGGACGGCAGTGCGACGTTCACGATGGTCGTGTCCAGCACGATCATCAGCACGCCCAGGCAGAGCACGATGAGGGCAAGCCAGCGCTTGCGTTCGTCGATGCCATGCGTCATGGAACCACTCCTTGAATGCGCTGCAGCCTCGCTCAGGATTCCGCAGCCGATTTGAGATTGGCGAGACCGGCCTCGAAGTCCTTGCCGATCACCGCGTCCATACTGAAGAACAGGCCCATTACCTTCGAGATGAATGGGCTCGGGCCGTACATGGCCCAGGTCACATGGGTGAGATCGCCCGCAGGCTTCAGCGTGAATTCCGCCGTGTTGTGGGCTTCGAAGGGTTTCAGGAAATCCAATTGGATCTGGATGCGCGCGGGCGCGTTCGACAGCGAGGTATCGACAATCTCCATGCGCCCCGCACCCACCTTGCTGGAACCCTCCCACGCATAATTCGCGCCCTTGCCATTGGTCGGGCCGCCGTACGTGCGCTTCATCGCCGGGTCGAGCTTTTCCCACGGCGACCAGGCGGTCCAGTGGTGAAAATCATCGATCAGGGCAAACACCTTTTCGGGCGGCGCCTTGATGTCGATCTCGCGCTGCACGCGAAAGCTGTCTGGGCGCGTGGCGGCAAACCCAAGCACGGCAACAATGGCAACGACGATGACGATCGCAATGACCTTCAGCATGAAGACGGTCTCCAGAAATGGGGCAGCAGGTGAGTGGACACCTTCGCGCAGGGAATGCGAAGGGTCGCGGCCAGAGCGGCCAGCCACCCGGGGGTGGTTTCGTTGATATTGGTAAGGCCCCGGTGGGGGCGCAGTCTAGCACCGGTCAGTCACCCGGCGCCAAGGCAAACCTTCCTACGGCTTTGCGTCGACCGGCCACCACCGGGTGGCCGTTTGCGCCGACACAATGCTTACATCGGCTTGGGCGCAATCACCATCCACGTGATGCCGAAACGATCGGCCACCATGCCGAATGCGTTGGCAAAGAAGGTTTCCGACATCGGCATCGTCACCTGACCACCGTCGCCCAGCGCCTTGAAGGTGCGCTCGGCCTCGGCCTTGTCAGCCACACTCACCGACAGCCCGAAGCCCTTGAAATCGGCCTTGCCCGAAGCCATGCCGTCGGATGCCAGGACCTGCGTTTCACCCACGCGAAAAGCTGCGTGCATCACCTTGTCGAGCGAAGGCGCCATGCCGCCACACTGCTCGGCGGTAGGTTGCGCATCCTTGGGCGCATCCTTGTAGTGCATCACCACGTCAACCTTGGCGCCAAGCGTCTTCTTGTAGAACTCAAGCGCTTCCTCACAACGGCCTTCGAAGAACAGATACGGTTGAATTTGCATCACAACTCCTTGGGGTAGGTAGGGACTCCAGGTGAAGATCCGGCCGCGCGTTGGGTCACACGGTCAGGGGAAGCCACGCATCAACGAACGCCGTCAATTGCACGCTGGTTCGGGCACCGGCATTGGCACGGAGGCGTGCTCGTGCACCACCAGCCAGCGGCCATCGATCTTGCGGAAGCACACCGTGGCACGTGTTTGCGCATCATGCTTCACGCCATCGCGATAGCGCGCACGCAAGCGGTTCACGCTGAAGCAATAGGCCAAGTCGCCACTCACCTCAAGGTGCAACTCGACGAACTGGAAATCAGCCTGCCCTTCCAGCGCATCGAACCAGCCCTGCCAGTTGCGCCGGTAGGCATCAGCACCTTTTACAAACAGCGGCGGCATGACATCAAACACCACCACATCGGGCGCGTAGTGGCGCATCACGGCGTCCACGTCCTTGGCGCGCACGGCGGCGGCCCATTCTTCGATCAGCGCACGCACCTGCGCTTCATCATTCGCGGCATTTGTTGCAGTTGTCATGTCGGCCTCCGATGACGAAAAAAGCGCCTTGGAATCTACGACAACAGCGCCTAGTGTTGATTTGTGAACACTGTCCACAAACGATAGCAGACATAATGAACAGTGTCCACATAAAGCTTGCGGAGATTGCATGACCCAGGAACCACCCCGCCCGCCCGCGCGATCGACCTATCGCCACGGCGATTTGCGGCGCGCGCTGCTCGACGCCGGCATCGAGCTGGCGCGTGCCGGCGGCCCAGATGCCATCGTGCTGCGCGAGGCAACGCGCCGCGCTGGCGTCGCACCGAATGCGGCCTACCGGCACTTCGCCGGGCGACTGGATTTGCTGCAGGAGGTGCGCGCGGCGGCGCTGGCAGCATTGGCACGCGCCATGGAAACGGAACTGGATGCAATCGACCCCACCTGGCCGGAAGATGTGCAGGCCCGCGCCTCCTTGCGCGCCATCGGCGTGGGTTACCTGCGCTTTGCGCAAATGGAGACTGGCCTGTTCCGCACCGCGTTTGCCGTGCCCGATGAAGTGGAGAACGACGCCGACCCGGACAAGGCCGGCAACAGCGGGCTGAACCCGTTCCAGTTGCTAGGCCTGGCACTCGACCGCATGACTGCCGCCGGCGTGCTCCCAGCCGAGCGCCGTCCGGGCGCTGAATATCTCGCATGGTCTGCGGTGCACGGGCTAGCGCTGCTCATCATTGACGGCCCGCTACGCGGCCGCCCACCCGAGCAGACGGGCGCCATCGCGCTGCGCGTGGTCGAGATGGTGGAGAACGGCCTGTAGCCGCTTCGGCTGGACGAAGCCGCGCAATCTGCGCGCAGGTTCTGACGACATGCGCAACGCTTCGTTCGCCTGCGTCGCCTTCAATGCAACGATGTCAGCCTTGTCGCGCCCGCCCACCCGGCGGTGGCGCACACCGATCCACCGGAGCCAACCTCCGCGACCAGGATGTCAACGTGACCCAAACCCACCTCGAAACGACGCCCGCGCGCTATGGCGCGGCGCTGGAGAAAGACCTCTTTGACCGCGTCGCCGCCGTGCACGCGCCACACCTGCCGCCTTCACGCACCGAGCCACCGCGCGATGCGCAAACCCCAGAAGAACGGGAAGGGGTGATCGACTACGCGCTGTGGAACGCCGCGCACGATCTTTTCATCGTGCAACTGGCAAGCGCCGGGCTGGACCGGCTGTTTCGCGACGAGCCCGAGTTTCAGCTCGCGCTCTCACGACAGATTGGCGACGACGGCTTTCACGCCGTGGCCTCGCGCGAGCGCATCCGCGTGCTGTCGGGGCACGACCAGATCGACCGCATTGCGCAAGACGTACGCCACCACTGGGACATCCTGGGCGACTACCCGCTGACCAGCCAGGCTGCCTTCCTGGCGTGGGAGTTCCACTACGAGCACCACATCCTCGCGCGGCTGCAGGTCAACCGGCGTACCTCGCGTGTGCTCGATCTCGCCAACCGCGACTTTGCCGAGAACCGCATCATGCCGGACGAAGAGGTGCACCGTATCCTCATCACCGACTGGTGGCATCACAAGCTCAATGCCGCATCGGATGCGCAACGCGAACAACTCGTCGGTGAAGTGGTGGAAGCCGATGACAAGCTGCAAGTACTCCTGGGCGACTACCTGCGCGAATCGTGGGCACTGAACGAACGCGCGGCCGGCATCGATACGCGCAACTATGTTCCGCTTTACGACGCGTGGCGGCGCGAGATCCTTGGCGTGCTGCTGCAGCGCCCTGCTGATGCGCTGCCCACCCTGACCAGCCTGGGTGCCTGAACACGATGGCCAAGAAACCGATCCTGCTCAACGCATTCAACATGAACTGCGTGGGCCACATCAACCACGGCCTGTGGACCCACCCGCGCGACACCTCCACCGACTACCGCAAGCTCAGCTACTGGACCGACCTCGCCAAGCTGCTGGAGCGTGGCCTGTTCGACGGCTTGTTCATTGCCGACATCGTGGGCGTGTACGACGTCTACCGGCAATCGGCCGACCTCACGCTGCGTGAGTCGATCCAGCTGCCGGTGAATGATCCGCTGATGCTGGTTTCCGCCATGGCGGGCGTGACGGAGCATCTCGGTTTCGGCCTGACCGTCAACCTGACGTATGAAGCGCCGTACCTGTTTGCGCGGCGCTTTTCCACGCTCGATCACCTGACCGACGGGCGTGTCGGTTGGAACATCGTCACCGGCTATCTGGACAGCGCGGCACGCGCCATGGGCCTGCGCGAGCAGATCGCGCACGACGAGCGCTATGACCGCGCGGATGAGTTTCTTGATGTGGTCTACCAACTGTGGGAAGGCAGCTGGGAAGACGATGCGGTGCTGCGTGATCGCGCCGCACGCGTGTTCGCACAGCCCGACAAGGTGCACCGCATCCAGCATCACGGCCGCTACTACGACGTGGAGGGCTACCACCTGAGCGAACCCTCTCCACAACGCACGCCGGTGCTGTTTCAGGCGGGCTCATCCGCACGTGGACAGACCTTTGCGGGGCAGCATGCGGAATGCGTGTTCCTGTCGAGCCAGAGCCAATCAGCCACGCGCGATCAGGTGGCGCAGTTGCGGCAAGCCGCCGTGCAGGCTGGACGCCGAGCAGAGGACGTCAAAGTCTTCATGGGCATCACCGTCGTGGTCGACAAGACCGAGAAGCTGGCCCGCGAAAAGCTCGCCGAATACCAACGCTATGCCAGTGCGGAAGCCGGTCTTGCGCATTTCTCGGCAGGCTCCGGCATCGACTATTCGACCTATGCCTTGGACGACCCGCTGCGCGCGGTGAAGACGAATGCGATCGAGTCCTCCATCCGCCGCGCCACTGGCGGTGACACGCAGTTCACCGTGCGGCGACTGCTTGATCAGCTGGCATTGGGCGGCCGCTACGCCACCATCGTGGGCGACCCGCAGCAGGTTGCCGACGCGCTGCAGCAATGGATGGATGTGACCGACATCGACGGCTTCAACCTGGCGCGCACCGTCACGCCGGAAAGCTATGCGGATTTCATCGACCTGGTGGTGCCGGAGTTGCAGAACCGCGGTGTCTACAAGACCGCGTATGCGCCTGGCACCTTGCGCCGCAAACTGTTTGGCGCCGACCGTTTGCCGGACGCCCACCCGGGCGCGCAACGGCGCCGGCACCCTGCACAGGAGCTGGCGGACCAACCCTAGGCACTGGTCGTTGGCGCGCCCAGCATCTGTTGAAAGAGCGGAAGCAACGCTTCGTACGTACCCAGGTAGCCCGTTGATCCGGCATGGCGCGACGCACGCGCGGCGCAAAACAGTTCGTTGCGCAAGTCGACAAGCGATGCGCGCCTGCGCTCGCGTGCAGCGCTGGTGCACGCCTCAAACGAGCCCAGCTCTTCATAGCCGTTGAACGACATGGCAAAAGCGAAGACGCCCGACACGTCGGCCGGGTCAGGCAGGTCTTGCCAGGAAATTTCGTTTTTCATGATGCCCCCCGCATGACCAAACCGCCGCTCAGGCGGCCGAGACTTCCTGCACGCTGACCGCGACTTCCACACGATGCTCGCCACCGCCGAGGATCATGCCGCGCAGCAACGACACATCGCTGTAGTCGCGGCCGATCGCCAACGTCACGTGATCCAGATCGGCCAGCACATCGTTGGTCGGGTCCAGATCCACCCAACCGCTTTGCGGACAGAACACAGACACCCACGCGTGCGAGGCATCGGCCCCAATCAGGCGCGGTTGTCCGGCCGGGGGCTCGGTACGCAGATAGCCGCTCACGTAGCGCGCAGGCAACCCGAGCGCGCGCAGGCAACCGATCATCACCTGCGAAAAGTCCTGGCACACCCCGCGGCGCAGGCGAAACGCTTGCGCTGCAGGCGTATCGAAAGCGGTTGCCGTGGGTGCGTATTCAAAGTCGGTGTGAATGCGATGCATCAGGCTGATGGCACCGGCCACCACTGGCACCCCGGGCTCAAAACTCTGTCGCGCGTAGGCCTGCAACTCCGGGCTCAGCACGATGTTGGGCGAGGCAAAACAGAATTCGGCTTCCGGGTAGAACACGGAGCCCGCCTGATATCGCAGACATTGCGCGACATCCTCCCATGCCGGCGTGGCGGCCGGGTCCAGGCCGCTCCAGCGCGGCAGCAGCTGCACCGTGGTCTCGCTGGTCATGCGCAGGCTTTCATGGGGCGTGTCGAGCGAGAAATACAGCACGTCGTTGCCGAAACCATCCACGCGACTGGTCACGTACGAGGGCGAAGGATCAATGTGCTCCTGATGCGCAATGATCGTCTGCCACATACACGCGCGCGGGCGAATGGTGGCCAAATGCTGGGCGGTCTCCACCGCCGTCGCGTAGTGGTAGACGGTGCTGTGCGAAACCGACAGAACTGTGGCGTGCGCGTCCATCAGGCCACCTGTGCGGTCGGAATGCTGGCGTGGCTGAAGTAGCGCGCGCTGATTTCATTGGAAGCTGCCGCCACATAGTCACCCAGCGTGTCGCACAGGCGGATGAGGTTGGCGTAGCGCCCCTCGGCATCGACCTCACACAAGGCTTCGAGGGACGGCAGCGTCGCGACCTCGGGCATCAACTCCGCAAACCGCGTGCGGCGTGTACTGGCAGCGGCGCGCTCGATCTGCCCCAACTTGGTCCGCAGCCGGTCATACACACCGTACAGCCCGCGCGGGTTACTCGGCTCAACCACCAGCAGGTCAAGCAGTGCAGGCACCTCCAGGCGCCCCGGATACATTGACCGGTACGTCAGCGTGCTGTCAAACAGCTGCAGCAGCAGGTCAAAACCCTCGGCTGTGGCCAGCGTGCCCTGCTCGGCCAGCACGCGCAGGAAGGTGGTCATGGCCCACACGCGTTCAATGTGGCGCCCGGCAAACAGCAGGCGCCAGGCCTCGTCGCGCGTCATGCGGTCACCCTGCGCGCCACTGATGGCGGAAAGTTGCGTGGCCAGGTACTCCAGCAAGTCAACCAGGGCCACGCGATCATGGGGGCCATCCGTCATCAGGTTGGCGAGCCCATCGCGAAAATCGTTGCGTGCCGCAAGGATGGTGCGCCAATGGTCGTTCGATAGGCGCCCGCGCACCTCGCCAGACGCTCGCGCCTGCGCAGCCAGGCATTGGCCAATGCCTGTCGTACCCGACTGCTCGCTCAAGCCAACCACCAACGCCCGCTCAAATGCCTGCGGGCTGCTGCGCGCAAACACGTCGGCGGTAAAGATCAGGCCGGACTCGGACGCCAACTCAGTCAGCGTGGCAAACATCGTGTCCGCATCATTGGCTTCCAGCGAGCCGAGGATCAGGCGACACAGTCGCACGCCGTTCTCGGCGCGCTCGCCATAGCGGCCGGACCAGAACAGGTTCTCCGCCGCCCGGCTCGATACCGTGTGATGCTTGCGCGCCAGATCGGCTGGCCGGATCGGCGACGGTAGCAGCGTGAACGGCGCAGCGGGTTGCGGCTGGTTCGACAGCACCCAGGTGTCGACACTGCTGCCGCCCATTTGCATCGATGGGGAAACTTGCCGATTGGCTGCGAGGCGCGTGAAGCCGCCGGGCATGACATGCCAGCCGCCAGCCAGATCGGCAATGGCATAAACGCGCAGCACCGAGGGCCGGCCGGCCAGCATGCCAGCCTCGTAGCGCGGCGTGCAGGAATAGGGCAGCGGCGCCTGAATCGTGAAGGCCTCGGGAGCCCGATCGATGCGCGCATGCCAGTCGGCCAGTGTCTGTTGGCCATGCGCCATGCCGGGTGGGCCATCGGGGCTTTCGCTGGGCCAGCCGGGCCACGTTGGCAGCAGCAGCCCGGTGGTCAATCGGGCCTGCGCTTCATTGCGCGCCAGCGCCTCACCGCACCACCACGTCGGCACGCTGGGCAGCACCAGTGGCTCACCCAGCAATGCCTGCGCGATGCGCGGCAGGAAACCCAGCACAGCCGGTGACTCGACAAACCCGGCGCCGGGCACGTTCGACACCAGCACATTGCCCGCACGCATCACCTGCAGCAGACCCGGCACCCCGATGGTGGAATCGGCGCGCAGCTCCACCGGGTCGCAAAACACGTCGTCCAGGCGGCGCAGCACAGCATGCACGCGCTCCAGGCCATTGAAGGTCTTCAGATAAAGCTTGTCGCCACGCACCGTCAGGTCTTTACCTTCGGCCAGCGTCACCCCCAGATAGCGCGCCAGAAAGGCGTGTTCAAAATAGGTTTCGCTGAAGGGACCGGGGGTGAGCAGCACGATGTGCGGCGAGCCGCCCGCCTCGTCCCCACGCATCGTGGTGTGGGCGGCAGCGGCCAACGCGCCGATCAACTGCGAATACGTTGGCGCGAGACGCGTGGCGTGCAACTCGCGAAACGCATCGGCAAACAGGCTGGAGACGATCAGCCGGTTCTCCAGTGCATACCCCAGGCCGGAGGGCGCCTCCGTGCGGTGGCCGACAACAGTCCAGGTGCCGTCGGGCGCGCGGGCCAGATCCACCGCCACGATCTGCAGG
Source organism: Ralstonia sp. AU12-08 (assembly GCF_000442475.1). Classification (NCBI taxonomy): domain Bacteria; kingdom Pseudomonadati; phylum Pseudomonadota; class Betaproteobacteria; order Burkholderiales; family Burkholderiaceae; genus Ralstonia; species Ralstonia sp. AU12-08. Next base: position 196,854 of record NZ_ASZV01000008.1, on the reverse strand, counting down.
TAGTGCCCGCCCGGCGGCGTATAACCGCGTACGGCACGCAGGTAGCCCGGATGGCCGAACACCAGCGCAGGCGGCACCAGCCCCTGCGCAAGCAACGATTGTGGGCCGTAGGTATCCGCCACGATGGCGTTGAGCAACCGTGCACGCTGGGTAACGCCCTGCTCGATCACCGCCCAGTCTGCGTGATCAATCAGGAACGGCAGCACGTCGAGCGCCCACGGGCGGGGCTCGCCCTTGTCGGCGTAGACGTTGTAGCTGATGTCGTTATCGCGCACCTGCTGCGCGACGGAAGCGCGGGCCTGCTCCAGCCCGACCAAGCCGCCCTCGCGCACATGCTCGAAAAACTGCCGCCACGGCGCACGCAACGCGCCCGTGGCGTCGTGCAGCTCATCCCAGTGGCCCTCCCGCACCGGCAACATGCGAAGGAGGGCCAGCACATCCGCGTGGGCGGCAGCGGGCTGTAGTGGATCAAGCGGCAGGGTCGACTGGTAAGACAAGATCGGCTTGGCTGGAAGAGATTAGTAGCGGCGTAAATCCAGCGTAAACGGAAACTCCAGACTGCGCTCGGGCGCCCTCACCTCCATCGGGCCGGGCGTGTGCCCGGTGGTGAAGAAGCGCGCACGGCGGCGGCTTTCCGCCTCATAAGCGTTGACTGGAAACGTCTGGTAGTTGCGTCCACCCGGATGCGCCACATGATACTGGCAACCACCCAGCGAACGGCCGGTCCAGGTGTCGGCCAAGTCGAACGTCAGCGGCGCATGCTCGCCAATGGTCGGGTGCAAGGCCGACGGCTGCGACCACGCCCGGAACCGCACCCCCGCCACCTGCTCGCTTACGCGGCCGGTTGGTTGCAATGGCAAGGGAATGCCGTTGACCGTCACCACGTGGCGGTTCTCGTTCAGCCCCAGCACGCGCACCTCCAGTCGCTCGACCGAGGAATCGACATAGCGCACCGTGCCGCCCTGCGCACCCTCCTCGCCCATCACGTGCCAGGGTTCGAGCGCCGCACTGAGCGTGAGCGAGATCCCGCCCGTATGCAGCTCGCCCACCAGCGGGAAGCGGAACGAAAAATGCGGCGCAAACCAGTGGCGCTCAAAGGCGTAGCCTGCTTCGCGCAGGTCGGCGAGCACGTCGTCGAAATCCATCTGTACGAAGGTGCCGAGCAGGAAGCGGTCGTGCAGCTCCGTGCCCCAGCGCGTGAGGCGCGTGGTGTATGGCGTCTTCCAGAAGCGGGCGACCAGCGCGCGCAGCAGCAGTTGCTGAACGAGGCTCATGCGCGCGTGCGGCGGCATCTCGAAGCCGCGCAACTCCAGCAGGCCGAGACGCCCCGTGGGGCCGTCGGGCGAATAGAGCTTGTCGATGCAGAACTCGGCGCGGTGCGTGTTGCCGGTGACGTCGATGAGGATGTTGCGCAGGATGCGGTCGATCAGCCAGGGCTGAATGTTGGCCCCATCCACACCCCCCAGGCGATCGAGCTGACGCTGCAGCTCCGCAAACGCGATCTCTAGCTCGTACACCTGATCATTGCGCGCCTCGTCCACGCGCGGCGCCTGGCTGGTCGGCCCGATGAACAGCCCCGAGAACAGGTACGACAGCGACGGATGGTTATGCCAGTACGCAATCAGGCTGGCCAGCAGGTCGGGCCGGCGCAGGAACGGGCTATCCGCCGGCGTGGCCCCGCCCAGCACGAAGTGGTTGCCGCCGCCGGTGCCGGTGTGGCGGCCGTCGAGCATGAACTTCTCGGTGCTCAGGTACGACTGGTGGGCCGATTCGTAGAGGTATTCGGTGTGGTCGACCAAGTCATCCCAGTTGCTGGCGGGGTGGATGTTGACCTCGATCACGCCGGGGTCGGGCGTCACCTGTAGCAGCTTCAGGCGCGGGTCGCGCGGCGGCGGATAGCCTTCGATGACGACCTGCACCTGCAGCTCGGCGGCGGTGGCTTCCACGGCGGCCAGCAGGTCGAGGTAGTCGTCCAACACCGTCAGCGGCGGCATGAATACGTGCAGTTGGCTGCGGCCGGAGCCGAAGGTGTCGCTCTCGACCTTGGGGCCGGCAGCGCGGGCGGGGTCGCGCGCTTCGACGCACAGCGCGGTGCGGTGGACCCACGAGGCGGATTCGCTGTGTGCCGGCATACGGACATCGAGGGCCGTGCCTGTGCCGCCTGCGGCGGATGCGGCTTTCGCTGCCGCGCCGGCAGACTCCCCCTGGTATTGCATGCGCAGCTCCGCCGCCGTGCGCAGCGGGGCGATGGGGCCGAACGGATCGTGCGCATGCTGATACGGATAGTCGCTCTTGCTGACCCACGGCAGCGAGTCGAGCGGCAGGCGATAGCCCATCGGCGAATCGCCGGGAATCAAATACATGCGGTCATCGCGGAAGAACCACGGGCTAGTCACCCAGCGCGCACCGGCCAGCGCGGCATCGTGTTCGCGCGCCAGCGGCAAAACGTAGCCGGTGACGGCTGACAGGCCGGCATCGAACACGCGGCGCAGGCGCACGCGTTCCATTTCATCGTCGAGCCGCGAATCAAACGGGTCGACATTCACCGGCAGGCGCCGCTCGCGCCAGAGGTAGTACCACGTGTCTTCATAGCCGGGCTGGATGCATTGCTCGTCCACCGACAGCTTGCGCGCCAGATGGTGCAGAAAGCGCTGCGCATCGGCAGCGGTGTAGCGGCCGGGCTCGCGTTCGTCGGCAAACAGCGTTGGATCATTCCAGCACGGCTGGCCATCAGCCCGCCAGTAGAGCGACAGCGCCCAGCGCGGCAACTGCTCGCCGGGGTACCACTTGCCCTGGCCGATATGCAGGAAGCCGTTGGCACCGTAGCGCTGGCGCAGCTTGTCCATCAGCCCGACGGCGTAGCTGCGCTTGGTGGGGCCAAGGGCATCGGTGTTCCACTCGGCGGCATCGCGGTCGCGCACGGCCACGAAGGTGGGCTCGCCGCCCATGGTCAGGCGCACGTCCATGGCGTCGAGGTCAGCGTCCACCTGCGCGCCCATGCGCACGACGTCTTCCCAGTGCGCCTCGGTGTACGGCTTGGTCACGCGCGGAGCCTCCAGCACGCGCGTGATCGACATGGTGTGTTCGAACTCCACCTCGCACTCATCCACCGCGCCCGAGATGGGCGCCGCGCTGCCGGGTTCCGGCGTGCACGCCACGGGGATGTGTCCCTCGCCCGCCAGCAGGCCGGAGGTCGGGTCAAAGCCGATCCAGCCTGCGCCGGGCAGGTAGACCTCGCACCAGGCATGCAGGTCGGTGAAATCCACCTCGGTGCCGCTGGGGCCGTCGACGGCTTTTACGTCTGGCGTGAGCTGCAACAGATAGCCGGACACAAAGCGCGCCGCCAGCCCCAGTTGCCGCAGCGTCTGCACCATCAGCCAGCCCGTATCGCGGCACGAACCGGAGCCGAGCGACAGGGTCTCTTCCGGCGTCTGCACACCGGGCTCCATGCGGATCAGGTAGCGGATGTCCTGCTGCAGGCGCTGGTTCAACTCCACCAGGAAATCGATGGTGCGGCGCGGCGTGCGGTCAATGCTGGCCACAAACGCGGCAAAGTGCGGCGTCATCTCCCGCTTGACGAGGTAGGGCGCCAGCTCGGCGGCCAGCGCATCGTCGTAGGTGAACGGAAATTCCTCAGCCTCAGGCGTCAGGAAGAAGTCGAACGGGTTGTAGACCGCCATCTCGGCAACCAGGTCGATGGTGACCTTGAACTCGCGCGTCTTGTGCGGAAATACCAGCCGCGCCTGGTAGTTGGCAAACGCGTCTTGCTGCCAGTTGATGAAATGCTCGGCCGGCTCCACCCGCATCGAATACGAATGGATGGGCGTACGGCAGTGCGGCGCCGGCCGCAGGCGCACCACCTGCGGCGACAGCTCGACGAGCCGGTCATAGCGATAATGGGTAACGTGGTTTAGCGCGACTCGGATCGACACACGGACTCCTCGGTGGCTCGTAATGACGTGCCGGCGCGGTGCCGGCGGGCGGTTCAAGCAAGGTTCATGCCGTTTGTGCGGCATGCCCGGCTTTGGGCGACAAGCCATCGTGCCACGCGTGCACGGCCGTGCGTATGACACGCCAATGCGGTACAACGCTTGCTGGACGGCTCGCCGCTGCCATCCCACCATCTTGGTTGGCGAGCACCCCGAACGCCAGCCCCTGCCCCGCCCCTGGATCACCATGAAAACGTTCCACTGCAACCGTTGCCAGCAGCTCGTCTTCTTTGAAAACGTCTTGTGCGAGCGCTGCGACGCCCTGCTCGGCTACCTGCCTGACGTGGGCGAGATCAGCGCGTTTGAAGCCACTGGCGAAACAGCAGAGGCTGGAGACAACCTCTGGCGCAGCCTGCACCCAGATGCGCACGGCCAACTCTACCGCCAATGCCACAACTACGCGGTCGAAAACGTCTGCAACTGGATGATCCCGGCAGATTCGCCCGACACACTGTGCCGCGCCTGCCAGTTCACCGACACCATCCCCGACCTGACCGTGCCGGAAAACCGGTTCTACTGGTACAAGATGGAGGTGGCCAAGCGCCGGCTGCTCTATACGCTCATGACGCTGGGCCTGCCACTGGAATCGCGCCTGGAAAACCCCGAAACCGGGTTGGAGTTTGCATTTCTGCAAAGCAAGGAAGATAGCGAGCCCGTGATGACCGGCCACAACCACGGCCGCATCACGCTCAACATTGTCGAAGCCGACGATGCCGCGCGCGAAAAAGCCCGCACCGACCTGCGGGAGCCCTATCGCACGCTGCTTGGCCACTTCCGCCACGAGTCCGGGCACTACTTCTTTGATCGCCTGATTGCCGGCAAGCCGATGTGGGAAGCCGCGTTCCGCCTGCGCTTTGGCGATGAACGCGCCAGCTATGCCGACGCCCTCAAGGCGTATTACGACAATGGGCCGCCGGCCGACTGGGCACAGCACTACATCAGCGCCTACGCCACCATGCACCCATGGGAAGACTGGGCCGAAACCTGGGCGCACTACCTGCACATGGTCGACGCACTGGACACCGCCGTGTCGTACGGCCTGGCCCTGCTGCCCGACCACCCGCAAGAGCCCGAACTGACCGACCAGACCCCAGTGGAAGAGGCCAGTTTCAACAACCTGATGAGCCGCTGGTTTCCGCTCACCTACGTGCTCAACAGCCTCAATCGCAGCCTGGGGCAGCCCGATGGCTACCCGTTCACGCTGGCATCCCCCGTGATCGACAAGCTGCGTTTCGTGCACCGCGTCATCGCAGCCTCCGCCAAGAAACCCGGTTGATCGCACCAATGTTGTGCGATGCAGGCGCCAATTTGGATCGAGGGAATAATTCGTGCGGCTGAGGCGTTTACCATCCAGAAGGTCAATCCCAGCCTTCCCCCGGAGAACGCCATGCCAAGACAACTCAGCAGATGGATCAGCCTGACGGCACTTGCCCTGTGCGCGTGTGCCTCGCTCAACCCGGTGCAGACCGCGCAAAAGATGATCGGCCAGCCAGAAAGTGCCGTGCAAGAAACCTTTGGCGCCCCCACCGAGACCTATCAGCTTGCGGGCGGCACGCACCGCTGGATCTATTCCAAGCAGCCGCTCGGGCATGAGGTCTATGCCGCCGATTTTGACGCCAGCGGCAAGCTCACCAGCTACCGGCAGATGCTGACTGAAAAGGAAATCTACGAAGCGCGCCCCGGTGTGTGGACCAAGCGCGATGTGCTTGAACGCTTCGGCACACCGAAAGAACCAACGCAGTACTACCCGCTCATGAAGCGCGAGGCGTGGTCATACCGGATGTATGTCGCCGGATATCAGCAGGCGCACTTCAACGCCCTATTCGACGACAACGGTGTGCTGGACCGCACGATGATCGTCGTCGATCCGCTTGGCGGCGATCACCACAGCCGCAAGTGATGCTCAGGTGATACCCGGCGGCGCATTGCACGCCGCCGGTCATTCGCCATGCTTAGGCCAGCGCCGACGCAATCGCCTGCGCCAGTTCATTGGCCTCGAACTTGGCGACGTAGCCATTGGCACCCACGCGGCGTACATGGTCCTCATTGGCCGAGCCCGACAGCGACGAGTGAATCACCACCGGAATCGACTGGAACGCCGGCTCGGTCTTGATCTTGCGCGTGAGCGTAAAGCCGTCCATCTCGGGCATTTCCAGATCGGTCAGCACCAGGGCGATCTTGTCGCGCACGGTCTTGCCCTCGCGGGCTGCATCACGGGCGATGTTCTGCAGCGTGTCCCACGCTTCCTGGCCGCTCTTGGTCATCACGTAGGGGGTGCCCATCGCTTCCAGACCATTGGCAATCAGTGAGCGCGCGAGGCCCGAATCGTCAGCCACCAGCAGCTTGGCGCCCGGGGGCAGCTTGATCGGACGCTCGTCATTGTCGGGGGCCAGATCGGTGCGGCGCGTCGGGAATACGTCCACCAGGATCTGCTCGACGTCGATCACCTGCGCCAGACGCGAGTTGTCGGCGTTGCCGTCCAGGCGTGCCAGGCTGGTGATGTTGCTGCTGCCTACGCTGGCCTCAGCCGGGAAGATCTGGCTCCATTCCAGGCGGACGATCTCATCCACCTCTTCCACCGCAAAACCTTGCGTGGAACGCGCGTACTCGGTAATCAGCAGGATGTTGGCATTGCCATTCTTGGTGCCGATCACGCTGGCCAGGTCAATCACCGGGATGATCTGGCCACGCACATTCACCGCGCCCAGAATGTGGGCGCCGGCATCCGCCACGTGCGTCACTGGCGGCATGACCATGATCTCGCGCACCTTGAACACGTTGATGCCGAACATTTCGCGCTGGTTGGATCGCGCAGATTCGCCCAGGCGGAACAGCAACAGCTCAAAGCGGTTGTTGTTCGTCAGATTGGTCCGTTCATCGACTTCCAGTTGCGAATGCAGTGACATTTGCGTCTTCCCCCGTTCAAGCACACGTTATGTGGCGGTAAACGGCACGCCCGCATGCAACTAAAGAGGCAACTTGAAGGGATTTACGAATGTGAACGCCACGCCCTTCCTGCGTGGGGAGACGGCCGCCTAGGCAACCTTCACATGCGCGACCAGAAAGTCCAGAAACGCCCGTACACGCGCCGGCAAATGCGCGCCCTGACCGACATAAACCGCGTGAATATCTTCGGTTTCGCCGGGGTTGTAATCCTCTAGTACCGGCACGAGGCGGCCGGCATCAAGATCCGCCCGCACCTGAAACTCGGCCAGCCGCGCCAGGCCCAGGCCGGCTACGGCCACCGCGCGTAGGGCCTCGCCGTCGCTGATCTGCGTGTTGCCCTGCGGCATGACCTCGGTGCGGCGCCCCCGTTTCGTGAAAGGCCAGCCGTTGACCGCGCGCACGTAGCTGAACGCCAGGCAGTTGTGATTGGCCAGGTCGGCCGGCGTGCGCGGCGTACCCATGCGCGCCAGATAGGCGGGTGAAGCCACGACCATCAGCCGTGTCTGCCCCAGCTTGCGCGCGACCAGGCGGGAGCTCTTCAGCGGCCCGCTACGCAGTGCAACATCGGTGCGGTCCTCCAGCAGATCGACCACCCGATCCGTCAACGCAATATCCAGCGACACCTGCGGATGGCACGCCAGAAACGCCGGCACGATCGGCAGCAGCAGATGGGTGCCGACCGGCACATTGGCGTTCACACGCAACCGCCCCGACGGCTGCGCACCGGCTGACGCCTCGCGCTCGGCCTCGTCCAGATCCGCCAGCACCGCCACGCTGCGGTCATAGAAGGCCGCGCCTTCCGGCGTGAGCTGAAAGCGCCGCGTTGACCGGTTCACCAGCCGTGCACCAAGCCGCGCTTCGAGCCGCGCCACCAGCTTGCTCACCGCCGATGGCGTCATCCGGCACGCCCGCGCCGCCGCTGAAAACCCGCCCTGTTCCACCACCCGCACGAAGACTTCCATCTCGCCAAAGCGATTGACATCAAGCCGCGACATTGTGATTTCAATTCATAGATGTTGTGCTTCTAGGCAGTCTATCGCACAAGCCACGGCGTCGACATACTTGGCCGTATTCCGCCACTGCGGCCAGTTTCAAGGACATCGAACCATGCCTGTCGCTTTACTCGCCTTGACCGCCGGTGCATTCGGCATCGGCGTCACCGAATTCGTTCTGATGGGGTTGCTGCTGGAGACCAGTGCAGACCTGCACGTGACCGTCGCCCAGGCGGGCCTGTTGATTTCCGGCTACGCGTTCGGCGTCGTGCTGGGTGCCCCCGTACTGACTGCGCTCACGGCGCGGTGGCCACGCAAGGCCGTGCTGCTGGGGCTCATGGTCATCTTCACGGTGGGCAACGCGGCTTGTGCGCTGGCCCCCAACTACGCCCTGCTGATGGTCGCCCGCGTGCTGACCGCATTTGCACACGGCACGTTCTTCGGCGTCGGCTCGGTGGTGGCGACTGGCCTGGTGCCGCCCAACCGGCGTGCCTCGGCTATCGCCATCATGTTCACGGGGCTGACGGTGGCGTCCATCCTGGGCGTGCCGCTGGGCACGTGGCTCGGTCAGGCGTATGGCTGGCGCGCCGCGTTCTGGGCCATCGTGGCCGTTGGTGTGGTGGCGCTAGCCGTCATTGCCCGCTTTGTACCGAACGAACCCGCTCCGCAGGATGCCGGCGACTGGCGCCACGACATGCGCGTGCTGATGCGCGGTCCCGTGCTGCTCGGCCTGCTGACCACAGTGCTCGGCTATGCCGGCGTATTTGCGGTGTTCACCTACATCGCCCCGCTCATGGTCGAGGTGACGGGCTATACCAGCGCAGCCGTCTCGCCGGTGATGCTCGTGTTTGGCGGCGGGCTCATCGCCGGCAACCTGGTGGGCGGGCGACTGGCAGACCGCCACCTGCGCGGCACGCTCATCGGCTCCTTGGTCGCCCTGGCCGTCACGCTCGCGCTGATGACGTTTGCCGTGCATGACAAGGTGTGGGCCGTGGTGTTCGTGGCGTTGCTGGGCGCCGTGGCCTTCTCCACCGTACCGCCGCTGCAGATGTGGGTGCTGGAGAAGGCGCAGGGGGCCGGTCAGAGCATCGCATCGAGCTTCAACATCGCGGCGTTCAACCTGGGGAATGCGCTCGGTGCGTGGGTTGGCGGCGTGGTGATCTCACATGGCCCGGGGCTGACCGCCCTGCCTTGGGTTGCCGCCCTGGCCCCCATCGGCGCGCTGCTCCTCATTGCCATCGGCCTGCGCCTGCATGGCACTGAAGATGCCGCAACGCAACGCCCGCAAACGGCCTGATCGCATATCACATCACCGCACACCGTCATGACTGCACACCACAAAGTCGCCCTCGTCGTGGGCGCCCAGGGCGTGATCGGCCGCAACCTGATCGACCACCTCGCTACGCTGGACGACTGGCACGTCGTCGGCCTGTCGCGACGTGGCGGTGCGTCGACCGAGCGCGTCCGCCACATCGCCGTCGACCTGCTGGATGCGGCTGACACCCGCGCCAAGCTCGGTGCGCTCAGCAACGTCACGCACATCTTCTACGCCGCATACCAGGACCGCCCGACCTGGGCCGAGCTTGTGCCGCCCAACTTGGCCATGCTGACCAACGTGGTCGACGCCATGGAAGCCGCGGCACCCCGCCTCGCGCACATCAGCCTGATGCAGGGCTACAAGGTCTACGGCGGCCATCTTGGGCCTTTCAAAACCCCGGCACGCGAAACCGATGCGCACTTCATGCCGCCCGAGTTCATGTTCGACCAGCAGACCTTTCTGGAAGCGCGTCAGCAGGGCAAAGCGTGGACATGGTCGGCCATTCGTCCCGCAGTGGTGGGCGGCTTTGCGCTGGGCAACCCGATGAACCTAGCGGTTGCGATTGACGCATCGATGTCGAAGGAACTGGGCCTGCCCCTGCGCTTTCCCGGCAAACCCGGCGCGTACGACCACCTGCTGGAGATGACCGATGCCGGCTTGCTCGCCCGCGCCACGGTGTGGGCCGCCACCGACCCGCGCTGCGCCAACCAGGCCTTCAACATCAACAATGGAGACCTCTTCCGCTGGAGCGAAATGTGGCCCAAGATCGCCCGCTACTTTGATCTGGAAGTCGCCCCACCGCTGCCCCTGTCACTCGACACCGTCATGGCCGACAAGGCGCCGCTGTGGCAAAGCATGATCGCCCGACACGGGCTGGCCGACACACCGTACCGCGACGTGTCTTCGTGGCGCTTCGCCGACTTCGTGTTCTCGTGGGACTACGACATGTTTGGCGACGGCTCCAAGGCACGCCGCTTCGGTTTTCATGAATACGTGGAGACGGAAGCGATGTTCATGGGCATCTTCGACGACTTGCGACGGCGCAAAATCATTCCGGGCTAGAGCGTCCGGATGCCTCGACCGGCCCGGTCGACTGACCGATCGGGCTAGGGAAATGTCCCGACTCGGGTTTCCTCAGCAAGCGTCGATATAGTAAAGGCGGGACGGTAGCTCATGGGTCGAGCAGCGCCGGTTTACCGACGCAGGCAGGCAGGTTCAAGTCCTGTACGTCCCACCATTTCTTCGACAATGGCGCGCTTTTCCGGATGCAGGAAAAGCGCGCCATTTCAATGCTTCGCGCTCTGATAGTGCGCCTCCAGGCAGCGCACCACCTCAGGTGCAGGCGTCAATTCGCCCTCCACATCAATCTCCCCGCTCGCCACCACAATCCGGGCGACCGCCGAGCCGCGGTCGCCTGGGTACCGACGAAGGGTCAACGCAACCTCGGCAGGTGATTCGGCAACGGACTGGAGATCCCAGAACGTTTGGGTCAAATCCACCAGCACGGCGCCGTCAGGCCGCATCACTTTAGGGGCATCGACCCAGTGCGAAGGACGCGCTTCGAATGGTGCCAGGTCGATGAGAATCTGGCCGTTGCAATACGTCTTGGGTTGATTCATGTTGGTTTGCACGCAGACTGCCGTGTCTATTCACAACCGCCGGAAAGTCTCCGCACAACGGGATTGGGAAAATGAACTCGCGCGATTTCACTTGCCGATGTTTTCATCTCGCGCTCGATCCCCGACCACCAAATATCGCTTAGGCAGCGAACGCGAATCAATCGGCCAATCGCAAATCCCACCGCGAAAAACCGTTCAATGCTTGCCCTATCAGCAAACAAAACAGCACTCGCCTATACAGCAAAACACCCACACAAACTTTTGAACCACTTTTCGATGCGCCCGGAACCGTGGAAAATCGCACACTGATTCCCTCTCTCCACCCTGCGGTTCGGCATGACAGACAACAATCCCTCGGAGACCGCGCGGCACGCTCTCAAGCTGCTGGCCTCACGCAGGTTGGCCCCCACGCCAGACAACTTTGCTGCGGTCTACTACGAAATTGCCGACAGCCAACCCAATGGAGACGCGCAGAACGCAGACCGGATGACGCTGGTGCGGGAGTTGCGCGAACAGCTTGCGCGCACGGTTGAGCACTGCCTGCCTGCGCTGGGCGAAGATGACGTCGCGATCGGCCCGGTTGCCTGGGCATTGATCAAGACCTGTCGCTCAGAAACAGAAAGCCTCACGCACCTGAACACCAAGCTGGCGGCGTTCAACCATCGGCTATCGCTGGTGGCAGATGACCAGAACGAGATCCGCAAATCGCTGCTGGGCCTGCTGCAGCTTGTCTTTGAAAACATCGGCCAGTTGTCGCTGGACGACCGCTGGCTGCGCGGCCAGATTGACGCCCTGTTGAAAGCCAGCGAAGCACCAGTCAACCTGCGACGGCTTGACGACGTACGGCGCCGCCTCAAAGAGGTGATCCACAAACAAGGCGTGCTGAAGGCCAAGTCAGTCGAAGCCCAGGAAGACATGAAACGGCTCCTGGCCTCGTTCATGGAGCGGCTGTCTACGGCTGCTGAAACGTCCGGCGAGCATCACCGGCAGATGGAGGCGTGCGCCAAAAAAATCGAGTCGGCCGAGACCCTCTCCGAGATTGCCCCCGCCATTCAGGACGCACTAGCCGCCACGCGCTGGATGTCGCAGCAGGCCGCCCACAATCGCGACGAGCTTTCGGCAATGAAGCAGAAGGCCGAAGATGCCGCGGCCGAAGTTGCGAGTCTTCGCAAGGCGCTCGACATGGCGTCGGCCTCGGCACGTCACGACCTGCTCACGGGGGCACTCAACCGCAAAGGGCTGGAAGAAGCGTTGGAGCGCGAGGTCGCCCGCGCTGCGCATCAGAACTCGACGCTCTCCATCGCTTTCCTGGACATCGACAACTTCAAATCCATCAACGATGCCCACGGACACAGCCTCGGGGACGATGCCCTGTCACACCTGGCCCAGGTAGCGCGCGAATGCATACGCCCCCAGGACGCACTCGCGCGTTTTGGCGGTGAAGAGTTCGTGATCCTCATGCCCGGCACCTGCCTGGAAGACGGTGTGCAAGCCATCACCCGACTGCAACGCAGCCTCACCCAGCGCTTCTTTGCCGCCGGTGAGACCCGGCTTTTCATCACGTTCTCTGCCGGCGTGGCGGAACTCGGCAAGGATGAAGCCCCGATGGCCGCGATCCAGCGCGCCGATCGCGGTATGTATCAAGCCAAGCGTGCCGGAAAAAACAAAGTCGTGAGTGCGTGACGCGTTTTTTGCATCTGGGCGGACCAAGGGGCACTGACTAGCGCGACTTGCTCCGCGCACCCTTGCTGCCCGCACCGCCACGCCCAACCTCCTGCCCGGCACCAGCCCCCTCCCCACCCATCCGCTCCAGCCACGACAGCGCATCCACATACGCCAGGAACTGCCGCAGATACTCCGGCGACACCTCACGCATCAGCAACAGCGACCGGTGCACAAGGCTGCTCGAATTGAGCGGCCCAGCGTTAGTCGGCACTTGATCAAGCGATTGGCGCAACTGTTTCTCTGCACTGACGCGCGACCAGGTTTCCCGCACGTCTTCGAGAATCTTCAGTTCAGTGGCGGCATGGGGATGGCGCTCCAGGCCAATGGCCGCGGCGCTGCCGGCATCCACGCGCGCGCGGTTGGCGATACTGTCGAGCAATTCAGCCAACGCGCTACGAGCAGGCTCACGGGACCCTACATCCGGCTTGGACGAGGGCATCGCCCGATCAAGGTCCTCCGCATACGCGGCAATCAGGTTGCCAAGCCGTTCATCCAGGATGCGCCGCGCCTCGCCCGTCTGGCCGACCGCACGGCGATGCAGCGCTTCAATGAAATGAAAGCGCACGCGATCGAAGCGATCCGCACCACGTGCGCGCCACGCATCGAGCGTTGCCTGCGTGGACGAATCAGTTCGGCTCACGACGCCCACCGTTGGAAGCAGACTGCCTCGGCACCGGTGCAATCTCCACGCGCCGGTTCTTCGCGCGGCCCACATCATCCGCATTGGAACTCACTGGCTGCTGCGAGCCAAACGCCGCAGCAAACACGCTGGACGCGGGGATGCCCTCATCAATCAGCGCACGCGTCACGGTCAATGCACGCTTGGCGGACAGCTCCCAGTTATCGGCAAACTGGCGATTGCCTGCCCGCACCTGCTGGTCATCGGAGAACCCGCTCACCATCAGGATCTCGTCACGCGATGTGAGATAGGCCGCCAACGGGCCCGCCAGGCTCTTCATCAGCGCGCGGCCTTCCGGCTGCAACTGGTCGGAGTTGAGCGCAAACAGCACGTTGCCGTTGATGCCGATCCGCCCGTTGACGAGCGTCACGCGCCCCGCCGCCAGCGGGCCTGCCAGCGCCTGCTCCAGCGTCTTGCGGCGCTGCGCCTCTGCCTCGCGCTGCTTGACCTCGTTCTCCAGCTTGGACGACAGCTCCAGCTGCACGCCAATCACACCCACCAGAATCAGCACGAAGGCGCCCAGCACCACCGACATCAAGTCGCCAAACGCGGCCCAGACCGGCGCGGACTCCAAGCCGCCGTCAATCTCGTCGCTCATTGCGTCACTCATGCCGCTTCGCTTCCGGCAAGGGCACGCTGGTCGCCCGAATGGCCACCCACGCGCTGCAGGTCTTCAAGAATCTGCTTTTGCGACAGCATGCTCAGATCGATCACCTCACGGGCCTGCGCCACGTAGTAGGCGAGCTGTTCATCGCTGCGCGTGAGCGACTTGTCGAGCGCAGACTCAATCCGCTGCAGGTGCGCCACCAGCTTGTCGTTCGACTCACCAAACAGGTGCACCGCCGCGCCAAACGCCTCGCCCAGGCTCGCCACCTCCACGGCACTGCCGGTCACCTGCGCGGCCACTGCGCCCAGCTTGCCGGTCTCGGCCTCGACCCGATCGGTGAATCGCACACCAACGCGTTCGAGCAACTCCGCCGAGCTTGCCACCAGCGCATCCACCGCGGTGCGCTGTTCGGTCGACGCGTGGTTCACGGCGTCGAGCAGCGTCTCCAGCGTGCCCAGCATGCGCGTGCGTTCTTCCAGCATCGCCGTGTCGCGGACCATGCTGTCGGACAGCTTCTGGCGCAGCTCGGCAACCACTTCGGCAGCAGCCTTTGGCGCCTCCGAGGCGGCCTGCACCAGTCGAGAAATCTCGGCGATCGTGTTGTTGGCGTGGGCCTGTGTTTGCGAAGAGATGTCGCGCGCAGTCTGCGCCAGCGCATCGCAAATCTCCTGCTGACGGCTCGCCGTGTCGGCACCCGCCTTCTCCCACGCCTGGCTCAGCTTGGCGCCCATTGCACCCAGCGCATCGGTCCAAGCCGTCAGACGTTGCTCGTCGCGGGCTTGCAGCGCGGTTTGCAGCTCCACGAGCGATTGGCGCGACGCGTCCTGCGCCGACGCAACATCGCGCGCGGTCTGTGCCAGCGCATCGCAAATCTCCTGCTGGCGGCTCGCCGTGTCGGCACCGGCCTTCTCCCACGCCAGGCTCAGCTTGGCGCCCATTGCACCCAGCGCATCGGTCCAGGCGGCCAGACGTTGCTGATCGCGGGCTTCCAGTGCGGTTTGCAACGCCACATGCGATTGGCGCGACGTGTCCTGCAGCGCCGCAACTTCGCGGGCAGTTGCCGCCAGCGCATCGCAAATCTCCTGCTGACGGCTCGCCGTGTTGGCACCCACCTTTTCCCATTCCTGGCTCAGCTTGGCACCCATCGCGCCCAGTGCATCCGTCCAGGCTGCCAGACGTTGCTGGTCACGCGATTCCAGTGCGGTTTGCAGCGCCGTATGCGATTGGCGCGACGCGTCCTGCAGCGAGACAGCGTGCTGCTCGAATGTCGCCACAGCCGCCTCCAGCGCGCGCTGGTTCTGCCCGGCCAGGGCTGCGTGGGTACGCTCCTGTCGCGCAAGCGCATCGTTCCAGGCACCGGACAAGCTACCGGCCGTAGCGTCCAGACGCTCGGCAACGCCATCGAGCAAACGGGTCGAGCGTTGCTCAAAGGTGTCGGCAAACCGGTCCAGCGACGTGCCCACGCTCCCCACCAGCGCAGCGCTTGCGCGTTGGTGCTCCGACAAGGCGGTGTTCCAGATGCTCGCGACCGTCTCGGCGGTTGTTTCGAAGCGCGTCGACAGGCCGTCCAGTTGGCGCTGCACGGCATGCGTCACCGTCTCATGCAGCGCGGCCGATTCACGCGCAAGCCCCGCCATCGTCGAGTCAACCACCGGTTGCAGCGCTGCACCGGCCACGCGTGCGCTTTCGGCGGCGCTGTCCTGCAACGACTGCCCGACAGAGGATGCCAGTTGACGGTAGGCCGCCTCCGTCTTGTCGAGAAACGCTTGCTGGCTGGCGATCTGCCGTTCACTGCTGGCGGCGCTCTGTTGCTCCAGCGCGGCCATCATTGCCTGCAGCCGGTCCACCAGGGCAGGCATGGCATCCGACTGCCGCTGCAGCAGCTTGAATGTCTCTTCGCGTTGATGCGCGTGGGAATAGATGCGCAGTGTCGTGGCGACTTTGGTGTCGAGCGCCTGAACCGCCTGCAGCCGCTCGCGCCGGCACAGCGCAGACAGCAACCCCAGCATGGCAGACGTGGCCACACCGGCAATCGAGGTGCCGAACGAGAACCCCAACCCCTTGACCGGCGCGGCCAGCGACGCGCGAATCGCCTGCAGGTCGGTGGCGCTCTCCAGCGCGGCGCCCGTGCCCTTGAGCGTCATCACCATGCCGAGCAACGTCCCCAGCATGCCCAGCAGGACAAGCAGACCCACCAGATACGGCGTGAGCGCCGGCCCGGGCAACGCAACGCGCTGGCCTTCCACGCGCAGGCGCACGGCGTTGCGCAGGCTCGGATGCAGTTGCTCCAGCCAGGCCCCCAGCTTGGGCGGCTGTTCAGACAGCCCGGCCACGGCTTGCGTGAGCGTGCCCGTGGCCTGCTGATAGCGGCGCAATTCCAGCGCACCCGCCACATAGGCGGCGCCAATCACGATGGTGACGACCAGCGCGAGCGGGTTCAGGCCCACGACATAGCCTGCCGCGATCCACCCCAAGGCAGCGAGTCCAACAAAGAAAACGATGAGATTCAGGTGATTTCTGGACATGGTGTCCTGTTGAACGCTTAGCGAGTCCGAAGGGCGGCAAGCAACCCGTCGACCGGTTGAAAACGAACATCCAGCTCTGCAAGCAGCACGCTCTGCATATCCTTGCGGAACGCATGCAGCCATGCGCGGGATGTGGGTTGAGTGGTTTGGGCCGTGCTCTCCGATGGCGCATCAGCTTGCGGCTGCTCGGCCGCGCGCAAACGCTCGAAGTACGGCCCGAGCATCGTCGGGATGGCGCCCAATAGCGTGCGTTCCCGTGCGCCAAGGGCCTGCTCCATGCTGGCGTCCAGCACGGCAAGCCGGGCAAGATCCGGTGTCTTGGCGGCCAGCACGCGTCGCAGGCGGCCACGCAGCTCGCCAATCTCCATCTCCATGGTCTGCTGCACCAAGATGTAGCGCTGCCGAATGTCCGCATAGTCAACCGGCGCGGCCGGCATGGCGGGTTGTATGGGCGCGCGCCCACCTCCGCCCGGCCTGGCATCAGGCGCACAAGCGGTGGCGATGGACTTTGCCAATGCGGCGCGGACACGGCTGCACATGGTCTCGGCGTCCATGCCAACGGGCCGCACACCCGGGGTGATGGCCGGCGGACTGGCGGCCAGCGCCGTCGAGAGCGTGATGGCATCCGTCCAACTGAGCCATTGGCTCAGCCGGTCTGAAAGCGGCTGCCCGGATTCGGAAACGTCAATGTCCGCCAGGCGAGCAAGTAAGCGGATCAGCGCAGGGCCGCTGAGCGCCCTACGCGGCTGGGCGTGCGCCATGCTACGAGTGCCAAAAAAAGGCTGGAGTTTACACTGCCTGCCCACCCAGACCGCCTTCCGCGAGCGGCGAAAGCATCACTTGCGCAGGAAGAATCGTAACAACTAGCCAGACCGCGGGCGATACAAGGCTGCGTCGGCCAGCGCATAGCGTGGCATCGGGCCTTTCCGTACATCCGCGTTCGCCAAGCTGCCCTCGGGCTTTACGTAGGCAAAAGCCGCAGTTTCCAGGCCATCCGAACCCGTAGTCAGCGTGACGCTGATCTCGATCCGCCGATAGCCATCCGCTTCGTGTATGCGTTCAAGCCTGTCCATTGCCGCAAGCGTTTCTGCGTCCACCGAGAACAGTTGCCCTTCAACGTGTTCGCCCTCACCCGCGAGGTCGATCATCCACGGCGACATGCGCTCCCCAATGAGATAGAGCGGAAAGCGCTCGACGGTTCGGTATTCGCCCGGGATTCGGCGTCCGCGATTGGTTTGGAAGTTGGGAAATCCTTCTTTGAGCGTGCCAAATACGAAGACCAGAACGTGGTCAGACATCCGTGTTTCTCCAAGGTATTTACCCATGACTCCGGGTGCGCAAACAGGCCAACAGCCACTTGGATTATCCTCGTGCCCCTTGCAAGACTGGGAGCATCCGCATGCGAATCGCAGTCATCGGCACATCCGGGGTGGGCAAATCGACGCTCGCCCGGCGGCTGGCCGCATCGACCCAGGCTGCGTACATCGAGCTCGATGCCATCAACTGGCAAGCGGAATGGAAACCTCTGGCCACCGATGACCCTGCGGAGTTCTACCGCCGGGTGCAGGCCGCCGTTGATGGCCCGTCGTGGGTCTGCGATGGCAACTACCCTGGCGTGCGAGACATCGTCCTGGCCCGCGCAACGCACGTCGTGTGGCTGGACTACGCCCGCCCGGTGATCATGTGGCGGGTGATCCGGCGCTCGTTCTGGCGCGCCATAACCAAGGCGGAACTGTGGCCTGGCACGGGCAATACCGAGGCATTTTCGGCATGGCTCGACAAAGGCCACCCAATCCGCTGGGCGTGGGACACGTTTGCGCAGCGCCGCGCGCAGTACGCCCACCTGCTTGAAGCGCCGATCCTGGCGGCAGCGCAAAAGTACCGTGTGACACATCCCCGGGATCTTGCCGCCGTCGAATCCGCCTTGGCACAGCAGCACAACGGCGCCAGCGCATGACCCAAGACGAACTCCATACGTTCCTGACCACGCAGTTTGATCTGGTCGTCGACGCTGCCGAACGCGGCGGCGCTCGCACCTACTTTCTCGGCAAAGTGGTGTGGCACCCGTCCGCAACCACGCGCATCCTGCACGTTCAATTTGACGCGGCAGGCCACGTCAGCCATATCAAGCGCTGCGCCTCATCAGACA
This sequence comes from Ralstonia sp. AU12-08, assembly GCF_000442475.1. NCBI lineage: Bacteria > Pseudomonadati > Pseudomonadota > Betaproteobacteria > Burkholderiales > Burkholderiaceae > Ralstonia > Ralstonia sp. AU12-08. The sequence continues at coordinate 178,305 of NZ_ASZV01000008.1, read as the reverse complement.
ACAACAACAGCGTGTTTGTACCGTTGCCGATGGGCTGGCCGGCGTTTCGCCAGGTGGTGACCGACGAAATTGCACTGCATTTGAAGACCATCCAGCACTAGCCAAGTGCAGCACCCGGCGCCCGCCCGCATTGTGTGTTTGCACCGCCAGCGGTATCGTGTCGCCCACTACCGCGCCCTACCCCGCCTTCTACCCATTCCGCTGTGACCCATCACCCCACCCTCACCTGGACCGACGTTGAAACCGACGCCGTCCACACCGCCCTGTGGCGCTCCGAAGCCGGCAACCCGCCGCCCAAGCGCGTGGTCATTGCCGACGACCGCACCACGGCAGACACCGCCTACCGCCTGGCCTGCGAAGGCACCGCACTGCTCTGGCGCGGCGACTTCCAGAACGCGCGGCAACTGCTGCAGGCCATGTCCCGCCGCACCGATCGCAAACCGCGCAAGGAAGCCTCCTCGCCCATCGAGGCGTTCAACTTCCATCGCCAGGCCCAATCGCAGCGCGCCCGCACGCTCGGCATGCTGCTGATCCCGCTCGATGCCGATTACACGATCCCGCTGCGCCGCGCGCCTGACATGCGCGAAGCCTGCATTGAAGCGTATGGCGTGGGAGAAGCCGCCTCAGTCGTATCGCTGCGGGAGCTGCTTGGCTTGATCGGCGCGCACGAATGGCGCAAAAAAGGGGTGGAGATTCCCGCGTTGGATGGTGCGCGCATTCACCCGCACTACGGCGTGTTCTCACCCGTGCGTGGGGAATACATCGACTTGGTTGCGCAAGCGCCGTTGCCGTCGAAAGCGCTGGCGTTTGATATCGGCACGGGCACGGGTGTGCTGGCCGCCGTGCTGGCCAAGCGCGGCGTGAAGCGCATCATCGGCACCGATCAGGACCCGCGTGCGCTGGCTTGCGCGCGAGACAACCTGGCGCGCCTTGGCCTGCAAACCCAGGTGGACGTGGTTGACGCTGATCTCTTTCCCGAAGGGCGTGCGCCGCTGGTCGTGTGTAACCCGCCGTGGCTGCCGGCGCGGCCCAGCTCGCCGATCGAGCGGGCAGTCTATGACCCGGATAGCGCCATGCTGCGCGGCTTCCTCAACGGGCTTGCCGCACACCTGGAGCCCGGTGGCGAGGGTTGGCTGATCCTGTCGGACTTTGCCGAGCATCTTGGCCTGCGCACGCGCGACGCCCTGCTCGCCATGATTGACGCCGCCAGCCTGCAAGTCGTCGGCCGCCAGGACATCAAGCCCAAGCACCCGAAAGCCTCGGATGAAAACGACCCGCTGTACAAAGCGCGCGTGGCCGAGGTGACATCGTTGTGGCGCCTGAAGGCGCGTTAATGCCCTAACGCGTCGCCAGATAGTCGAGCACGCCCTGCCCGGCAGCCGCGCCCGTCGCAAAGCACGCTGTCAGCAGATAGCCGCCTGTCGGGGCTTCCCAATCGAGCATCTCGCCCGCGCAGAACACGCCGGGCAGACGCTCGATCATCAGGTTGGCATCCAACGCTTCAAACGCCACGCCGCCCGCGCTGCTGATCGCTTCGTCAATCGGCCGGGTGCGCGTGAGACGCAGCGGCAGCGCCTTGATGGCTGCGGCCAACTGTGCGAGATCGGCAAACGCCTCCTTCGACAGGCACTCGCGCAGCAACCCCAGCTTCACGCCCGTGATGTTCAGCTTGCTCTGCAGATGGCTCGACATCGAGCGCGCGCCACGCGGGCGCATCAACTCATCGCGCACGCGCTGGGCACTCCAGCCGGGCGCCAGGTCCAGCCAGATTGTCGTTTCACCAGCAGCGGCAAGCGCATCGCGAATGGGCGCTGACAACGCATAGACGAGGCTGCCCTCCACCCCCGTCTGCGTGACCATGAACTCGCCCGGGCGGAATTGCAGCGCACCGTCGTCACCCGACGGCAAGCCAATGGCGACCGACTTGACTGGCTGCCCCGCAAAGCGCTCCTGAAAATGCGGGCTCCAGTCCGTATCGAACCCGCAGTTGGCAGGCTGGAGCGGCAACACCTGCACACCGCGTGCCTCCAGCTGCGGCACCCAGGCACCATCGGAGCCCAGGCGCGGCCAGCTACCGCCACCCATTGCAAGGACGACGGCATCGGCATGCACAACGCGCTCCCCATCCGGCGTATCGAAGCGCAGCATTTGCACGTGCCCTGCATCTGACGGCGTGCCCCACCCGACCCAGCGATGCCGCATCTGCAACTGCACACCCGCCTGGCGCAGCCGATGCAGCCAGGCGCGCAACAACGGCGCCGCCTTCATCTCGGTCGGAAACACACGGCCCGAGCTGCCGACAAACGTGTCGATGCCCAGCCCATGAATCCACGCGCGCAGCGCATCGGGGTTGAGGCGATCGATGATCGGCGCAAGCTGCTCGCGGCGTGCGCGATACCGCCCCAGAAATGCATCCAGCGGCTCCGAATGCGTGATGTTCATCCCGCCAATGCCCGCCAGCAGGAACTTGCGCCCGGCTGACGGCATGGCATCAAACACCTCCACGCGTACGCCTTGGTTGGACAACACTTCAGCGGCCATCAGCCCGGCGGGGCCGGCACCAATGACAGCAACAAGAGGGGCGTTGAGCGGGTCAGACATGCGAAGGCGGGGAAATGACGTGCAGAGCGGACTGGCGGGGGCGCTATTGTCACATGTCACATCCCGGCCTGGCACGGACAAACGAAGCGGCCCATCGTTCTCTTTCGGGTGCCCTCCCCGTCGCCTGGCCCACTTTTCGGTAAACTCACGCCTTCGCTCCCGTTTTTCTCTCGGCACCGCACACCTTCCGTGCAGATGCCGCCAAGCTGTCCTGACGATGTCCAACAAGACCCACGAAATCCGCCCCAACCAGTCCGTCGAGCTGCTCAAGGAACTGCACATCCTCACGCGCGACGGCAAGATGAACCAGGACAGCCGCCGCAAGCTCAAGCAGGTGTATCACCTGTTCCAGTTCATCGAGCCGCTGCTGGCCGACGTGCAGCAGGCCAAGGGACATGTCTCGCTGGTTGACCACGGTGCGGGCAAGTCGTACCTGGGCTTCATCCTGTACGACCTGTTCTTCAAGGAGCAACCCGCTGGTGATACCGCGCACGGCACCTCGCACATCTACGGCATTGAAACGCGCGAAGAGCTGGTCACCAAGTCGACCGAGCTTGCCGCGCGGCTCGGCTTCAAGGGGATGTCGTTCCTGAACCTGTCGGTGGCGGATTCCATCACGTCAGACCGCCTGCCGGCCACCATCGACATCGTGACGGCGCTGCATGCGTGCAATACCGCCACGGATGATGCGATCCGCTTTGCGCTGGAAAAGCACGCGCAGTACATCGTGATCGTGCCGTGCTGCCAGGCAGAGGTGGCCGGGGTGCTGCGCAAGAACAAGGGCAAATCGCTCGGCAATGCGCTGACGGAAATCTGGCGCCACCCGCTGCACACCCGTGAATTTGGCAGCCAGGTCACCAACGTGCTGCGCTGTCTGCAGTTGGAAGCCCACGGCTATCAGGTGAGCGTGACCGAGCTGGTTGGCTGGGAGCACTCGATGAAGAACGAGCTGATCATTGCGCAGTACAAGAACCTGCCGCGCAAGCGCCCGACCGAGCGGCTGCATGAGGTGATCAGTACGTTGGGGCTGGAAGAGCTGAACGAGCGGTTCTTTGCGCCGGCTTGAGCCCTGCCCGGCTGAGGCGTCAACATGCAAAAAAGGGCCTGAACTTAGATAGTTCAGGCCCTTTTTTGATGGAGATGAGGCAGTCAACCCGACTAGTTGAAGACCATCGTAAAGATAGCCTGGGCGTTGGCCGTACCTGCCGTAACGGGCGCGGCCGTCTGCACATAACGTGCGGAGAGCGGAATCGTCAGGCCACTGACACCCGTACCAACCGAGCCTGCCGTCCACTGGTTGGCATCCGTCGCCGTCCCTGTTGTCGCGCCGTAAGTCAACACCGTAGCACCGCGCCGCATCTGCACGCCAACGCCAGTGGCTGTCGAGGCGGTGGTCAAGGACAGCACCTGCGATGTGTTGGTGGGACGGGTGGCGTCGGTCGCTCTGACATTGACCGTTCTCGCCAATGCGCCTGGATCTCCGCCCGTACAAGTCACCGCAAGATTGAAGTTCTGGCCGCCTGCGGTAGAACCCACACCCGTGAACGCTGAAGCGGCGACGTCGCCCAAGTTCACACCAACAGTACGATCACCCACGGCAACAGAACACGTCGGCCTTCTCGGGCTAATGGTGACAGCACTACCCCATGTGAAATTGAGTCGAGGATTGGTACTACCAGCCCCCCCGTGATTCCAGGCGGCCATAGAACCTGTGAGCGATTGCGAAGCCGCCGAAATGGTTCCGATTCTGATAAACGTAAACCGTAAAGTCATGCCCCTACCGGCCGGGAGACCACCCGATCCATCGCACTGAAATGGCAAATACGGTGTTCCTTGACAACCAGCGGGCCGGTTCGCAATCACATTCGTAGCAACACCGATGCCCGCAATATTCGTTCGATATACGTTCCCATACGTAGCAACTGCACCGTAGAAAGGTTGCGTCGAAAAGAAATGCGTAGGCGCCGAGACACCACACGTCGTCGGCCCGGAAAACACCACATCAGCTTGGGCAATTCGCGAATTGAGCGGCGCATTCACATCCACTTCGAGTACGCCGCCCCCCGACGTTGCAGTCCATGCACATTGAGCCATCGCACTGGATGACATTAAAAAACTCAGGGCCAGTCCTAGCGCGAGCGATAACAGACCGCAAAAGCGTTTCATTATGTTTCCTAATAAATTTTCCCCAATCCAAACCGGGACAATTTTTTTGCCGATGACATCCAAGATGCGCCCACCTCAAAGCGGTGACCAATCCCTTTAAACGACCGAAAGATTTTTCCTCACGTCATCTCCGCGCCGCCGGTCAATTCGGCGTGAACGTCAACGTGACCCGGGCATTGACCGTCCCCGCATTGGGATTGGCCGTCACAACGTAGTACTGCGCCGAAATCGGAATCACGACGGGCGCTCCGCCAGCAAAGGTCACGCCCGTGCCGCCAATCGGCATCACGGTTGCAGCGGTGGTGGTGCCTGCAGCGCCATAAAGAATCTGCACCCCCATGCGAGTTGCCGTGCCTGTACTCGGCACAACGTTCTGCGCAGGTACGGGGGACGTACCGGTGATCGCCATCGTCATCCGCACGCCTGGGTTCCCCGTGCACGTGACCGTCACCCGTTGGACCGGAGCGCGACTCGCCGCCACGGCACCGACGGCAGTCAAGGTACCGGCCTGCGTGTCAGGGAGGGTGAAGTTGAGTGTGTTGGGAGCCGCCGCACCGGCCGCGCACGTACCGACGATGTTGCCACTCACGTTGACTGTGACGTTGCTCTGCGCCAGGGCCGCACCAGACACCCCGCCCGCGAGCAGCAAAGAAGCCAGCGCCTGGCTCAGACAACGCTTGTTGATGGACGCCATTACAAACAATCCTATGAGTCAAAACGGCACGCAAAACCGTGCCGTATACGGGGTTGATATCTGCTTTCTGGTCAGGTGGACCGAGCCTCCGATCACCGGCAAGAGCGATGCGGTCGTGAACCACACGCTTGCCGCACGCCCATCGTCGAACGGTCATCGCAGACCAAAAGGGACAGCGGAGACTTGGCTAGCTTGCGGCCGGGCAAACGGATTCACCCGAACCTGCGCGCCTATTCTGTAGATCAACAGACGCGAGCGTTATCAGACTGCTCCTAAAGTCGGGAGCACAATCACCAACAATTGACTAAGCGCGCGGCATTGCACCGGCCCAATGACATCCCCGCCCGTCTCGGGAATGCGTCTTTCTGGTGTTACTGGCTCTCGCCAGCCCGCTCTATGGCGGCAAGCACTTCCCACGTATCAGGGTTGATCTGACACCCCTCCAACACCATCGACACGAACGCGCAGATGCCATCCAGAAACCCCGCCCGATATTCCGGCGGATGCCTGCTGGTGTAGGTCAGCTCCCAGCGCAATGTGTCGGGCCGGAGCTTGCGGTGGACGCGCAGGTCTTCCTGCGTATAGCGAAGGTAGTCCCGCGCGGCCAGTGCGCCGGTCAGGTAGATGCGACGTTCGGCAGCGGTCATCATTGCGCGCCTCCTGACCGGCAGGGTTGGGGGCCGCGTATGGGTGGGGATGGGTATGACGCGATTGGCATAAAGCCTCCTTGGGTCGTTGGAGGCCCGCCGCTCATTTCCACGTGAGGGTGGCGGGCCCGACAGCGGAGGTGGAAACTGATACCCAAGGCAATCAGCCAGCCCGAAGGCTGCTCCGCCCGGCCCGCCATAAAGAAGGCGCGCGTGAGCGCTCTCGGACAACAACGGTCCGCCTTGAGTGATCGGGTTTCCACGCCCGGCTACCGTTGGTGCGGCAGCGGTCGCAATTATAGCGATGCATCTGCCATGCAGAGTCTGATTCCACCAGTACCGCCGTCCCGAAATCGCCAGCGGCTCGCAGGGCTGCACTACTGGGGCACGGAGCCCTGCCGCCGACTCCCCGAGTCCCGCCGTCGGCTCTCCGAGTCCCACCGCTGGCTCCCCCAAGTCCCGCTGCCGATTCTTGACGAGCCACCGCTGGCTCTCCGAGTCCCACAGTCGGCTCTTTGAGTCCCAGCGTTGGCTCTCTGAGTCTCGACGCCGACTCCCCCGAGTCCCGATGCCGAGACTCGGAGAGCCACCTCTGACTTCCGAAGTCATGCCGCTGGCTCCTTAGGCGCCGACGCTGGCACTACGCGCGCCACCGCGCGCTCCCGGAGTCTCGGCACTGGGTTCTGAAGAGCCGACTGTGCCCACACGTTACCGGGCGCATAGGAATTTTCAGATTTCTTCGCAAAAACGGGTCGCTGCCTTGCAGTTGGCTGCCTTGCTCACCACGCTCTCGCTGTCGTGCGCAAGGCATGACGTTATGGATGCATTCACCAAGGAAACACGATGTCTCAAAACCTGATCACCTTTGCCCCCTCTGCTGCTGACCTCACGGCCATTGACGGGGCGATCAAGACGTTGGAAGACAGGCTCGCCAGCCTGATCGATCTAACGCCAGAGCAGCGCCACACGCTCACCAAGATGGGCGACAAATCCGAAGCCTTCTGCCGCAAGGCCGTGGAAGTGCTGGCCGCCAACCCCAACGTGCTGCCGCCCAACTTCAACGTGCCCGAGATGCGCCGCGACCTGGCCGGCTTCGACACGCTGCGCACACGCCTGACCCGCCTCGACCGCGTGGTCGAAAAGATGCGCGATTCGCAGCTCGCCCTCGGCAGCGACCTGATGACCGCATCGTTGGAGGGCTATGCCTTGCTGAAGGTCTCTGGCAAGGGCGAGGCACTGGACACCGCCCGCAAGGCGTTGTCGGTGCGCTTCACAAGCCGGGCTGCCAAGAAGGAACCGGCCACCACGGAGTAACGCTGCAAGACGGTTGCCAGGCCCCCGCCCCGTGCGGGGGTTTTGTATTTTTGATGTGGCGCAAATGGCGCTACGGCGCGGCTTTCCGGGTTGTGCATCCGCACATTTTTTAGGACTTTTCTTATTCTTCGAACTCCGCCCCATCCCTATCCTGACCTTGTCACTTGGGACTAACTGGAAGGAAAGGGCAATGAACAAAATCTATCGCACCGTCTATAACGCAGCCACCGGCACGTATGTCGTGGCATCGGAACTGGCCAAGGGCCGCACGAAGTCGAGCAAGACGGCCGTGGCGCTTGCTGTGGCGGCCGCGCTGGCGCTGCCGGGCGGCATCGCGCGCGCCGGTACTAACAAGGAAGAAGACGCTGTCGAGCAGGAGATCGCCATGGTGAACGCTGCGCCGAACTCTACGGGCACGAATTCTATTGGCACGATGTCAGGTGGTATGGGCACCATGGCCACGGCAACACAACTGGACCAGTACGTTGCATTCGGGAACGTCTACGGTGGCGTCGGTACGGTAGAGGGCGTCGCCACGGCCGCTCTGGGTGGAACAGCCATGGGCCGATACGCCCGCGCAGGGCAGATATCATCCGCGTTTGGCGACAACGCCACCGCAACCGGTGCCAATGCCACCGCAATAAGTTTCCAAGCCGAAGCCGCCGGAAACAACAACACCGCAGTCGGGATGCGCGCCTACGCCAATGTCCGCGGTTCTGCGACTCCGGGCACCAACAACACGGCCATCGGAACTAACGTCCTCATCGGCACGGACGCTGCCGGCACGAGCGCCAGCAGCGCGACAGCCGTTGGCGCCAACGCCCGCATCACCGCCAGCAATGGCGTTGCGCTGGGCCGCAATGCATCCGTTGGTGACGCGGGCACGAATAGCGTTGCCTTGGGCACCGGCTCCATTGCAAATGAAGCGGATACGGTTTCGGTCGGCAACACCAATGCCGGTGGGCAACGCCGCATCGTGAACATGGCCGCTGGCATGGCCGACACAGACGCCGTTAACGTCGGCCAGATGAAGACCGCGCTGTCGACCAAGGTGGACAACACCCTCGTCCAGGTCGGCGGCACCACTGCTGCCATGGTCTCCGGCAACGCAGCCAACATTGCCATCGGCAACGGCGCGCAATCGACTTCCGCCGGCGGCGGCAGTGCGTCGATCGCCTTTGGTAACGATGCCCGCGCAATCGGCAACAATGGCTCCATAGCGTTCGGCAATGCCTCTCGGGCGACGGGCGCATCGAGCGCCGCCCTGGGCGTTCGTGCAACCGTAGACGCCGATGCAACGGGCAGCCAGGCCTTTGGCACCGATGCCTCGGTGCGCGGCTATCGCGACGACCCCACTACTCCCACCGTTACGCACACCGCGAGCAACAGCATCGCGATCGGCAGCGGCGCCTCTGTTGCAGCCACTGCCACCGCCGATGCCAATAACAGCGTGGCCATGGGTAACCGCGCCAGCGTGACGGCATCGAACGCCGTGGCACTGGGCGCCGGCTCGACCGCGACCGAAGTCAACACCGTTTCCGTCGGCAACGCCGCTGCCGGTGGGCAGCGCCGCATCGTGAACATGGCTGCTGGCGTGGCAGACAACGATGCCGTCAACGTCGGCCAGATGAAGACTGCGCTCGCTACCAAGCTGGACAACACCCTCATCAAGGTCAACGGGACCACGGCGGCAACAGTCGGCGCCGATGACCGGTCGGTGGCAATCGGCAGCGGTGCCTCGGCACTCTATGGAGAAGACCTCTCTAGCGGCCTGAAGGCTGGCGGGGTTGCCATGGGGAATCTGGCATCGGCCACGGGTGGCGGCGTCGCTGTCGGCGACACCGCACGTGCAGGCACGTTCGGGGCCGCTTTCGGCGCGTCCTCCAACGCAGCCGGCGTCTTCTCGACCGCCGTTGGCACCAACAGCAGCGCAACCGGCAGCAATGCCGTGGCGCTTGGCTATAGAACACAGGCACAGGCGGCCGGCAGCGTTGCCCTGGGCGATTCATCGGTGGCTGATCGTGAGGACACCGTGTCGGTGGGCAAGGCAGGCGTCGGTGGCTTTACCCGCCAGATCGCCAACGTTGGCGCCGGCACGCGGGCCACCGACGCCGTCAACGTCGGCCAGTTGTCACCTGTCGTGAATGCGCTGGGCGGTGGTGCCGCCATCGATCCGACCACAGGCGCCGTGACGGGCCCGACGTACACGCTGGCCAACGGCGGCACCAGACCACGGTTGGTGGGGCGCTGGGTGCGCTCGATGGCGCGCTGACGACGGCTAACGACAACATCGCGAAAAACACAAAGGCCATCGGTGATATCCGCGATGACCTGAGCAACGGCACTGTCGGTCTGGTGCGGCAAGCCGGCGCCGGTGCTGACCTGACGGTTGGCAAGAACACCGACGGCACTGCTGTGGACTTCACCAACAACAAGGATGAAAGCCGCACGCTGACGGGCGTTGCCAACGGCGCGGTTTCGGCTACGAGCACGGATGCAATCAACGGTTCGCAACTGCATGGCGTGTCCACCAGCGTGGCCTCGGCCATCGGCGCGGGCTCGACCGTCAATGCGGATGGTTCGATCACGGCGCCGAGCTTCACCGTCGGTGATGGCAGCGGCGGTACGAAAACCGTGCACAACGTGGGCGACGTGGTGACCAACCTCGACGGCCGTGTGTCGAACAACGAAACCGCCATCGGCAGCATCCGCGACGAGATGAGCAGCGGCACGATCGGCCTCGTGCAGCAAGCTGGTTCTGGTGCCAACCTGACCGTGGGCGCCAACACCGACGGTGCGGCTGTGGATTTCACCAACAGCGCAGGCGCAAGCCGCACGCTGACGGGCGTTGCCAACGGCGCGGTCTCGGCCACCAGCACTGATGCAATCAACGGTTCGCAACTGCATGGTGTGTCCACCAGCGTGGCCTCGGCCATTGGTGCGGGCTCGACGGTCAATGCGGATGGTTCGATCACGGCACCGAGCTTTACCGTCGGTGACGGCAGCGGCGGCACGAAAACCGTGCACACCGTGGGCGATGTGGTGAACAACCTCGACGGCCGCGTAACCGGCAACGAAACCGCCATTACCAACATCCGCAATGAGATGAGCAGCGGCACCATCGGCCTCGTGCAGCAAAACACGCCGACAAGCGACATCACGGTGGCGGCCGGCACGGGCGGTACGACCGTCAACTTTGCGGGCTTGGGCGGCACCACGCGTGTGCTGACCGGCGTGAGTAATGGCCGTGTTGCGGCCGGCAGCTCAGATGCCATCACGGGCGATCAGCTGTTCAGCGCAAAGACGGAACTCGAAGGCAAGATTGGTGACCTGTCGGACAAGTTCGATGCTGGCCTGGGCGATCTGGAAGACCGCGCTGGCAAGCTGGAAGGTACGGTGGGCGATCTGGAAGACCGCACCGGCAAGCTGGAAGGCTCGGTGGGTGACCTGGAAAGCCAGGTTGGCGACATCAAGGACAGCCTGGGCGACCTGACTGACCTGGATGGCCGGGTGAAGGATCTGGAGGCCGCAGCAGGTGGGGGTTCCGAAGGCTCGGGAGAAGGCAGCACGCAGGTTGGTAAGGGCGCCGATGCCTCGGGCAAGGACAGCTCGGCTGTCGGCCAGGGTGCGGTGGCTTCGGGCGACAACGCTTCGGCCATCGGCAACGGTGCCGTGGCTTCGGGCGACAACAGCTCGGCGATTGGTCAGGGCTCGTCGGCAACGGGTTCGAACAGCTCGGCAATCGGCCAGGGTTCGTCGGCTTCGGGCAACGGCGGTACGGCGGTCGGCCAAGGTTCGGCAGCATCGGGTGACCACAGCACGGCGCTGGGCCAGGGTTCGAGCGCAACCGGCAACAACGCGGTGGCGCTGGGCGCGGGCTCGGTGGCAGACCGCGACAACAGCGTGTCGGTGGGTGCACCGGGCGCTGAACGCCAGATCACCAACGTTGCCGCCGGCACAGCCCCGACCGACGCTGTGAACGTGCAGCAGATGAACAACGCTGTGTACAGCGCACGTCAGGATGCGATGGGCGGCGTGGCCGCAGCGATGGCGGTGGCAGGCTTGCCGCAGTCGTCGATGCCGGGCAAGACGTTCATGGCACTGTCGGGCAGCACGTACGGCGGTGAGCAAGGCATGGCCGTTGGCGCGTCGTACATGTCCAAGGACGGCAAGTGGGTCGTCAAGGGCGCGGTCAACACCAGCACGCGCGGTGAAGTGGGCGCGGTGGTGGGTGGCGGCTTCTACTGGTAACCCACAACCAGCCAAGCAGGCTTTTGTTGTACGCACGCAAGACAGGTTCGCCTTTGAGTGACGTTCTTCCTGCTCCTTCCAAGGGGGAGAACCGGTTGAGCGTGTGGTTGTAGAGGAAGGGCTCCGGGAAACCGGAGCCCTTTTTTTGTATGCATTTGCACGCCGGTTTTGTAGTTCCGCGGAGCGATCTAGGCCTCTCCCTTGATGGCTTCGCTCGCCATGCGTTGGCCGTTGGTGGCCAGGTCGTGCCGCTCGGCTTCGATATGCGTGTGAATCATCGGCGGCACCGCAATGCCAAGCGTGCGCAGCGCCATCACGATCCGAGCCGCCTCGTTGCCAAGCACGCCTAACACCGAAAGCAGCACATGGTCGGGAGCACGGCGGAGAACTGGCTATTGGGCATGGTGCGGAACACCGTGTCTGCGGCGTGTGGATGGTGCTCCATGTGTTGGCAGCTGCACCTTCAGCAGAGATACCCCTCTACGACCCTCTGGAGGGTCCCCCTGACACTACCTATGCTTTTTCGGCTGTTCCCATCAACCCAGAAAGGAGAGCACTGTGAAGCTGACGATTTCAAATGCCGATGCGAACACCGGTCCTGACGCTGGCAGCCGCATCGCCCAAACAGCAACTGTTGCGCTGTACGTGGATGACGGCGAGGTTCAATTTCTTGCTTCCGGCGAAGAAAAAACGCTGGAAGCCAAGAAGTCGCTGGTGATCAAAGCCTATTCAACGATGGATTTGGACACGTTGGAGCTCAGCCATGCGTACACCGATGCGTACATATTCAACGCAATGCCCCAGTACATGAAGTGAGGGCGCCGGCAGCGTCGAAACAAGCGGCTTTTTACGTGCGCCCTACCGGCATGCAGAGCACCCCTGTTGCATGTCTGAACCTCATCTCAACATTGCGCCGAAGCCCCTACGTCGGATCTAGGACCGTCCAAAAGAAAACGCCGACGTTGAAAACAACGCCGGCGTATGGCTTTGGAGGTTAGATCAAGCTGCGGCGCAAACTGTCTGCACGCCGGCCCGCACAACCCCTCTTACTAGTTGTACTGGATCGCGAATGTGATGGCGGAATTGACCGTACCACTTGAGGCCCGTGCCCCAACCTGCCAGTAACCTGCTTGCAGGGGTAACGTCACCTGCGTGCCTGAAACGATGGCCGTCCGCTGGTTGTTGGTGCCATCCGCCCCGATCGTTCTACCGTCCGCTGATTGAAGCTCGACGGCCACCCCGGCAGCAGTGCCAGTGTTGCGATAGCGCAGTTTGTCGGTGATATCAGACGTGCCTGAGAAGGTGAACGTTGCACTCACCATCCCTGCCGAGCAATTGATTAGAGACAGGTCAAACGTCTTCAGACCGGACACCTGCCCCTGCCTGAGTTGAGCAACGTTGATCGGGTCCAGGGCGACGGCGTGGTCACTGCCTCCGACACCCCACTGGCACGTTCCTGCGGTCAACCGCCCGGTCACACTCACGTTGGCTTGCGCCATAGCCGCGGTAGAGGCGCCACCGCACAGCGCAAACGCTGCCAATGAGAGCCACAATTTGCGCATTGGCGAAGAGCTTTGTCCCATGATCAGCCCTGCATTTCGGTACGCGACGACGGTGTCGTCCGCATGGATGAGAAACGGGCCTTCGTCAGCACCGCGCCATGAGGCTGCGGCGCCTGGCTGAAGGCGCTGGAGGTCTTGAGCGGCTCTGCTGCCGGCGCTGCAACCGGTTCTGCTGCCGCTGCAAGCGGCTCACACACTGCATCAAAGCGCTCGTAACCGCTGGCAGCGGGCTTGTCAGGCAAGGTCACATTGATGCGGCAGCTGTTCTCCGCCCCTTCGCCCCAACGCACCGTCAAGCCGCCCGAAGCCAGCAGGCCCGTGGCGATGACGCGGCTGGCCTGGCCGACCACGCCAACATTGGTGCCTTGGTCATCTTCAACCTGTGCGCCGAAAGGCAGCGGTTTGCCGTCCGCCTGCTGGCTGTCGATGATCAACGCACGCCCGGCCTTGGTCTCGTACGTCAGCTTGACGACCGAGCCCGCACGCGGCGCAACACTCACCGTGGTTGACTTCAACTCAGTGCCCGTCGACATGCCCTTGGGGTCAAGCGCGACCGTGTTGAGCTCGTACGGATTCAAGCTCGGCACGACAGCGTAGCCCCTGCGGTCGACAACCGCGCCCTGGCCGTTCTGCACACGCGCCCCAGCAGCATCGGGGGCGTAGATCAGGCCGATGGTCTCGCCCAGTGTCGGGGCAAACGTCACGCCCCCGCCGTGAACAACCAGACCGCCCGATGCGCCAACACCGAACTGGCGATACCCATTGCCCTGGCTGTAGTTGGTGCCTACCTGACCGTACGAGCCGTTGTAGCGGGCGTTGGCACTCAATGCCGAGCTGCCGTCGTTGCGGCCTGCGGTCACGCCGTAGCCGATACGCTGGTCCTCGCCGGCATTGCCGGACAGGCTGACCTGGGTGCTGCTGCCATCTCGATGCGATTGGTTATGCGTTGCCGTCACCGTCGGCGAGGTGACCTTCGAGCCCAGGGGAATGCTAACGGTAAAGAAGACCCGCGTATCCCACCGGGAATCAATGGTCGGTATGGGGGCATCGATCGCGCCCGGGATCTGGCTGAACTCATTCCAGCGGCCCGGGGCAGAGAGCGACTCCCGCGTACGTTGCGCGGTAATGCTGTACGTCAGGTTGCGCCAGTTGTTGGAGTAACCAATGGTGTAGTCCAACTGACTGCCGCCACCCGACCAGTAGTTGCGCATGGAGCCCGACACGTTGAGCGAGCCCGCCTTCTCGCCAAGCGACTGGGCAAGGTTCACGTCAAGGCGGCTACGCTGGCGCAGCACCGTATCCGTCGGGATGCCACGTGCGGCGGCATCACGAACGGCCACCATGTCGCTCAACCCCACGAAGCCGTTGGTGGAATAGCGATAGGCCGCAAAAGCCAGGTTGGTACCGGTTTCGACAATGTTCTTGTTGTAGCCCAACCGCACTGACACACCGTTGGACGTGGATTGCCCAGACACCGACTGCTGCGCCTGGGTAACGTCCAGGGAGAACGCGCCAACTTGGGTGTTTATGGCACTACCCGCCAGCACGGAACGGTAGCCGGACGCCAGCGTAACGCCGCCGTAGGCCGTCAGGATGTTGGTAAGCCCGCGCTGGTACGTGCCCTGCAGGATGTTGGGCGCGTCCTGCAGATTCAGCCCATTGACCTTACCGACGGTCGCGCTCCACCGGTCGATACCGGGACGCAGCAACTGGGTAACGGTCGAGAACGGGACGACGAAGCGCTTGACGCGCCCATCGGCCTCGATCACTTCCACATTGAGATCACCGCCGTACCCAGTGGGATACAGGTCGTCAATCACGAACGGGCCCGGGGCCGCGTTGGTTTCGTAGATCAGATAGCCGTTCTGGCGAACGACAACGCGCGCGTTGGTCTCAGCCACGCCGCGCACCACCGGAGCAAAGCCACGCAGCGATTGCGGCAGCATGCGATCTTCCGTTGCCAGACGCACACCGCGCACCCGCACGCTGTCAAACATCTCGCCGGAAGTGAACAGATCACCCGCAGTGAGCTGCTCGCGCCAGGCGGGCAAGTCGTGCTGCAGGTAAGTCGCTGCGGATTGATAGCTCGTTCCACCGAAGGACGACAGATTCAGCGAGCCCTGGTGATACACATGCCACGAACCGCTGTGCGCGGCGGCATTGATCCCCAGGTAGCCGCTGGAATAGTTGGTGCCGCCCGTGTTTGTGTAAGCGTTTGCGTTATAGCTGACGGTGGCTGCCGTTGTGCCTGCATCCCATTGCGATGGGTCGACATAACCGCGCGCGTTGCGCTGTTCATAGATCTGGGGAACCGTGAGCGTCAGCTCCTGGTTCCCCATGTCGAAGCTCATCGTCGCGTCGGGAATAAAGCGGCTCAGGGGCGCGCAGAAGCGCCCTTCCGGCAGCCGTTCGGCCTTGCCTTCGGCCGCCGCCATCGCGACTTTCCAGACGTCCACGCCGTAGCGCGACAGCGATTGCGCGTCGAGGCACAGCTGGGTCTCGTCCGAGCCTGGCTCTGTCGCAAAGGTTACGTCCTCGCGAGCACGCCATTGCTGGTTCAGGACGACGTCGGCCCGGTAGGTGCCGGGCGTGATGTAGCCCGCCTTCTCAAAGCGGGAAATATCAATGTGGGCAGCCGACCCCTTCGGGAGGAAATCAGGGTCGAACGTGACGGTTCCCGAGGCAGAGGGAGCCACGCCCTTTTTTTCCGTTGGCTCGGCATAGGCCTTCGGGGCCAGCGCGGCAGCAATCATCGCTGTCAGCACATAGCCTCGGGGTAGGCCTACGGCTCGCGCATGTCGTGTCATGGCGTTACGAGACAACATCCCTACTTCTCCAGATAAAAAGCAGCAGTCGGCCTTACCGCCTCATTGGAGGCGGCATCAGCAATAGAAACTGGGGGGGGAAACCGTGATTGCGCGACTCGCGCTCACCTGCCGCACGCGCGGAGGTGGCTGCCTGCGCTACCCGCCTCGATAGAGGCGGTACGTACTTAAACGAGAACGACGAGACGCGATCAACGCGCGAGCGGCGCTTCCATCTTGACCAGCGAGCCGTAGTCGGTAATGACGGTGAAGTCGGCTTTGACATCACCAGACGGCATATGGGTCATGCCCTTGAGCGGAAACGTTGCACTCTGCCCGGGTGCCACCATGCCACCGCCCTCGTCACCCACGGTCTTCTCGTTGATACCGAGGCCAACCTTGGCGAAATTGACGTGATACGGCGTGGGGTTGGAAACCTGCAGCGCCACGTCTTTGCCAGCCTCGGGCGCAATCAGCTTCCAGCTAAGCTTGCCCGGCGCTTGGTCAACATCACCCACCAGCTTGGTCGGGCGGAAAAACAGTTTGATACGTGTGCGGAACGCAAACTGCAGCATGTTGCGTCCCTCTTTATTCTCGGCCTTGGGCGGCACTTCCAGCACGTTCACCCAGAACAGCGATTCCTTGTCCGTGGGCAGCGGTTCACCGGTGTACATCAAACGGACAGCCTGCCCTTTGCCTCCGTCCATGCGGAAGATCGGGGGTGCCACCGTAAAAGGAACCTTTGCAGTATCGGGGGTGGACTTTTCATCCCCGTCGTCCAGCCAAACCTGAACCAACCCGGGAACTGTCCCTTCGTTGCTCAACTTGACCGTGACTTCTTTTTCGTCTGCGGGGTAGACGATGCGCGTACCGCCAATGACAACCGTGGCGTTGGCGTGCGCAGAAAACAACCCAACCACAACGGCCGAGCAGGCCACGACATTACGCAACATGTTGTTCATACACTACCTCGCTAGATGTTGATAACGGCATCGGTGCCGCACGCGACACCGATGCCTCGACTTCTACTACTTGCTACCGGGTGACTTAGTTGTAGGTCACGCCGTATTGCACGCTGGTGTCAACCAGACCAGGCGTAGCTGCGCCCGTGGCGTAGTACTGCGCGCCCAGGTTGATCGTGGCGGTGTTGTCGGCGATTGCCGGGCTGTCAACGCCGTTTGCCGGGCTGGCCAGGTTGATCACGCCAGCAGCCGTGCCGTTCGTCATCTGGATGTTGGTGTTGCCTGCTTGACCCACCAGTGCGTTGGTCAGCGTGCCGGTAGCTGCGTCAACACGCGGGCTGGCAACGTTGAACGACAGGCGAGCCACCTTGCCGTCAACGCACGAGCCTTGGCCCGGGCCGCCGATGATCAGGTTGAACGGCTTGTGGTTAGCGGTGTTGCCTGCTGCGGTCAGCGACGTTGCAGCAACCGGGTCCAGTGCCACGGTCACGTTGCTCGTGCCACCGTCGGTACCAGCGCCGCCAGTGATCGTGCAGGTTGCATCGGTCACAGCGCCGGTGATACGGATCGTGCCGCCGTTGGCAGCTTGAGCTTGAGCGTTACCCATCACCAGAACGCCTGCGGCCAGCGCGATGGCGGATGCAAACTTGATGCTCTTCATGAGATTGACTTCCTACTTAATAAATAAACATGTTTACTCATCAACGTGATGAGACCTGTGTTCACAGCCCCACGAAAGACGGTGTGATAGGCAGCGATCAACAGACACAAGCTTATTGACGACAGCACTCATGGCGAATGAGATTTGTCTGATATCTGGACGCTGTCAGCACATGGCCTGACGTGTGGGCGCATGTTAGGAACGACAGCGGAGATAGGCCATCGGAATAGGCCTAATTTGCGTTGAGAACTGTGCGTTTTCTCGCTACTTGGCGGTCGTGCAAGAGCGGCGTTCGCCCTTACCGTGCAGCTGTCGCGTCTTGCCCCATCGCGTAGGTACGCACAAGCTCAACCACAGAACGCATCTGCAGCTTGTCGAACACATTGGCGCGATAGGTCTCCACGGTACGTGGCGACAGGCCGCCGAGATTGCGGGCAATCTCCTTGTTGCTGAGCCCGCTTACGATGCCGTCGAATACCTCTCTCTCGCGCGTGCTCAATGTCGCAATACGCTCGGCCCGCACTTGCTGGTCGTCGTGGCCATCGCTTTGTCGACGCCGCTTCCGGATCGCCTGCTGGACGACGCCGATCAGCTCGTCGTCATCAACGGGCTTGCGCAGAAAATCGAGTGCGCCGCCCTTGAATGCGCGGCGGCAGGTGTCGATGTTGCCGTGGCCGCTCATGACGACGATTGGCAAGTCGTACCGGCCGCTTACGTGATCCAGCAAATCGAGGCCGCTCATGCCCGGCATGCGAATGTCGAACAGCGCGCAGCCGAGTGCGCTGTCGCCGGCGTCTGCCAGAAAGCTGTTGGCATCGGGATAGCAGCGGGTCTGCAGGCCGACGGTGCGCAACAGCAAGGCAAGGCCTTCGCGCACGGCCTCGTCGTCGTCGACGATGGCAACAACGGAGGTGTCGATCTGCGTGTCGGGGGTGGCTTTCATGCGGACTCCTCTGCGAGTGGAAGTGTCAGTACCGCCTCGGCGCCGCCGGATGGCAAGTTCTGTAGAGTCAGGGCGCCGTCCAGGCGTTGCGCAAGCGTGTCGCACAACGGCAGGCCAAGACCCAGCCCGCCGGAGCGTGTGGTGAAGAAGGGTTCAAACAGGCGCGGCAACGCATCGGCGGGGACACCCGGGCCGTTGTCGACCACGCTGAAGCGGTAACGCTGCCCGACACAACTGCCGCTGACGCGAATCTCGCCACGCGTGCCATGGCGCGGTGTGGCAGCAAGGGCATCACGCGCGTTACGGATCAGGTTGTACAGAATCTGCTCCACGGCAACCTGCTCGCCGAGTGGTTGCGCGCGCGGTGCGGTGTTGCTCCACACAAGGTGGATGTTGTCGCGCGCCATTTCATCGCGAAACAGGAACAGCAGCGTGCCCATCAAGGCATCGGTGTCGATGGCGCTGCGTTTTCCCGCCTGCGTGGATGCAACACCCGTGCGCAGCCGATCCAGAATGGCAGCCGCCCGCTTGGCCTGCGCGACACCGGTTTGCAGCGCCCGGCGCACGCTGTCGCGCTCGGCCGGCATGTCGAGCATGCGTTCTGCGGCGCGGGTGTGCGTGATGATGGCGGTCAGCGGTTGGTTGAGTTCGTGCGCGAGGCCAGCGGCCATCTCGCCAAACGTATCCAGCCGACCAAAGCGGTCAATACGGGCCCGCGTGTGTTCACGTCGATGGACCTCGCGCATTCGCCACACGCCCGCTGCGCCCAGCGCGATCAGCACGGCAACGACATTCCAGAGGGCAATCGGGAGCCACGGCAGATCGGCAAGCGTCAAGGTGCGCGTGGTATCCAGCACGAAGGCCTGGGGCTGCACGGGAAGGTGCTTTTCGAGGTGAAACGTCCAGCCTGGCTGCGCTGTCGATGCGCTTCGCTGCAATAGGCTGAACGTGTGGTCGCGCAGGCGCAGCGCGGCAGACGACACGGATTCCGGCCAATCCCTCGTCTCGAGCATGCGCGACGGCTCGACGCGCACCGCCCAACCACTTTCCGCAACGATCCAGTACGCCTGCTCACCATCAAATTCCAGCGCGAACCTGCCGTTGTTGGCATGGGCGAGCGCGGCCATCGGCATGATGCCGCCCTCCCCCTGCCATCCGGCGCCGGGTGTCCAGTGGGCGATAGCGGTAACTTGGGGCATGCGCTCGCGCAGGCTGTCGAGCATGTCTTCCGGAGGCGCGGCAAGCGGCGTCGCACCCAGCGTTGCCAAGATCGCCTCGTGTTGTGCGGCCTTCTGGCTGAGCTGCCGGATGGCGATGCTGGAATCCACGAAAAAGCGGTTGTACGCCTCTGAAACGGCGCGCGAGACGATCAGTGCCGTGCCCGCCAGGCTCAGTGCAAGCCAGGCCAGTAACAGGATGACGCGGGCGGGAATCTTCATGGGCGTTGTTGTGGGATTGGCTGGCGTTGTTTGTTGTCTTGGCCGCAGTGACCTGGGATTCGGCACCCGTAGCGGCAAAGTGCGCTCCGGCACTGCGCGCATGGGCTCGTCTTCCGCATCACGATGAATCAGGCGATCGGACGTCGGCCGTGACTCGCCTGGCAAGGCAGGTCGAACCACATGGCGTCATCTCGTGCGGAGGAGGCGAAACGGAATTTCGGGTCGAGCCGGCAACAGAGAACAGAGGCCGGGGCCCGCGTCACAATTCGACACGTGTTCGAATGTACCGACCGGCTGCGATCGGGCGTATCGGAACGGTCTGATTTCGTGTGGAGACTGCGAGCCGGATGCCGGCTAGTGCGCGCGGTAGTGCTCGCTCATGTAGTCGACAAAGGCCCGCACCTTGGGGGCCACATGGCGCGTGTGCGGATAGAGCGCGTAATAGAAGCGCTTGCCGAGCCTGCAGCCCGGCAGGACATGAACCAGATGCCCGCGTGCCAGCGCCGGCCGCACGGTGTTCCAGGTAAATGCAGCAATGCCGACGCCCGCCAGCGTGGCTGAATAGGCGGCGGTAATGGCATCCGTCTGGAGCCGTCCGTCCAGGGGAAGGCGCACAGCCTCGCCCCGCGCGGGTTCGATCACCCACTCGGTGGCCGTCTGCGAGCCGGAAAAGGCAATCAGCTCGTGCTTGGCAAGGTCTTGCGGCATGGCCGGCAACCCGTGCCGGGCCAGATAGGCCGGTGAGGCGACCAACACGATATCGGACTCGACCAGCGTTCTCGCGACGAGGCTGCTGTCGCCCAAGGGCTGGCTGATCCGCAGCGCAACGTCAAAACCGTCGGCAACGAGGTCGACCATCTCGTCACTGCACGACAGATCGAGGCGGATGTCGGGGTAGCGCTTCTGGAACGCCGGCAGCCAGTCGTCCAGCTCCAGGGTGCCGATGGCCAGCGGCACGCTCACGCGCAAGGTGCCGGCCACACGCTGGTGCTCATGGGCCATGGCCTGCGCGGCCGCGTCCACCCGCGCGAGGATATCGATGCAGGATTCGTAGTAGCGCTGCCCGGCGGCCGTCAGTGAAAAGCGCCGCGTTGTGCGGTTGAGCAACTGCACGCCCAGCGCCGCTTCAAGATTCTTCAGCTGCCGCGACACGGAGGAATGCGTGCTGTCGAGGCGCTCCGCTGCAGCGGAAAAGCCTTGTGCTTCGACGATGGCGCAAAACACGCGCATTGCAAGCAACTGGTCCATAAGCGTGAATGAAAAAAGCGGGCTTTCGCCCGCCTTGTGCATCAGGATAGTGGATTAGCGCAGCGGCAGACGCTCGATCTCCGCCGTCTTCATGACGTAGCCGAAGGTGTCTTCGACTTCGGCCAGTGCTGCGCGGTGGAGGTCATCCTTGTTGATCTTGTCGCCATTCGCACGGGTGATATCGCGCGTGGCAGAGGCGTCGGATGCTACCACGACGTTGTAGCCCAGCGGCGCGGCGTCACGCGCGGCACCGGCCACGCAGGCGTGGGTCATCAGGCCGGCAATCACGACCGTCTTGATGCCCTTGGCCTTCAATTGCTTGTCGAGCTCAGGCTTGAAGCTGTTCGCGCTGGAGAACACGCTCACGGTGTCCTTCTTGACCAGGATGTCGTTCGCGCGCGGCTCCATACCCGGCTGGAACTTCACCGTGTCGCCGTCCACCGCAAACACGGCGGAGCCGGCTGGGGTGACGTGCTGCACCTGGAACACGGGCATCTTGTTCTTGTCGGCAAAGGCGATCAACTTCTTGGCGTTCTCGGCAGCCTTGGCGCCGTCCGGAATCGGCATCTTGCCGGTGGAGTATTCCTTCTGGAAGTCGATCACGATCAGCGCGGTCGTCTTCGGGTCCAGATGGTCCAGCGTGCCGACGCCCGACATGGCGCGGATGGTCGGATGCGGGTTCGGTTGTGCGGCAGAGGCGGTGGCGACAGCGCCAGCAGTCAACGACAGGCCAATGGCGAGGGTCTTCAGAAAACGGGTGAAACGGAATTCCATGCGTTAGCTCCTGTTGGAAGGAAGGTTTACTGAACGTTCAGCGACAGCACATCTTGCGTGCGCATGACCGAGCCGAAGGTGTCGGAAATCTCAGCCAGGGCGGCGTTGTGCAGCACGTCGTGCGAGACCTGGATCTGGTCGTTGACGACAATGTCGCGCGTGGCGCTGGCGTCGTCGGCCACGATCACTTCAAAGCCGGCCGGTACGGCATCGCGCGCGGCACCTGCCACGCAGGCGTGCGTCATCAGACCGCACACCACCACATGCGTGATGCCGTCTTTCTTCAGTTGGTCTGCCAGGTCGGTACTCGCAAACACGCTGACCGAGGTCTTCTGCACCAGACGGTGGTTCGGCTTCTGGTGAACGTCTGCATGAATCGCGACATGCTTGGCGAAGATCGGTGCTTCAGCCGGGGCCACATGCTGGATGTGCACAACAGGCCAGCCTTGCTGGTCAGCAAAGTCGATCAGCGTGTTCGCGTTCTTCAGCGCTTGCGGGCCGTTGGGAATCGGCAGCGAACCGGTGAAGTATTCGTCCTGGAAATCGATGACGAGAAGTGCGGTTGTTTTGGGCAGCGACGTGGGGGCGGTCGCGCCGAGGATGCTACGCAGGGTTTGCTTCGACATATCCGTGTCCTCAAAAAAGTGGTTGGAGCGCAGTCTAGGCCGCGCGCTTGATCACCACCATAGCTGCGGGACGACAGGATCTGTGCAAATCTTGAACAAATCATCAACACCGGGCGAGGAGCCAAAACGGGGGCTTCGGACGATTTGGGCACGCTCGACAATCGGCCAAAGCGGGCGTGCATGGAGCTTGGTCTATCAAAACGTTCTACGGCTGCGCCAAACGGAAGAAAGCCCTTTCACTCGACCTGCGCGGGCGCCATGATGTGAAGCACACCTGCCCCAGCCCACCGCCGCCGCTGCGACCATGCCCAACCTTCTGATGCAACGACTCGCACTCACATAAGCCACCCCTCAGACAACCACAGCAGACCGGCATATGCCTTGCATACCCGCCACCCGCTTCAACCATCACAACCAAACATCTGGGGAGACTGCGCGACATGCAGCGCATGGGAATCACGTTGTCGGCGCGGCTGCGATCGCCGCGCCTGTTGCAAACCTTGTTGGGCACCGCCCTCCTGCAACCGCTGGCCGTGATGGCCGGCGGCACACAGCAAAACGAACTGGCACTGGATGCCACCACCGTGCATGCACCACAAAGCGGCACGCGCACCGATGTCGACACGGCCAGTACAGGTTATGTGTCGCGCGCGCAGTTGGAGAACCGCCCGCTGCTGCGCCCCGGCGAGCTGCTGGAGACGGTGCCCGGCCTGATCGTCACGCAGCACAGCGGAGATGGCAAAGCCAACCAGTACTTCCTGCGCGGCTTCAACCTGGACCACGGTACCGATCTGTCGACCACCGTGGCGGGCATGCCCGTCAACATGCGCACACACGCGCATGGGCAGGGCTATACCGACGTGAACTTCATCATCCCGGAACTGCTGAACGGCATTGCGTACCGCAAGGGGCCGTACTTTGCGGAGGAAGGCGATTTCTCGGCCGCTGGCTCAGTCCGCATGGACTACATCGACCGCTTTGCTGATGGGCAGCACGGCATCGCCCAAGCCGAGATTGGCGAGCACGGCTACAAGCGCGGGCTGCTGGCAGGGTCGATGGATTTGCCGACGGGCAGCCTGCTCTACGGCGTTGAGTGGTTGACCGAGAACGGCCCGTGGACGGTGCCCGAAGGCGTGCACAAGCTCAACGGCGTGCTGCGCTACACCGTGCCGCTGCGCGGCGGCGAGCGCTTGCGCGTTACCGGCATGGCGTACAAGAACGCGTGGCAATCCACCGATCAGGTGCCGCAGCGTGCGATTGACCAGGGCCTGATCCCCCGCTTTGGCGCCATTGACCCGACGGACGGCGGTGCGGCGTCGCGCTACAGCCTGTCGGCGGATTGGCTGCGGCCGCTGGGCGATGGGTCTGTCACCGCCAACGCTTACGTCATCAAAAGCCGGCTCACGCTGTTCTCCAACTTCACCTACGCGCTGAACAACCCGGAACGCGGCGACCAGTTCATGCAGTTCGAGAACCGCACGACTGCCGGTGCCAACGCGGCACGCACGTGGTTCGGCACCCTGGCTGGGCGCGACAGCGAAACCGAGATCGGCACGCAAGTCCGCTATGACCGGCTGGACCCGATCAGCCTGTCGCAGACCGAAGCACGCACGCCGTATGCACTGGTACGCAGCGACACCGTGAACGAAACCAGCGCCGCGCTCTACGCACGCAATAGCACGCAGTGGACCCCCTGGCTACGCACCGTGGCCGGCCTGCGCGCCGAGCAGTACTGGTACGACGTGGGCAGCAGCAATGCCAGCAACACCGGACGCGGCTCTGACCACATCCTCAGCCCCAAACTGAGCCTCATCCTCTCGCCCACCGCGCAGACTGATGTGTTCTTCAACTGGGGACGCGGTTACCACAGCAACGACGTGCGTGGCGCCACCACCACAGTCGACCCGAGCACGGGTAGCCCGGTGCAGAAGGTGAGCGTACTGGTGCCGGCGGTGGGGTATGAGGCCGGCGTGCGCACACGCAATGTGTTGCCGGGTCTGCAGCTCTCGGCATCGTTGTGGCGGCTGGATATTGGCTCGGAGCTGGTCTTCTCGGGTGACAGCGGCACCACTGAACCCAGCCGCCCGAGCCGGCGCACGGGGATCGAGCTGGCCGCGTACTACACGCCCCGGCCCGATCTCATTGTCGATGCCGATGCGGCGTTCTCGCGCGCCCGGTATCGAGACCATGAAGCCGTTGGTGACTATATTCCCGAAGCCATTCAAACCACGGCATCGGCAGGCGTGTCGTGGGCGGTAGGCCGCTGGACGCTGGGCACGCGGCTGCGCTACTTCGGCCCGCGCCCGCTGATTGAAGACAACAGCGTGCGCTCAGCGTCGTCGTTCCTGGTCAACCTGAAGGCGGGTTATCGCATCCGCAAGGATGTGCGCGTGTTCGTGGAGGTGCTCAACGTGTTCAACAAGCGCGCGAACGACATCGACTACTACTATGCGTCGCGCCTGAAGGGGGAGCCGTCACCCGTTGATGCTGACGGCGTGCCGACCGGCATCCAGGACCACCACATCCACCCCGCCGAACCACGCACGTTGCGCGCGGGCATCGCCTGGAGTTTCTGACGCTCGTGCCCCACTTCCCTACGCTGGCCGCCCGCCCTCGTGCTGGACGCGCTTGTCTTCGTACATGGCGGCATCGGCCTCGCGCAGGGCGCTTTCCAGATGGCCAGCCTCGTGGCACGTCGCACAGCCCATCGAAAAGCCAAGCACCGAGCCTGAATAGAACTGGTTGTTCAACTCAACCAGCTTGCGCAGGCTTTCCATCAGCGTCTGGCCGGCATGGGCGTCTGCGCCGGGCATGAGTATCGCAAACTCGTCGCCACCGATACGTGCCGCGTATGACGGCTTGTCGACGGCCTTGCCAAGCACCTCGCCGGCGCGGCGCAGCAGCGCATCGCCCGCGGCATGGCCGAGCTGGTCGTTGACGGTCTTCAAATCGTTCAGGTCGATCATGATGACCGTTACGGGGAACGGCCCCTTGCGTTCCAGCCGGTTGACCTCGTCCACGTAGAACGAGCGGTTCTTCAGCTTGGTCAGCACGTCGTGCTTGCCAAGGTATTCCAGGTAGGACTCGGCCTTCTTGCGCGCGGTGATGTCGGTCAGGGCCAGCAGCACCTTGCTCCAGTCCTTCTCTCGACCGGGAAACACCGAGAACTGCAGGTGGATGTTCAGCGGATTGCCGTCCAACGCGTAGTTGACTACCTCGCGCTGCTGGAAGAGCTTGCCCTCCCACAGGTCGATCAACTGCTCGCGAAAGTGCGGGCGCATGTCGTCGCGAAACACTTCGGGCAGGCGGCTGAGCAAATCGTTGCGGTTGCGCGCCTTGAACATCTCCAGGGTGAAGCCGTTGACGTCCAGCACCTGGATCTCCTGCATGCAGCGCTCGACAAACTCGGGGTGCACATCGGTAAAGGTGCGGAAATCCGAGATGCCCTGCTCGCGCACTTCATCCAGCAGCGCCTTGATGATGCTGAAGTTCTCCACCCACAGCGAGACTGGGGCATGCTCGAATACGCCCTGCGCATAGAGCTGGCTGGCGGCGACGCGGCGCCGGGCGTCTTCCAGCTCGGTGATATCGTCCACGGCCACGAGCACGCGGTCCCACGGCTGATCATGGTCGGGCAGCAGCACGCCCTTGAGCAGGATGTCGAGGCGTCGGCCGTCGAGCGTGTAGTTGACGCTGCGGCTCTCGAATGACGGACTGCCAGACCAGAGCTGCACGAGCTCGCCCACATGGGCTTCGAGCATGTCGTCGCGCAGCACTTCTGCCAGGCGGGCGGTGAGCTGATCGGTATCCTGGGCAGCGTACATCGCCAGGGTGCGCCGGTTCACGCGTAGCACCTTGATGCAGGCCGAGCACGCTGCCACGCGCGTCACGTCTTCTTCCAGAAAGCGCTGCAGGTCGGTCACCCCGCCTTCGCGCCACTTGGCGAAGAGGCGATGGAGATCGCTGTAGTCCTCCAGCCAAAGCGAGGTGGGAGTGACATCAAAGAAGTCGATCAGATCGACTCCGACGGCAGCCGGGCTGCTGACGCTATCGGACGCGGATTGCATGAAACGCTCAACCAAGAGAACAAGTTAACCAACGTTGTGAGCGTACAGGCTTTGCGCACTGCCGCGCGCGATGCTTGCCTCATCCGGAAGAATTACTCCCGCATGACGACAGCCCCCCAAGCGCCGTCAGCTAATCGTCAGACTATATTCAGTGTGTTTTTATTCCGCATTATCGACAGGCGCTGCGCGTACAGTTTTTCTTTATCTAACGTTGTAATAAAGCGCCGCCTCATCTTTACGAAACATGCAAGAAGCGCGCGCTTCATTTCGATTTTTCAATGCACTTTGCAAAACTCGCATGTGGCCCCCAAGAGGACCCCGTCGGAACGTGTTCTCCCGGGTCAAAAACTACAAGAAATCGGGCAATTGATTGCCGCGCGTGAATTAAAAAACTTCGTCTCGATTCAGAGAACTTTTCCTCCAGAATCCGTGCATCCCTGAGCAGGGCTGTGGCGACACTGTCACACCATGTCGTCGTTTATGTCCTGCGACTGCGGGGTTATTCCTGTCCTGATTCGGCGGTCCTTCCCCCCAATCTTTTCGAGCCCTGGGCTGCCGATTCGTTTCCATCTGAGGAGAAAGGCAATGCGGGATTCGACCACCACCCGTCGTACGGCCGCGACATATGCCAACGGCGCAGCGACCAGCGGCGCAGGCAACCGTCACACACGACGCACGTTCAAACTCGCCCTAGTAGCCCAGGCGACAGCGGCGATGATGATTCTGGCGGCCTGCGGCGGCGGCGGAGACGACACGCTCAGCCCGGCAGGCGGCAAGCTCGGCGCCAACGGCTCAGAGCAGCAGGGCAATGCCAATACCGGCAACATCAATGCACCGGCACCGGCGGTGGATGCATCCGTACCGCCCGTGGAATTGCCGGACTACATCAAGCCGGTCAACTACAAGCTGTGGTTCCGCCCCAGCGCAGACCTCAACAGCTTCTCAGGCCGTGCCGATGTGGAGATCAAGGTCACCAAGCAGACCGGCGCAGTTACGCTGGCCGTGCGTGACCTGAAGCTCGACGCCTCGCGCCTGACGCTCACCCCAACCTCCGGCAACGGCCCGTCGCGCGTGCTGGTGCCAATCCCGCAGTCGCAAGGCGCCTTCTATGACCTGCGCGACCCGACCGCCGACATCAAGCCCGGCAACTACGTGCTGCACATGGAGTGGACAGGCACGATCAACTTCACCAAGGCCGAGGGTGTCTTCAAGCTGGGCCTGCAGGCCGCAACGGGGGAAAGCTCGGACGCCATCGTCACGCAGGGCGAATCCAACTTTGCGCGTGAATGGTTCCCGAGCTGGGATGAGCCCGCCTTCCGCAATACGTTTGAGGTGACGGCCGAGATCCCGGGCGACTGGAAGGCCGTGGCCAACGGCAAGCAGACCGGCGCCACCAAGCTGCCGGACGGCTATCAGCAGGTCTCGTTTGCCAAGACGCCTTCGATGCCGGCCTACCTGCTGTTCTTCGGCGGCGGCAAGTTCGACATTCTGGAAGACAAGTTCACCAACCCGCTGGATGGCAGCAGCATGCGCCTGCGCTGGTGGGTGCCGCCTGGCGAGGCGCACTCAGCAGTGGCCGGCATGCAGTTCACCAAGGAAGCGCTGAACCACTACTACAACTACTTCCAGATCCCGCTGCCGTTCGACAAGATGGACACCATCGTCGCCAACGACAGCTACAACAACAAGAACGCTGGCTTTGGCGGCATGGAGAACTGGGGCGCCATCTTCGAGTTTGCCGATCAGGTGCTGGTGCCGCCCGAGGGTGCGCCCACGACGGTCCACTCGATGGGCAAGGGGCGCTCGTTCGTGGTGGTATCGCATGAATTGGCGCACCAATGGTTTGGTGACCTCGTCACGCTGGACTGGTGGGATGACATCTGGCTGAACGAATCCTTCGCCAACTGGTTCGAGAACGTCACGAAGATCACCATCCACCCCGAGTTCCCGGGCAACACGTGGGCCAACTATGCGGCGGTCAAGCAGCGCGTGATCACGCTGGACCTGCAGCCGACGGCCGTGCCGGTGCAGCACAACCTGAGCGATGCCGGCTCGATGGATTTCCTGGATAGCTTTGCCTACAACAAGGGCGGCCACGTTCTGCAGATGATCGAGAACTACGTCGGCAAGGACGCCATGCGTAAGGGCTTGCAGAGCTACCTGAACAAGTACAAGTTCGGTAACGGCACGCCGCCGCGCCTGTGGGCAGAACTGGAAGCCGCCAGCGGCAAGCCCGCGGGTATGGTCAGTAAGGTGGGCGACAGCTTCGTGCGCCAGACGGGCCTGCCGCTCGTCACCATTGATGCGCAGTGCAACCCGGCCACCAACCAGAATGTGCTGACCATCACGCAGCGCGCGTTCCCGAACAAGAACGTGTACTCCGGCTACCAGTGGAACGTGCCGCTCACGCTGGCGTATGGCGACAACTTCAGCAAGACGCAGACCATCGTGCTGGACCAGCAGACCGCGCAGGTCACGCTGCCGACGTGCTCGGCCGTGCTGGCCAACCCGTCAGGCCTGGACTACTACGTGACCAACTACAGCCCGACGCTGTGGAGCAACCTGCTGGCGCAGGCCGGTGCCATCACCACCGACGCCACGAAGACCAACATCGCAGGCGATGCCACGCAGTTGTACAACGCGCAGCTGATCACCAAAGCGCAGTACGACCAGATCGTCGGTATCAAGAACTTCCAGCCGGCCGTGGCCACCCTGGCTGCGCAGGCGGTGAAGCCAACCGGCTCGCTGCGTCCGCAAGCGGTGCAGCTGCAGGAAATGCAGTCGATGGATCGTCCGATCCACAAGTTCCGCTACGAAGGCGTCATGAAGCACCTGACCGACATCAAGCGGTAAGCACCAAAGCAAACGGGCCACTTCTTACGAGGTGGCCCGCTGCAATGTTGGCTCCCGATTTTCGGCGGACACAGTCCGCCGTTTTTCATGGGCGCATCACACCCGCATCAACCCGTGCGATGCAGAAAGGTGGCTTGCACCACGTCGGTCATCCAGATGGCGCTGTCGCCGGTCTGGCCGTGTTCAAGCACCTTGACGGCGGCATCGAACAGCATGCTTGCCAGCGCATCCGACACCACCAGCTCGATGCGCACACGCGGCACGAACTCGGTCAGGTCATCTTTGATGGAATGTGCACCGGCCTGCGAAGCCACCGGCGGATAGCCATTCACCTCGCCCACCGTCATGCCCGGAAACCCCGGACAACCGCGCAGCGCCTCGTGCAAGCGCTCCAGCAATTGCGGGCGCACTACGATGCGGATTTCCTTCATGCCTTGCTCTCCTCATCAAACCATTTGTACAGCGTGGGCAGCATCACTAGCGTGAGCAGCGTGCAGGTCAGCAGACCGCCGATCACCACGATGGCCAGCGGCCGTTGCACTTCCGAACCCGGGCCCGTGGCGAACAGGAACGGGATCAAACCCAGCATGGCCACGGTGGCCGTCATCATCACGGGGCGGAAACGCATGCGCGAACCCAGCCGCACGGATTCCTCCACCGACATGCCCTGCTCCCGCAAGCTGCGTATCGTGCTGACCAGCACCACCCCGTTGAGCACCGCGATACCCCATAGCGCAACGAAGCCCACGGATGCCGGCACGGAGAGGTATTCCCCGGTGACGAACAACCCAATGATCCCGCCCACCGAAGCAAATGGCAGCACCAGGATGATCAGCGTGGCGTAGCGCACCGAGTTGAACAGCAGGAACAGCAGGAAGAAGATGGCTGCCACCGTAATCGGCACGATCACCTTCAGGTGGCCCATGGCGCGTTCCATGTTCTGGAACTGGCCGCCCCACTCCAGGTAGTAGCCCTCAGGCAGCTTGACCTTCTGTGCCACGGCACCTTGCAGTTCGGCCACGAAGCCGCCCAGGTCACGGTCACGCACGTTCACGCCCACCACCACGCGGCGCTTGCCGAGTTCACGGCTGATCTGCGCGGGGCCGTCGGTCACCTCAATGCGGGCGATGCTTTCCATCGGCACCTGTGCGCCGTTGGGTGCCGCCACGATCAGGTTGCGGATGGCTTCCACGCTGCCACGGTACGTCTCCGGCAGACGCACCACCGCGCTGAAGCGGCGCTCGCCTTCGAAGATTTCCGTGGCTTCCTTGCCGCCGATGGCGGTTTCGATCACGTTGTGCACATCAGCCGCATTCAGGCCGTGGCGCGCAATGGCCTGACGGTCAATGGCGATCTGCAGGTACTGCTGGCCGGTGATGCGCTCCACACGCATGTCCTGCGCACCCTGGATGCCCTGCGCCACCTTGGCAATCGCCTCGGCCTTCTCGCGCAGCACGTTCAAGTCATCGCCGAACACCTTGATGGCGACGTCCGAACGCACGCCGGTCACCATCTCGTCCACGCGGTCGGAAATCGGCTGGGCCATGACGATTTGCACGCCGGGCAGCACCTGCAGCGCCTTGCGCATCGCCTCCGCAATGTCGTCCTGGTTCCAGCCCTTGGGCCATTCGTCACGCGGCTTGAGCGAGACGATCGGTGTCGATTCGTTCTGGCCCTGCGGGTCGGCCGGAGATTCGCCACGGCCCACACCCGAGACGGCGGACTTCACACCCGGCACCTGCATCACCAGGCGCATGGCCTCCATCTCCATGCGGATCGACTCTTCCAGCGAGATGTTGGGCGCGCGGTTGATGCCAGGTACCACCGAGCCTTCCTTCATCTCGGGGATAAACGCCGTGCCCAGGAACGGCATCAGCGCACCGGTGGCGAGGAACACCGCCACGGCCACGACAACCGTCTTGCGGCCGTTGTTCAGGCTCCATTCCAGCATGTGCAGATACGGCTTCTTCATCTTGCGAATCAGCCACGTGTCGTGTGCATCGTGCTCGGCATGCGGGTCATCGCTGTGTTCGCCTTTCACGTGCTTGTGCACCTTCGGCTTCAGCAGATACGACGACAACACCGGCGTGAGCGTGAGCGACAGCACCAGCGAGAAAAACAGCGCAATGGCAATGGTGAAGGCCAGCGGCGCGAACATCTTGCCCTCCATGCCTTCCAGCGTCATCAGCGGCAGGAACACCAGGATGATGATGCCCACGCCAAAGATCACGGGCGTTGCCACCTCTGTTACCGCATGCAGGATGATGCGCGCGCGGCTCTCGTTCGGGTCACGCGGTTTGGCCAGATGTGCGAAGGCGTTTTCCACCACCACGACAGAGCCGTCCACCATCAAACCGATCGCAATCGCCAGCCCGCCCAATGACATCAGGTTGGCGGAGATGCCGAGCTTGTTCATCGCAATGAACGTCAGCAGCGGCGTGAGGATCAGCGTGCCGACCACGATGAGCGACGAGCGGATGTCCCCCAGGAACAGCAGCAGCACGATCACCACCAGCACCACGCCTTCGGCCAGCACTTTGATGACGGTCTGCAAGGCGGAATCCACCAGTTCCGAGCGCTCGTAGTACGGCACGATCTTCAGGCCATCGGGCAGCATGCCGTCGTTATTAATGGCCTTGACGCGATCCTGGATGCGGGCGACGACTTCCTTCGCATTACCGCCGCGCATCATCATGACCACGCCACCGACCGATTCCGTCACGCCGTTCTTGACCACCGCGCCCGCCCGCACTGCCGTGCCAATCTTCACCTCCGCCACATCCCGGAGGGTGAGCGGCGTTCCGTTGACCTCCTTGAGCACGATGGCGCCAATGTCATTCGTGTCACGCACCAGGCCCACACCGCGGATCAGGTACTGCTCCGCAAAGTGCGGCAGCACACCGCCACCCGAGTTGGCGTTATTGGCAGCCAGCGCCTCGAACACCTGCTTGACCGTCACGTTGTGATGGCGCAAACGCTCCGGGTTGACCAGCACCTGGTACTGCTTCTCGAAGCCACCCTGCGAGTTGATTTCCGCCACGCCCGGGATGGAACGCAACAGCGGACGCACGACCCAGTCTTGCGCGATGCGGCGCTGGGTCAGTTCCTCGACAGAGAGTTCCCTGTCACCGTCGTCCGGCTTGTCGAGCGTGTACTGGTACACCTCGCCCAGGCCCGTGGACACAGGCCCCAGCACCGGCGTCACGCCCGTGGGCATGCGCGACTGCACCTCGATCAAACGCTCCATTACGAGCTGGCGCGCGAAGTACACATCCGTCTCGTCCGTAAAGACGAGCGTGATGAGCGACAGCCCCGGCTTGTTGAGCGAGCGCATTTCAACGAGTGCCGGCAGGCCGGTCATGGCCATTTCCACCGGCACGGTCACAAAGCGTTCAACCTCTTCCGGCGAGCGCCCGGGTGCCTCCGTGGCGATCTGCACCTGCACGTTGGTTACGTCAGGAAACGCATCCAGCGACAGCTTGCGTGCGGCATCCAGCCCAAAGAACAGCAGCACGGCAGCCAGCACGGCCACCACGAGCCGCTGCTTGAGCGCGCCGCGAATCAATGCGTCGATCATGCGCCCTCCATCTCGGCGCGCTTGCGCTCATTGTTCAGGTGGAAGCCGCCTTCAACGACGATGGGTTGGCCAACCTGCACACCCGAAACCACCGGGCGCACACCATTGGATTCATCGCCCAGCTTGACAGGCGTGAGGCGGTAGTCGCTGTCCTTGTCGCCCGCGCGCACGAACACGTAGTCGCGGTTGTCTTCGCGCACCACGGCGGAGGTCGGCACGACCACGCGCTCTTCGGGGCGCGACTGGATCAGCAGCGTGGCCAGCATCGACGGCTTGAGCGTGCGCTCGGCGTTGTCGACCTCCGTGCGCACCGTCACCGTGCGCGATTGCGGATCAACGATGTCGGACACCCAGATCAGCTTACCGACAATGCGCTCACCCGCGCCGGTGTCGACCTCCACCGATTGACCAGCACGCACACCGGCAGCGGCATTCTCGGGCACTTCACCCACCACCCACACGCGCGACAGGTCCGCCACGGTGAACAGCTCGTCGGCCGGCTGCACCACCTGGCCGCGCGTCACCTTGCGCTCGACCACGGTGCCGCTGATGCTCGCCACTACCGGCGAGATCGACGACATGCCGCCCGTGCGCATCTTGGAAAGCGTGCCGGGCGACACGCCCATCACACGCAGTTGGTCAACAGCCGCGCGCACTTCGGCATCGGCCATCGCCAGTTCGCTCTGGCGCTTCTGCAGCTCGGCCGAGCCGATCACATCTGCGGCCAGCAGCAGCTTGGCGCGTTCCAGCGCGCGTGCCTGCAAGTCGCGCTGCGCAGCGGCCTTCTGATAGGCGAGCTGCGCTGCGCCCAGCTCGGTGCTGTGCAGTTGCGCGAGGATGTCGCCCGCCTTGACGCTCTGGCCCGGTGTGGCGACCAGCTCCGTCACGCGGCCCGTGACGGTGGCACCGATGCGCGCGACACGTTGTTCATCAAACGCAATCTGCCCCGGCACGCGCAGGCGTTCGGCAATTGGTTGCTTGCCTACGGGCGCCACCTTCAGGCGCTGCACCAGCGTGGGCTGTGCGACAACGAGGTTCGGATCCGCGGCTTGCTGTGTGGCCTTGGCGCTACTAGCAGCGTTTTTGCCGCAGGCACCCAGCAACAGCATTGCCGCCAAGGCAACGCCGGCCAGCCGGATCGAAGAAGAGAAGGAAGACGGTGTGTGCATGGTCGGGCTGGATTCGTGAGTTCGGGAGGCAATGCGGCGGCTCGGGCGTGTCATTGGGCCTCCGGGCGCAGGCGGTCGAGTTCTACGGCGGCTGTGCGCAAGTCCGCGCGTGCGGCGATCAGGTCGTTGCGTGCCTGGCGGAAGACGCGCTGGGCGTCGAGGTAATCGAGAATCCCGCGCTCGCCGTGGCGGTACGCGGCCTCGGCCACACGCAGGGCCGATTCGGCCTGCTTGATCACGCCGGATTCGAGCGCGCTGACTTGCGATTCGGCGATCTCGTATTGGCGGTAGGCGGATTCCACTGCCTGGCGCGTGCGCAACTCGCGGTCGCGCAACAGGGCGCGTGCGCGTTCGCGTGCGGCCACCGCTTCGCCCACAGGGCCTTCGCGACGGTCGAACAGCGGGATCGACATCACCAGCCCCACACGGCTGTCCTGCAGATCGGGTTGGCGGTCGACCGTGCCGCGCAGCGCGAGCGACGGCCAGCGCTGGCTGCGTTCGTGTGCCAAGCGCGCATCGGCCTCACGCACGGCGGCGCGGTCGGCCTCCAGCTCCGGATGTGTCGCGACAACGGTGCTGACCAGATCGGCCAGCGGTGGCAGGTGCGCCACGGAAGGCGTTTCGGTACCGGCATCCACGTCGAACGTTTGCGGCAGATCAGCACCTACGGCGCGGCGCAGTTCAGCCAATGCCTGTTGCACGCGCAGCGCGGCAGCCTGCGCGTTGCGCTGCGCGTTGAGCAGCTCGGCATCGCCACGGATGAGTTCGTAGCGTGGGGCTTCGCCGGTCTCCACACGCACGGCCACGCCGCGGCGGATCTGCTCGACGAGCATCACATCTTCGCGCGCGTTACGTTGCTCGGCCTCGCGGCGCACGACGTCGTAGAAGCGCAGTTTGAGATCGGCCTCCACGTCGCGGGCTAGCGATCGGGCAGCCGCCTGTGAGCCTTCGTAGGCGGCATCGGCGGCTTGCGTACGGGCAGCGCGCTGCCACGGCAAGTCGAGCTTCTGCGTGATCGACACGCTATTGGTGCGGCCTTCCGCCGCACCCGGCATGCGAGCGCGCTGGCGGCCGGCCATGGCTTCCACCTCGGGATTAGGCCAGGCACGTGCAGTGGCAATGCCAGCCTGCGCGGCCTGCACCTGGGCTTGCGAAGCGGCCAGCGCCGGGTGGTTGGCGCGGGCCAGTTCCAGCAACTGCGGCAAGGTATAGCGCGGCTGCGGAAGCACCTCGTCACGCTGCGGTTGAACGGCCGGCGCAGAGGCACGCGGCAACGATGCCGGCGGCGCGGCATTGGCACTGACGGCCATTGCCGCGAGCACAGCGGAAAGAACAAAGCGTCGCGACGCGCGCGCACCCGCTGCGGGGCACGGGACGGCCGCATCCTGATTGGACAACATCCGAAATCATCCTGAAAAAGAAGAACAGGCAAGCGCGAACGCCCAACCGGTCGAATCAAACGGCCGGTTGGCGTTGCACTACGAACTCAAGGGGATGGTTTCCGGCAATACGCCGGAATCAGGCGCGGGCGGGCGGACGCAGCATGGGGGCCGGCGTGGGGCCGGCCTGGAACGGCGGAAGTGCAACGCGGACACGCGCGACACGCAGGCCGGGTGCAAGCGTCATGGGAGGCGGCGGCAGCCAGAGTTCTGGCGCGTCGCTGGGGTGATCGGGGGCAGCAGCGTTGCTGGAGGGTGCATCGGGCGCGGTGTGCGCCTGTGCCACCCAGTGCTCCACGCTGAAGCACTGGCCGGGCTGCTTGACCAGCTTGCCGAGCGCCACCTTGATGGCGCGCTCGAAGCCCTTGCTGGGCTGGGCAACCGGTTGCACGTCGTCCAGCGCATCGTCGACGACGGCCTCGATGGCTTCCAGCGCATCGTCAGCGGCTTGCCCATCGGGGAAATGCGTGGCCGAGAACACCGTGACGGTAAACAGCAGGCACCAGATCGTGACGATCCACCGTACGCCGCGCGCGCGTGACAGCACACCACGCGCGTGGGCGCGAGACTGCGTCGGCAAGGCGAAGTGAAGATTTGTCACAAACATGGGCCCTGAATACTAGCAGGAGAATGACTGCATCTGCACATAACTTCCGGCAGAACGCACGGATGTCACTCGGAATCGACCTGCGCGGCGCGAATCCGTTCCATTTCCTGCCAATGCGTCTTCACCCAATCGTCCAGGCCCATGAGCGTGCGGTTGAGCGATTCGCCCAGGGGGCTCAGGCGGTATTCCACGTGCGGGGGCACGCTGTCGTAGATGGTGCGCAGGATGAGGCCGTTGGCTTCCAGCTCGCGCAAGGTCTGCGTGAGCATCTTCTGCGAGATGCCGTCGCCCACGCGGCGCAGGAGTTCGTTGTTGCGCACCGGGCCGTTTTCCAATGCGGGGAAGATACGCAGCGCCCATTTGCTCGCCACCAGTTCCAGGGCGCGCGTCGATGGGCAAGCCTCCACTTCGATGGCGCGTTCCGCGCCCTTCTCATGCGCTTGCTGAGTGTCGGCAATAGCCTTGTTGGCCGTCACGGTTACCTCCGGGTGCGTACTTGTTGGCGTGTGACCGTACCCCTAATCTGGCTCCACTGCAACGCGCCGCTCGCCACCCGAGCAAGCGGCCCGCACGAACCGGAGGTGATATGCAGCAAACCGCCTGGCTCTGGCTATTGGCCGCGGGCGCTGTGGAAATTGCCATGGCGATCTCGCTCAAGTTTGCGCAAGGGTGGACGCGCCCCATCCCCAGCGTGCTCGGCATCGTGACGGCGCTGGCCAGCGTGTTCCTGCTCACGCATGCCATGCGCGGCCTGCCCGCCGGCACGGCCTATGCCATCTGGACGGGCATCGGCTCGGTGGGCGTCACGCTGTTGGGCATCCTTGTCTTTGGCGAGAGCATGCAGCCGGCGCGCCTGGGCTGTATCGGGCTGGTGATTGCCGGCACCGTTGGCCTCAACTTCTTCAACGCTGCATAGGGAGCCCTCACATGACCCGCCTGCTCTATATCGAAGCCTCGCCCATGAAAGCGCTGTCGCACTCCATCGACGTGGCCCGGCAGTTTCTAGATAGCTATCGCACTGCCCACCCTGACCACGAGATCGACACGATCGACCTGTGGAGCCCAGATCTCGACCTACCCGAGTTCGATGCTGACATGATCGGCGCCAAGTTTGCGGTGCTGCGCACGCAAGACGCCACGCCAGCGCAACGCGCGCAATGGCAGCGTGCGGTAGCGCTGTCGCAGCGCTTCAATGCGGCAGACCACTATCTCTTCTCGGTGCCGATGTGGAATTTTGGTGTGCCCTACCGGCTCAAGCATTTCATTGACGTGGTCACGCTACCCGGCCAGAACTGGAACTGGTCGCCCGGCACAGGCTATCAAGCGCTGCTCTCCGGCAAGAGGGTTGCACTCATCTATACCAGTGCCGGTGCCTATGCTGCGCGCACCGAAGGCGCGACCGAATCGCCCGACGATTTTCAGAAGCCGTATCTGCGCCGTTGGCTGCGCTTCATTGGCATTGAAGACGTGACGGAGATCAGCGCCGCACCCACACTGACCACGCCCGATGTGCTGGCTACAGCCAAGGCGAGCGCCAAAGTGCGAGCCTCGGCACTGGCGACCGCCTTCTGAATCGCACGCGGCGGACGGGGTTGACTGCACGCATAAGTGTATCTACACTGGTTACACTTTGTCTGACCACCATGTCTACCAGCAGCCGCTTCGCCGTCGCCGTGCATATCCTGACCCTGCTTGCCAGCGCAGAAGGCCCGGTGTCTTCGTCGCTCATTGCGGGTAGCGTGGGCACCAACCCGGCGTTGATCCGTCGCCTGGTTGCGCAGTTGGCCGAAGCCGGTTTCGTCAGCTCGCAGATGGGCGCAACAGGCGGTGCAACGCTGGCGCAGCCGGCAGATCGCATCACGCTGCTCGACGTGTTTCGGGTGGTGGAATCGTCCGTGCTGATCGCACTGCCGCCCAACGCACCCAACCCGGCGTGTGATGTGGGCCGGGAGATCACCGGCGTGCTGGAGAGCGTGGCCGAACGTGCGCAGGCCGCCATGGAAGCCGAGCTTGCCGCGCAGACCATCGCGGGCATGCTGGAAGAAGTCGGGCACGCAAAAAAGCGTCGTCGCCGGGCCTAGCGGCTTGGCGGTTTTTTTATCGATATATGTAACTGCATTAATTACATATCGCATCACAGCCACTCAACAAGGAGTTGAACCATGAAGATTGCAATCATTGGCGCCACCGGGCGCGTTGGCACCCGCCTGATCGACGAAGCCCTGCGCCGCGGCCACCAGGTGACGGCCATTGCGCGCACCGCCTCCAAACTGCCGGCACGTGCAGGCCTGACCGCCAAGGACGTGGATGTGGCTGATCAAGCTGCGCTAGTCGCTGCGCTGGCGGGCAACGATGTGGCCTTCAGCACCGTGCGTTTCCTGCAAGCCAATGCAGACCAGATCGTTGGCGCTGTGAAGAAGGCGGGTGTGCCGCGCCTGCTGGTGGTGGGTGGCGCCGGCAGCCTGGAAGTGGCACCGGGCGTGGCACTGATCGATACGCCGCAGTTCCCCAAGGAGTACTTTGCCGAAGCCTCGGCAGGCCGTGACTTCCTCAACGCACTGCGCACGGAAACCGAGCTGAACTGGACGTTCGTGTCGCCGTCGGCCATCTTCGAACCGGGCGAGCGCACGGGCCACTTCCGCGTCGGCAAGGACACGCTGCTGGTGGATGCCAACGGCAAGCCCTGGGTGTCGATGGAGGACTACGCCATCGGCTTCCTCGACGAAACGGAAAAGCCGGCGCACCCGCGCCAGCGCTTCACGATCGGCTACTGATCAACGGCAGGTGGACGCCAGCGCAGCGCCTTCTCGAAGGGGGCGCGGCGCAGGCGTGGGTCTTGCGCGGTCAGGCTGTCAGCGCTGCCGCCCACCTCAACACGTGCCCGCCAGCGGCCAGCGGTGCCGCGCGATTCCTGAATCACGCCCGCCACCACGCCAGCAATGCCAGATACCCCAGCACCACGAGTGCCAGGGTGCTCCGCCTTACGCCGTGCCGGTCAGTGGCTGTGCATGTCGGCCATGCCCGGTGGCGCGCCATCCGGTTCGATCGGTTCAGGGGCGCTGTCCAGCGCCGGCAGACGGATCACCACGGCACAGCCCTTTCCACCCAGGCCGTCCTCGATGGCCACCGAACCATTGCCGAGCTCGACAATGCGCCGCACGATCGCCAAACCCAGGCCGCTACCTTGCGACTGGCTGCCGCGCGGGCGGTAGAAGCGCTCGAACACACGCTCGCGCTCGTCGGGCGGAATGCCGGGGCCGGTGTCTTCAATGCGCAGTTCAACCATCGGCACCGTTGCACCCTGGGTTCCTTGCTCGACACGCTTGACCACCACGCGCACCTCGCCATCCTTGGGCGTTTCGCGCACGGCGTTGTCGAGCACGTTTTCGACCAGCGTGGCGGCATCTTCGTGCGACACCGACACCCATGCCTGATTGGCGCCTTCGTATGACAGCGTGACGTTGCGACGCTCGGCGCGAGAGGCTTGCTGAATCACGCCACCGCGCGCACAGCCGGCCAGATCGGACAACGCGCCTTGCGCCAATTGGGCTTCCACGCGGCGTGCATCAAGTCGCGCGATGGCCAGCAATTTGGCCAGCGATTGCGTTGCCCGCGAAATGCCGCGATCAAACTCACGCAGTGCGGTGGAGCGATCGTCTTCACTGTCGGAGTGTGAAACCACGTACGCCTGCGCCTGGATGGCCGCCAGCGGCGTACGCAGTTCGTGCGCGGCATCGGCAAAGAAACGGCGGTCTGCCTCGATGCCGCGCCGCACGCGCGCGAACAGGTCGTTCAGCGCTTCCACCAGCGGTTTCAGCTCGGCGTGCTCGACGCTCTGCACCGGGTCCAGATCCGCCGAGTCGCGCGACTCCACCTGGCGTGTCAGCGTGCGCAGCGGCTTGAGACCGACGTGTGCCGCCCAGCCCACCATCACCATCAGCGCGATGGCGAGAATGGCCAGTGCAATCGCCACTTCCTCGAAGAGATCGCGAATGGCGCGTTCATACGCGGAGAGCGGCTGTGCCACGGTGGCCGTGAGCTTGCCGTCGACGCTGTCCACCGTATAGCTGCGCCACGGCTTGCCCTCGAGCATGATCTCGACCACGGTGTCGTGCGCCTTGCCACAGGGCATGGTGGGTGCACCAGGGAAGGCGGTGATGACGTGGCCGGCGCGATCGCACAGCACGTAGCGGAATTCACCCGGGAGGATGTTGGGCAGCGAGAGGCCCAGTTTGATGTCGGTGAGGCGGCGCAGGAATTCTTCCCGGCGCGGCACGTCATCCATGTTGAGCGTGGTGAGATCAGCGTAGGCCTGCGCCGACATGCGCAGATCGCTCACCACCTGGCGGCTGTTGGTGCGGGAGATTTCCAGATGCGCGATCACCAGTTGCACCAGCAGCATCAGCACCAGTGCCAGCAGGATCAGCACATACAGGCGAAACGACAGCGACCGGACCCGCAGGATCGCTGGGACCGCCAGCTTCACCGGTTGCCCCCGATCATGTAGCCCACGCCGCGGATGGTCTGGATGGTCTCGTTGCCGAGCTTGCGGCGCAGGTGGTGGATGACGACCTCAAGCGCGTTGGCGCTGACGCTGTCGCCTTCACGGTAGAGGGCGTCCATGAGCGTCTCGCGCGGGACCCAGCGATGGGCACGGCGCACAAGCTCGAGCAGCAACTGGTATTCGCGCGGGGTCAGCTCGATGATCTGCCCATCTTGCGTCACGCGCTTTTGCGAGGGCTCGACCACCAAGGCGCCAACGCTCCACTGGTTGGTGCTCTGCCCGGCATGGCGGCGCAGCACGGCACGCAGGCGGGCGACCAGTTCATCCACGGGGAACGGCTTGACGAGGAAGTCGTCGGCACCCGAGTCCAGGCCCTTGAGGCGTTCGGACAGCGCATCACGCGCGCTGGCAATGATGACCGGCACATCGCTGTGCGCGGCACGCAGCTCTTCGAGGAAGGTATGGCCCTCACCGTCAGGCAAGCCGAGGTCGAGCACGATGGCCTCGAACGTGTTGGTGGTGATCCATTTCTGCGCGTCAACCAGGCGGCGTACCCAGGTCGCGTTATAGCCGGCCTGACGCAGCGCGCGGGCCAGTGCGGTGCCCAACGGCAGGTCGTCTTCAATGAGGAGGATGGCGTTCATGCGAGTGAGTCTTGGCGGATCGACGGTAAACGGACAGCCGGCACCTGGGAACAGGCGCCGGCAAAGCTGGAAATCTACCCCAACGGACTGAGATTTGCCTTAAATCTGCCGCGGCAATATGACCCACTCATCACCTAAAAGCGGCGCCAGCAGCCAATATCCGCACGCGCCGCAGCACTTGGCTATCATAAGGCCGCATCGATTGATTTCCCCTTCATCTTCCGTTCCCGGCCGCGCCATGTTCCGCTTGCCCGCCCTGCCCACCACCGCCACCGCACCGTTCTGCCCGTCCGAGGTGCGCGGCACCGTTGCTGTCCCGCCGGGCCTGCCGTTGTGGAAGAAGCTGCTGCGCTTTGCCGGGCCGGGGCTGCTCGTCTCCGTCGGCTACATGGACCCGGGCAACTGGGCAACTGACATCGAGGCAGGTTCGCGCTACGGTTATTCGCTGCTGTTTGTGGTGGTGCTCTCCAGCCTGGCGGCGATGGTGCTGCAGTGTCTGTCGGCGCGGCTAGGCATCGTCACGGGCAAGGATCTGGCGCGCGCCTCGCGCGACCGCTACCAGCCCGGGGCCGTACGCGTGCAATGGCTGTTGGCCGAGCTGTCGATCATCGCGTGCGATCTGGCGGAGGTGTTGGGCTGCGCGCTGGCGTTCCACCTGCTGCTGGGCGTGCCAATACTAGGGGGCGTGGCACTCACCGCGCTGGACACGCTGATTGTGCTGGGCCTGAAGGGGAAAAACTTTCGCCAGCTTGAGGCCATCGTGCTGGGGCTGATCCTCACCATCGGGCTGTGCTACTTCGTGGAGCTGGTGCTCATCAAACCGCACTGGCCGTCGGTGGCGGCCGGGTTGATGCCGTCGTGGCAAAGCGTGAGCGAGCGCGAGCCGCTTTACCTGGCCATCGGCATCCTCGGCGCGACGATCATGCCGCATAACCTGTACCTGCATTCGTCCATCGTGCAGACGCGCATGACGGCCAGCACGGAAGCCGCCAAGCGCGAGGCGGTGGGCTTGTCGCGGCTCGATACCATCCTCTCGCTCTCGCTGGCGCTGCTGGTGAATGGCGCCATCCTGGTGCTGGCCGCCGCCGCGTTTCATGCCAACGGCCATCAGGACGTGGCCGACATCCAGGATGCGCATCGCCTGCTCGAACCCATCGTCGGCACGGCGGTGGCCGGGGTGCTGTTCGGCATCGCCCTGCTGGCGGCAGGGCAAAGCTCCACCTTCACGGGCACCATCGCGGGGCAGATCCTGATGGAGGGTTTCCTGGACCTGCGCATCCCCTGCTGGCAGCGGCGGCTGATCACGCGGGCGCTGGCGTTGATTCCGGCATTCGTCGGCGTGGCCATGCTGGGCGACCATGCCATCGGCAAACTGCTCGTGATCAGCCAGGTGGTACTGGGTTTTCAGTTGCCGTTTGCCATGTTTCCGCTGATTCGCATGACCGACGATCGCAAGCTGATGGGCGTGTTTGTTAACAGCCGATTAACGTCCGTACTGGCATGGGGTTTATTCGTCGTGATCAGCGTGGCCAATCTTTGGCTGGTGTGGCAAGTGTTGGCGGGCTGAGGGATTCCCCCCACTAAAAATCCGCGCACGGCAAGACGCGTCGCCATTAGAATGCGCGCTTTGTTGCGCAATCCGGCCACGCCCGCGCTCGCACCATCCAGCCGCGCCAGTAGGCCACACTCGCCTAGCCTTGAGCGCGAACCCGCCTACCGCCTCCGCCCTGCCTGACGCACGCACGCCCTCTCGCGACTATCAAGCGCGCCATTTCGTGCCGATGATTCTCGCGTTGAGCAAATGCGGTGTGCTCGGTTACGGCTTTGCCATCGTGCTGGGCTGGGCCGCGGGGCTGGTGCATACGCCGGCACCACTGCTGGTGTTGCTCGGGGTGCTGACCGCCATCGTGGTCATTGCGCAGCGGCATCGTCATACGGGGTTGTGGGGGCCGCTGGCGCTGGCGCATCTGCTTGCGGAAGAGATCGCCATCATCGCCTTTGGCCATCAGGCCGGGCTCGAATGGGTGCTGCCTGCGTTCTACCTGATGCCGCTGGCCACCAGCCCCGCGTGGCTTACGCGCCGGGATTTCTGCATCGCCATGACGTTGTGCACGGCCGGACCCATTGTTGCCGTGCTCAGTACCGATGCACCCGCTGCCACCCTTCACCATGCGTGGCTGGGCATCCTGCTGTATCTGCCAATCTGCATTGCCGCGGCGGCGGTCATCCACCGTTACCTGCTGCGCGCCATGGCGCGGCACTTTGCTGCTGAAATCAATCTGGCCGACCGCGCCAACACCGACCACCTGACCGGCATGCTCGCGCGCCAGCGCTTCTTCGAGCTGGGCAGCTTT
Organism: Ralstonia sp. AU12-08; assembly: GCF_000442475.1. Lineage (NCBI taxonomy): Bacteria > Pseudomonadati > Pseudomonadota > Betaproteobacteria > Burkholderiales > Burkholderiaceae > Ralstonia > Ralstonia sp. AU12-08. The sequence continues at coordinate 134,399 of NZ_ASZV01000008.1, read as the reverse complement.
GCGGTGGAGCGTGCCCAGCACCATGCTGAACCGTTGTGCGCGCTGTACCTGGACGTTGATCACTTCAAGTCCATCAACGATGCCTGGGGCCATGCGGCCGGTGACGAGGCGCTGGTTTCATTGTCCGATGCGCTGGCCGACGTGCTGCGCCCGGACGATCTGTTCGGGCGGCTGGGCGGCGATGAGTTTGCCGTACTGCTGCCCGGCTGCGGATTGACCCATGCGTTGGCCGTGGTGGAACGCCTGAAGGCCGCCGTGAGCGCCAGCGCAACGCCGGTCGGTCCGCTCACGATCAGCGTGGGTGCGGCACCGCTGCGGCCAGGGCAGGATCTGGCCAAGCTGCTGGCCGATGCCGACATCGGCCTGATGGAGGCGAAGCGGCAAGGGCGCAATCGTGTGTGTGTGCCACCCGGCGCCCAACACGCCACCGCCGACGCCTGATATCAGGGCGCCGTTTCAGCAAAGCGCACCGGCTGCCCAACTGGCTGGCCAACCACCACCCCTTCTCTCACCACGATCCTACCGCGCACGACAGTGGCGATAGGCCAACCTGTTACGCGCAGGCCGTCGTACGGCGTCCAACCCGACACACTGGCAATCCAGCCATGCGTGATCTCGCGCCGCGCTTTCAGGTCGACCAGCGTCAGATCAGCGTCGTACCCGATCGACAGGTGCCCCTTGGCTTCAATGCCGAAGATGCGCGCGGGCCCGGCACTGGTCAGGTCCACCAGCCGTTGCAGGCTGAGCCGTCCGGCGTTGACGTGATCCAGCATGATCGGCAACAGTGTCTGCACCCCCGTCATGCCACTCGGTGATGATGGATACGGCCGGGCCTTCTCATCCAGCGTATGGGGTGCGTGGTCGCTGCCGAGTACATCCACAACACCATTGCTGACGGCCTGCCACAGCGCCGCCTGATGGCGAGCGTCGCGCACGGGCGGATTCATCTGGGCCAGCGTGCCAAGACGCTCGTAACACTCGGGCGCGACCAGGCTCAGATGATGCGGCGTGACTTCAACGCTGATGCTGGCACTGGCCTTATGCCGCGCCAGGAATGCCATCTCTTCGGCGGTCGATACATGCAGGATGTGCAGACGGCGCTGCGCCTCCATGGCCAGCTTTACCACGCGCTGCGTCGCCAAGAGCGCGCTCTCGGCATCGCGCCAGACAGGGTGGTCGCGCACATCAGCAGAGTGCTCGACCAGGGCGCGCCGCTCGCGCAGCCGGGCTTCGTCTTCGGCATGCACCGCCAGGCGGCGACGCCCCTTGCGCAGGATGCGGCGCAGCACCGTCGCATCGTCGACCAGCAGATCACCGAAGGAGCTTCCCATGAAGACCTTGACGCCTGCACAGGCCGGCAACCTCTCCAGCTCCGGCAACTGATCCACATTGGCAGCAGCCCCGCCCATGTAGAAGGCGTAGTCGCACCACGCGCGGCCACGGGCCCGCTCGCATTTGTCTTGCAGATCCTGCGCGCTGAGCGTGAGCGGATGCGTGTTGGGCATCTCGAACACGGCCGTCACGCCGCCCAGCACGGCGCCACGCGTGCCTGCTTCCAGGTTCTCTTTGTGCGTGAGGCCGGGCTCGCGAAAATGCACTTGGCTATCAATCACCCCCGGCAGCACGTGCAAGCCCCGGGCATCGATGGACTCGTCAGCCGTCCAGCCTTGCGCATTGAGCGCAACGATGCGTCCAGCGCGGCAGACGACATCGCCCACATGCAGCCCGCCCGGCGTCACGAGCGTGCCGCTGCGAACGATCAGATCAGCGTGCTTCATTGCATCAGGCCTCGAAGGTGGCCTGGATGCGCTTGTACCCCTGCACAAGGTGATTGTTGGTGCGTGCCACGTCTTCAGAGAACGCCGACTCGCGCGCAGATACCTTCCGGATATCGCGCAGATCCGTGTCAGGCCCGATACGCTCGGTGGACGGCACGTAGAAGCCATCCGGCAAATCGCAGCCGTCCACCACGGCGTTATGCCGCACGACACCGCCCTGACCGATTGTGCAGTTGAACAGCACGCTGTTGAAACCGATGAACACGTCATCCCCCACCACGCAGGGCCCGTGCACGATGGCACGGTGCGCAATCGACGTTCGCTCTCCAATGGAGACGGCCGCGCCTGACTTGGAATGGATGACCACACCGTCCTGAATGTTCGAGTGCGCCCCGATGACGATGGGCTCCATGTAGCCCTCTGCGTCCACTTCGTCCGCGCGAATCACGACGTAAGGGCCGATGAACACGTTCTCGTACACGATCACGCGCCCACACACGATGGCGGTCGGGTCAACAAAGGCACTTGGGTGAATCTGCGGCAGATCACCGCGCGGGTTCTGCCGGATCATGCGCTGGGCCACCCGGGAAACGGGTTGGTGTAGCGCTTCCAGGCGTGCGGGCCGGCGGCCATCTCGGTCTCGGTCAGCAGGCAGGCGTCAAAGCGTACGCGCAATGCCGTTTCGTTCATGCCGATGCCGATCAGGACGATTTCCTGGCGTGCATCGCCCACGTTGCTGTCCCAATGCTGGTGAATCGTGGCAACGGATTCCGGGTCGGTTGGCCAGCGCTCAGGGGGCACGGCCGCCCACCAATAGCCCGCTACGTTATGCCGTGCCATCGCCCCCGCCTGTGACCATGACCCGGCATGCGCCGGATGGCTCGCCAGCCAGAAGAAGCCCTTGGATCGCACCACGCCCGGCCACTCGCTTTGCACCCAGTCGAAGAAGCGCTGCGGATGAAATGGCCGGCGTGCTCGATAGACGAAGCTGCCGATGCCGTAGGTATCGGATTCGGGCACATGTTCGCCGCGCAGCGCCTTCAGCCAACCGGGTGCCTTGGCGGCCTCGTCAAAATCGAACCGGCCCGTGCCCAGCACGCGATCGATCGGCACCTGGCCAAACATGGCGCGTTCAATGCGAGCGTGCGGATTGAGGCGATGCAGGATGCCCTCCAGGCGCGTGAGATCAGCCTCGCTCATCAGGTCAGCCTTGTTGAGCACGATCACATCGCAGAACTCGATCTGGTCGACCAACAGATCCACTACCGTGCGCTGATCTTCCGCACCCATCGATTCACCGCGTGCCTGCATGCTGTCGCGCGAGCCGTAGTCGCGCAGGAAGTTGTACGCGTCCACCACGGTCACCATGGTGTCGAGCCGCGCCACATCGGCCAGCACCGTGCCATCTTCGCCCTCGAAGGTGAAGGTCTCGGCCACCGGCAGTGGTTCGGAGATCCCGGTGGACTCAATCAGCAAGTAGTCAAAGCGCCCTTCCGCTGCCAGGCGGCGAACCTCGACCAGCAAGTCTTCGCGCAGGGTGCAGCAGATGCAGCCGTTGCTCATCTCGACGAGCTTCTCGTCAGTGCGCGAGAGTTGCGCGCCACCATCACGCACCAGCGCAGCGTCGATGTTGACCTCGGACATGTCGTTGACGATGACCGCCACACGCCGCCCTTCGCGGTTGTTCAGGACATGGTTGAGCAGCGTTGTCTTGCCCGCTCCCAGAAAACCGGACAGGACGGTGACGGGCAAGCGGGCTGGCGAAGTCATGGGCAGATTCACGGCGGTCACGCCTTTTATGCAACTGTGTTGCAAAAGAAGATAACGCAACTGTGTTGCATTTGCAATGCGCGTGTGATTCCACGCGGCACAATTTGTACGACGCGACATGCCGTGACCTTGCACGGAGATGTCAATGGCCATGGCGTGGCTCAACGCCCGTACTTCGTCATCATCGGGTTCCAGATTGCGCTGTGGCTCAACCGCGGCGGAAACTGTCGGCAGGTGACAAGCGATCAGCGCAAACCCAGACGACGCGCAACCCGGTCATCACATTTCAACCTCTACATGGATATCCAGCAGCGCATCAACCTGGCGATTCTTGAAGCGCTGCAGAACCTCGGCGCGGCCCTCGCGCTACCGACCCGCACCATCCAACTCGTACGGCATCAAGGCGAGCCCATCGAGCCCGATGAAGAGCGTCGTGGACAGCCGCACGGCCTGCAATACCGAGGCACACAGGCTAGGGCGTAGGCGTTCTGGGCGGCGTAGCCGGCATCGACTGGAATGCTGCGTCGATGCTGCGCCATAACGGCCGCGTACGCGGCACCATGTCTTGCCGGAAGTACCACCAGAAGTAGCCGCCGACAAACCGTGGATGCGCAATCGACAAGCCGTAGTAGCGCGCGATCAATGCGCCCTTGCCTGCCGCGTGGCGTGTACCGACTTCTCCAAAACCGAGCATCGCCTGCGGAAACAAACGCCCCAGGCGCTCGAACATGGCACTCCAGTCGGGCGGTGCGATCTTGCAATCGTCTTCGTAAAAACTGATGAAGACGTAGTCCACACCGTTGCGCAAGTCTGGCGGCAGATTGCGCTCGGCCCAGTCGAACATGGCGCGTGAGGGTGTTTCAGCACAGCCTTCGTTGTAGTAGAGCGTGAGCGCCGTGCGGCCGCCGCGCTGCTTGATGGCGTCGTAGGCAACCCGCGTTTTGTCGATGATGTCGCGCGTGCTACCGGTCCACTCGCCGTTGATCTCGTTACCGATTTCCCAGATGTCGACGTTGCGGCCCAGCACATCGAAGTACGTGTTGGCGCGCTCGCGCATCTGCTGCACGGTGGTTTGCTTGAGGATGGACGAATCGACCAGTTCACCCATCACATAGGCCGCACGCCGGATGGCGGCGACGGGCGCTGCGTAGTCCGACGCGTCCATTCCTTCATCAAAGACAATACGCACGGTGGGCGTGCGTGACAGGTGCGAGAGCGCATCGACCACGGCAGGCACATTGTCCACCGCATCCACCGTCACGCCATATAACGGCGCAGGGCCGGCAGGCATTGCGCCCACCGGCCCTGCGGCCTGGGTGGATGTGCCCAACACCAGCACTGTTACCGCCAGTATCAAGCGCATCCGGTGCATGACTACTGCGCGGTGCTGGCATCTACCCAGGTAAAGCCCAGGTTGGTGATGCCGGTAATGATGGTTTGGAAGTCAGCATAGCCTGGCGTGCCAAGATCGGGCTCAAGCCAGAATGGATGGAAGAAGAACGAAGCAAAGCCATCGCGCACGACCAACGCATAGTTGGCATTGGTCAGGATGTCCTGCGCGGAGTACGTCAGGCACGATGACGGGTCGATATTGCAGATGTTGTACTCCACGTTACCCAGGTTCTCCGGAATCACACGCTGGCCGTAGTAGTCCTTCTGAATGATGTAAGGGAAGAACTGGCCAACCGAGAAATCATGTCCCGGTGTGGTTGCATTGAGCGTCTGCGGATTGCTTGACGTGTAGTACACCACGCGTTGGTAGGTGTTCTTGAAGTACTGCGGCACGGCTGCAATGGCCAGTGGAGAAGATTGGTAGTGTGGCGCCTCCCACGCAAATGGCGTGTAGCCGTTGAGCTGCAACTCCAGCAACCCGGCAGACAAACGCCCTGCCGCCCACTGCGTTGAATCCTCGTTCACTGGCCGGTTCAGGGTGGCAAGCCAGAACTCGTAGTCGTTCGCGCTGACCGCATTGACGAGGTTCGGGATATTGCTGTACTGGTGTGTGTAACCGTGCATCAGTAGCTTGCCGCCGCGTGCAATCGAATAGTTCAGCGCCTGCTTCAACCCTGTTGCATTAACCATGTGAATGGTCTGCGCCACGCCACCGTTGTAGACGCCGTTGGGGTCGGTGTAGAGCGGGATGGTTGCGAGCGAGAACGGGATCTTCTTGCTGGACATGTAGTCCGCCAGGGTTTCGATCGACGATACGGTATTGGTGGCGTTGAGGTCCTCCAACCTGACCAGCGCGCGATGCTGCGTCGGTGCATTGGTGCCGAGAATATCGTGCAGCATGTCGCAGACCACCAGATAGCGGTCGCGCGGCCCGATGAACGAGAACGGCATGTCGGCGAAATACCAGAAGTTGCCCGAGCGAATCACGTATGGCGCAGTCGCCTTCGTGACCGAGTTGGTGATCGTCACCAGGCTTGTCGCCTTGGTGGCATCGGCCACCGCCGTCACACCAATGTCCGGGTCTGCGGAAACCGCCCCGGTCGTGGCATTGAAGGCGTAGTACTTGGTCATGGTCTGGTTCTTGTACGTGACCGTGTCATAGAAACCAGGGTTGGGCGCACTGGCCGACGGCGCAGCATTCATGCCGGCAAGGCTCGAGAACGAGATGCCATAACGTGAGGTGAACGGATACGCCGTGTTCCAGGCAAGTTCCCACAAGTTGTACTTGAACCAGACGACGGTTTTTTGCGTGGTGCTTACGTCCGACAGGAACGCCGCCGGAATGGGGTTGGCGTAGTAGCTCCCCATGTAGAACGTGGCGGTGTACTGCTCTGTCATGCCAGCCGTGTAGTTCTGCACGGGCAGCATGGTGATGGTGGTATTGAAGTGCGCGAGCAGGTTGTACAGCATGATCGCGTACGCCTTGCCCAGATTGGTGTACTGGTCATTGGCGGGCGCGTCGTACAGCACCAGGATGGGGGCTGGCGTGGTCTGCGCGGATGCCGTTTTGCCGACCGTCACGCAAATGGGCCCGAGCCCGATGGTGCAGGTGGAAGCCTGCGCGGGCCCGGTCAGCGAGACGCCGAGTAGGCCGCCCGCAAAGACTAGTGCATAGAGAAACTTACGAAACATCGATTTCATGATGGCTCTCCGACTCATGGGCGATACACCGAGCCGTCCGCTTGGCGGTAGAGCCCGAGGTTGAAGTTGGGACCACGGTCGTGGCCACGTTCCGTACCGGTTGGCTCGTTCTCTGGCATACCGGGACGGATTTCGGTGATGCCAGGCGGGCGCGGTGGCGGAACGACCTGCCCGTTTTCATCCATGACGCCGTAGCCGTAGGCGCGTCCGCCCCCGGTCACGGGCTTTTGTGTGGCCACAGCCACCACAGCCGGTTGCACTGGCTGCCCAGCTGTGGCCGTGCCACTGGAAGACGCTGGCGCAGACTTTTTCTTATCTGCGTCCGTGCCTGGATTGCGCTGGTCAGAACCACCGATAACCACCGCCGGAACCCCTGCATTGCCGGCCCATGGTGGCGCCAGTGCCAACCATCCAGCGATCAGGGCGGAGGCCAGCAAGATGCCGCCCCCGATGCGTTTCGCTTTCATCCAAGCCTCCTAGCCATTCAGGCGTTGCATGGATGCAGCCCCGATCGCCGTGGCGCGTGCCGCTTCCAGATTGATGATCTCGGCCTCGGTGGCCGGCTTGCGAACGAGTTGCGGGCCACGCGCCACCACCTCGGCGGGCGCGTCGAAGGCCGCTTTCAATGCGTCGACAATGCGATGGCATGCCTGCCCATCCCCATACGGGTTGTGGGCCTGTGCCATGCGCTGGTATTCGTCGGCGTCCTGCAGAAGCGTTTCAGCTTCCACCACGATGCGCTGCGTATCGGTGCCGACCAGGCGTGCAGTGCCGGAAGCCACGGCCTCGGGCCGCTCGGTGGTGTCACGCGTCACAAGCACCGGTTTGCCCAGCGCAGGCGCTTCTTCCTGAATGCCGCCGGAATCGGTGACGATCAGGTAAGCCCGGTCCATCAGGTAGACGAAGGGCAAGTAGTCTTGCGGCGCAATCAGATGCACGTTGTCCTGGCCCGCCAGGATGGCGTTGACCGGCTGCTGCACGTTGGGGTTCAGGTGCACCGGATAGACGATCTGCAGATCCGGATGGCGCGCTGCCAGCAGGCGCAGCGCCACACAGAAGTTCTCAAACGGCTCGCCAAAGTTCTCGCGCCGGTGGCCAGTCACCAGAATCATCCGCCGCCCGGCGTCGAGGAATGGATAGCGCGCGGCCATCTCCGCCGATAGCGCCGCATCGGCATTCAGGCGTCGTTTCACAGACAACAGCGCATCGATGACGGTATTGCCGGTGAGCGTGATCTGGCTCGGGTCGATGCCTTCATCCAGCAGGTTCTGGCGCGATTCAGCTGTCGGCGCAAAGTGCCACGTCGTCACGGAATCGGTCACGCGGCGGTTGAGTTCTTCGGGCCACGGAGACCAGATGTTGCCCGTGCGCAGCCCCGCCTCGACATGGCCCACCGGGATGCGCCTGTAGAAGGCGGCCAAGCTGGCAGCCAGTGTGGTGGTGGTGTCTCCGTGCACCAGCACGGCATCGGGCTGGAAGGCATCCAGCACGCCATCGATGCCACCCAGCACGCTGGAGGTAATGCCTGACAACGTCTGCCCAGGCTGCATCAGGTTCAGATCAAACTCCGGCACGATGCCGAAGAGCTGTAAGACCTGGTCGAGCATCTGCCGGTGCTGCGCACTCACGCATACCGCCGACGTGAAGCCTGCCTCGGCTTGCAACGCCTTCACCAGCGGCGCCATCTTGATGGCCTCTGGTCGCGTGCCGAACACTGTCAAAATCTTCCCGGTCATCTTGCTCTCCCCATGTCATCTGCATCGGCTAGCCATTCCAAAGCGCGACGACGAACGCGTCGCTTCTTACGCCGGCATAGACCTCACCATAGAGCGAAGGCCGTGCCATGCATCCTGCCTTGACCTGCCGTGGCGCTGCGACGCCATCGCGCGCGCGCCGAAGCCAATCCTTCTCGTTACCCGTATCCCTCGTTGATCAAAATCGTTTCATCCGTGACACCTCGGCTCCAGGTCCCCCTAGAACCAAAGGATGGCGCGTGCCACTACGCCCTTCGCCCGGTCGGCGTGGGTCAGAGGCAGGCGGTATTGCACGGTGAGATCCAGCCAACTGGCCGGGGCGCTGTATTGCGTCTCTCGAAACCAGTAGCGAAAGTTGATGCCGGGGCCAGCACCCAGCGCGAGTTGCCGGTCGGTGGCCTTGTTGTCGTGGTCGCCAGCCAGTACCACGTGCGGGTAGACCGTCAGGTGATCGCTGATCGAGTCGAGTAGCCAGGTATGCCCGTAGCGCGCTTCGGTGCTGATGATCATGCGGCCCTGGTTGAGGAAGTACGCACCCTCCCCGTACGCCTGCCAGGTCTGCCAGCGCGGCTTGGTGACCTGCAGGTCAATACCCTGGTCGGTCGAGAAGCCAATGCGCAGCAGCGTGTCATTGACGCTCTGGGTGCCGATGCGGATCAGGCGCTCAGCGGTGAACACCAGGTTGAGATCCTTGACCGGTTTGTAGCGCGCCCCCACCGACCCCTGTGCCGTCGGCAGGCCGGCGATGCCGTTGCCGTCATAGAGGTTGTCGTAACCGCGCACGAAGAGCTGGAAGATGCTGCCGTCGCGATAGCCAATGCCGGGGGGCTGCCAGTAGACCTCTGCGCCGCCCTGAAACACGCTCACGGTGTTGGGCACGCCAAACGCCGAAGTCTGGTACGCGCCGGAAAGCACCATGCCCCAAGTGCGCTGCATCTGCTCCACCTCGCGTCGGTAGCCGAAGCGGCGGTCGGCGGGAAGGCTGTCATTACCGTTGCTGCCACCGTCACTCTTGGCATCCGCATCGGCAACGTCCAGGCTCTTGCGGAACAGCGTGATAGCGGTCGAGTTGTCGCCCATGCGTTTCGCTGCATAGGCAGCATCGGCGTAGTGGCTCCAGTTGCCCTGGCCGGTGGCAAAGCCGCGCTGGAACGCCGCAAGCGCGGCGCGGTCGTCACGGGCCCGCAGGTGGCCATAAGCCTCGTTCAATTCACGCTGGCCAATCACGCGCGGGTCATCGGGTGACGTGGCTACGCTCTGAACCTGGGGTGCCATCGCCTCGGCAAGCAATGCCTTGGCGTAGCGTTTTTGCGCCGGGTCCGTGGCGTGCTCTTCGGCCAGCGTGGCGGCCCGGGTTGCGCCATCGCGGTCCCCCAGTTGCAGGCGTGATTGCGCGAGGCGCAACTGGACGCCGGCATCAGGCTGATCCTGCAGGCCACTGAGCGCATCCAGCGCCGCCTGCGGATGTCTGGCGGAATACGCGCTGTCCGACCACGCCAGATGCAGGTTGCGCTGTTCCTGTGGTGTCCAGTCCGTGCCCTGGGTGGCGTGGGCGAAATCCTGTTCGGCCGTGGCCGAGTCATTCGCCTTCTGCGCAAGGAACCCGTGCTGCGCATATACGCGCGGCTCGTTGGGGTACTTCTGCACCAGCGCATCGGCTTGCGTGCGCGCCGCATCCAACCGGCCCTTGCGCGTCAGCACATCAAGCAGCAACAGGTTCAGCTGCAGGCTGTCAGGCTGCACCGCCAACGCAGCGCGCGTTGCTGCTTCAGCATCATCAAGCTTGTTGGCATCGATCGCATGGTAGGCGCGGTCTGCCCGGAAGTACGCGTCGGGCTGCAGCGGCTGCGCCGTCTGTTCTGCGACCGACACACCATGACATAGCGCCCATACCGCAGCAGCAATTGGCCACTTGATCGGCCAACCTGCACCGCGCAGCGTGAAACGGTGGATTCTCTCGGTTTTCATGCCACACCTCCCGCAATTGATGGATTGGGGTGTACCTCTGGGCCGGGGGCCAGGTCATGCAAGACCGGCGCCGGAGGTATCGGGGGGATGGGGGGAGCCTCGGTTGCGGATGCCGTGCCTGGTGCAACAACCGGGCCGGCGCCCGTCATGGATTCGACGGCCAACGTGGCCGAATATGCCGCAGGGCCAAACACGACCGTAGCGCGGCGATTGGGGTCGGCCATCAGTGCCAGCTCGGCCGACATCTCGTGGTCGCACGCCATGAAGCACGCAACCTTGCGTCCGGCTGCGCGGGCCAACTCGTCCAGCACTTCACCATTGGGCAATTCCGACACGGCGATATTGAGCGAGCCGTCCTCGCCAATGGAAAACGGCACCACGTGATGCCGCACAGCCAGATCGCGAGGCAGACAATCGGCCAGTGCGCCCAACACGACGTTGGTCAGACTCACGCGCGGCAGGTCAACCTGCTCGGCCAGCGCATCAGCCAACGTGTCGGGCGTGACCAGCCCTTGCTGGACCAGGATGGTCCCGAGCCGGCGGCCGGTTTCCTGCTGCAGGGTCAAAGCCGCGTCGAGCTGCGCTTGCGTGAGCGCTTCCCACTTGAGCAACGTCTCGCCCAGCATCGAGCGCGTGCGGCCGAGGGCATCGTTCGACAAATAGGTGTGCTGGGTCTTGTCCCACGCGATCGGCTTGCCGGTCAGGCAGTAGATCAGGAAGATCTTCCACGCCCGGCATACCGAGAAGAAGTTGATGAAGTTGTTCACCACCAGCCTGGGCAGGCACAGCACGCCTTGCAGCGGACCATTCAGGCGCCCCACGAAATACACGCGCTGCGCCAGCCGGTTGAACAGCAGCGTTGCGTTGATCGCCAGCAAGTCCTGCATCCACACGGAGCCGACCACGAAAGAGCCATCGGGAATCGCAACCCATCCCTTGGCCAGCAACGCGCCGATCACCAGGTAGTTGAGCGACAGCACATACGCCAGGATCGAAAACAGCGCGGTCACCACCCCCTTGCGGTCACGGAAGAACATGTACCTGGTGATCAGGTTGCCCTTCCACCCCATCTGCAGCCAGCCCTGGAATGCAATGCCGAGCACCCAGCGCGCACGCTGCCGGTAGGCGGTTCGGAACGTGCTGGGGAAATACTCGCGCGTGGCCAGCAACTGCGGACGCACGCCACGCCGCTTGCCAAAACGCCAGCGCGTGCGCGTCTTGCCCTCGGCATCCTCCGCAGGCTCTGTGGTCTCGCAAATCGGGAAGTGCACAAATGCCTCCCGCATGCCGAGATCGTGCAGCCGGAAGCTGAAGTCATAGTCTTCTGTGAGCGTGCTGGTGTTGAAGGGCGAATCGCCCCGCACCTTCATCACCGCCTCGATGGCACGGCGGCTATAGCACAGCGCCACGCCTGCCCCGGGCACCGTGCCGGTCAGCGCCTGGCGCGCCACCAAGTCCTTCTGGTGCGTCTCGGAGAAATCATCCATGTAAGTACCGGCCACCCACTCGTACCACTTGCGCTCGAGCGAGAGCACCGGCAACTGCACCAGATCCTGATCGCCGATGAAGTAGTTGAAGTACTTCAGCTCCAGCGGGTGAATCACGTCTTCGCAGTCGTGCATGATCACGCCCGCAAAGCGGATGCCGTGGCCTGCCTCATGGCGGATGATGGTCTGGATGATGGTGTTCAGGCAGTCAGCCTTGCAGGTGGGGCCATCGTGCGTGACGGCCGCCCGCACCACGCGCCCTGGATAGCGGCGCACCATGCGCTCGACCTCGGTGGTGGTCTCAGCATCATTGCGGTAAGCGCCGGCAAAGATAATGAAGTGCGTGTACTCCATCGTCGCCAAGGTGTTCTCCACCATCTTGGCGATGACGTCGTACTCCTTCCAGGCGGGCACCATGATGGCGAGCCACTGCTCCTCACGATCACGCAGCGCGCGTGCCGAGATGGTGACGGGCATGCGACCGCGCTGCGGCCAGAGCCACAGCTCCCGCATCCAGTAGAACGCATCCAGGAAGAAATCGTCGGCGGTGCTGATGAGGATGACGAGCGTGGTCGCCACCGTCAGCGTGTTGAGCAACGCCAGGTAGATTTCCCATGGCACATCGCTCATGGCCCTTCCCCCATGCCGGCATACGGCCGATGCCTGGCAACTCCCCCGCTTTGCGCTGTAGCGCTCATCGCTTTCCCCAAGTTCTTGTCGACCTGCGGCGCAACCACGTGCGCCGTGCGTCCGGCACCGTCGCTTGGCAAGCGATGGCTGCCGATGCGGGGTTCTCTGGCCCGCTTCGCAAGCGTGAACGCGAGGACCGTACCAACGCCCGCCAGGGCGCGCCGTTATGCGGTGCGGCATGCCGCACGAGCGTGCGCACAGACGGGGGGCATGCAGGGTTGTTGCACCGGTGAACGCGATGCGGGGTTTGGGGCCTTGCTGCAATTGCAGCCACGGCACGCAATACACGTTGGCGCGGTACCGCACTCGTCCAGGCAGACGACAGGCATGCCCTACAAACGGCGGAGGCGATTCGCACCCAGGCGCAGGGTGTTCGGCTGAGGCGTACGTGCGCGTTACTTGCAGGGCGTGGTGCACACGCTCGCGTCCAGCGCCCGACAGACGGGACTGTGGCGGAGCAAGGCCTTTCTGCTAAAGGCTTTGCAGGAGTCTGAGCATCGCGGCCGTGATGCTCAGTGAAGGTGTGCCGCAATTGTGCGGCACCAACCGGACTCCATTGCCCGATTGGCGTGGTCGAGGCGGCAGTCTCGGCAGCATCACCACCGACTATCACTCAAATCGGTTACAGCGCTGAAACACAAAGCCGCGCACGAGGCGCGGCTTTGCAAGGGTGATGCGTATCAGCGCATCAGGCCATCAGAACTGTTCCCAGTCATCTGCATCGCTGGCAGCTGCAGCGAGTGCCAGCTTGCCCGGCTTCGGTTCGATTGCCGCGGCAGGCGCAGTTGCGGGCGCGGAAACCGGTTTGGCAGGCGCAGCTGCAGGCGACACAGCAGGCTTGCGCACGGCACGCTTGATTGTCGAGGCAGGCTTGCTCGCTGCAGGTTTGCTAGCAGCAACCGGCGCTGCCGACGGCGCCTTCGCAGCGCTCACCACAGCAGCCGGCACAACGTGCGTACCTGCCGGCGGCAGGCGGAACGACGCAACCGTCTCGCGCAGCACACCCGCCTGCTCTTCCAGCGATTGCGCGGCAGCGGCCGCCTCTTCCACCAGCGCCGCGTTTTGCTGCGTCACTTCGTCCATCTGCGTGACGGCCTGGTTGACCTGTTCGATGCCGGTGCTCTGCTCGGCCGACGCGGCGCTGATCTCGCCCATGATGTCGGTCACGCGCTTGACGGCCACCACCACTTCGTCGATCACCGTGCCGGCTTCGGTCACCAGCGTCGAGCCGTTTTCAACACGGCCAACCGAATCGCTGATGAGTTCCTTGATCTCCTTGGCTGCCGTGGCCGAGCGTTGCGCCAGGCTGCGTACCTCACCGGCCACCACCGCAAAGCCGCGGCCTTGCTCACCCGCACGCGCGGCTTCCACTGCGGCATTCAGGGCGAGGATGTTGGTCTGGAAGGCAATGCCTTCAATCACGCCAATGATGTCGGCGATCTTCTTGCTGCTGTTGTTGATGCCCGACATTGTTTCGATGACACGGCCCACCACTTCACCGCCCTTGACGGCGATGTCCGATGCGTTGCCCGCAAGCTGGCTGGCCTGGCGCGCATTGTCGGCATTCTGCTTCACGATGCTGGTGAGTTCCTCCATGCTGGAAGCCGTCTCTTCCAGCGAAGACGCCTGCTCTTCCGTGCGCTGCGACAGATCGAGGTTGCCGGCGGCAATCTGTTTGGTCGCGCTGGCGATGGAATCGCTGCCGCCGCGCATCGTCTCGATGGTGCGGATCAGTCCACGCTGCATGTCGATCAGGCCACGGGTGAGCGCACCCATTTCGTCATGGCTGCTCACGGTGATGTGCTCGGTCAGGTTGCCGCGCGAAATCTCGCCAAAGTGGCCCAGCATGTTCGACAGCGGTACAGAGATCGCACGGTGCAGACCAAACGCACAGCCCAGCGCTGCAACGATACCCACCACGATGGCGCCGATGATCAACATCAGGAACGCGTGCGAGCGGGCCACTGCGTCGTCGTATCCGGCCTTGGCCTGATCGGACTGGCTGCGATCCAAGGCATCTGAGGCGGCGGTCATTGCCACCGACAGTGGCGGGATGACGTCCATGACCACTTTGTCGACCGCGGTTGCGTCATGGGCACGCAGTGCGTTCATCAGCGGCTCAATGCCATCGCGAAACAGCGCTGCACGTTTGGCTTCCAGATCGGCAGCCAGACGGGCTTCATCTGCACTCATGGGCAGCGCCTTGTACTGCTTCCACGCGTCGTCGGACTTGACGCGGTAGCCATTGGCCTTGTCGAGGATCGCCGGTAACTCGGCGGACTCCGGGTGGAAGACCGCACGATCCAGCGTAGTGCGCACGATGGCGGCATGCAGTTGTGCCTTGGCAACCAACGAAGTCGAAGCAAGCTGGTTGCTATAGATCTCTTTGATGGTTGCGTCAGACGCGCGCATGCCGACGACGCCGATGGTGCCAATGGTGGCCAGCAGCACGGCGAGCAGCGCGAGGGCTGCGTTGAGTCGGAAACGGATGGAAAGTCGATTGAACATGGGAGTCAAAGCGGGCAAAAAACAGGTTGCGGCACCCGCTATAACGGCCAGTCCGCGCCGTTCCTGAAGTCAGACGCGGACGAACTCCCCTGCAGAAAGTGGTCAGTAAGGCACTGCCATGTTGTTTTCGATGCGGGCACGGTCACCCGGACGCAGGCCGTTCGGGTTGTTTTGCGTGAGCGTGGCCATCGAGTTGTCGTTCAAGCGCATGGTCACGCGGTAGGTCTGACCGACCACCGTATTGCCTTCCACGGCGTTGCCCGCCATGGCTCCAGCCACCGCACCGCCGATGGTGGCCACGGTATTGCCGCGTCCGCCACCCACCTGGTGCCCAAGCAGGCCACCCACTACGCCGCCAAGCACCGCGCCCACACCGGTGGGCTGCCCGCGCACCGGCACCGCGTCGATGCGCTCGATCACGCCATAGCGATTGTCGGCCGGTGCCTGATAGGCAGGCTCGCTCCTACTCGGATACGGGGAATAGTTCGGCTGTGGCTGCGAATACACCGGCGCCGGCTGCTGTGACGGGTACGGTTGCTGCGGATACGGCTGCTGCGCGCTCGGGTCATAGCTGCCGTTGTAGCCGTTGCTGTAGGTGTTGTCGTACCCGTTGGCGTACGGCGTGGTGCTGTAGGTCGTGCCGCCATAGCTGTTGCCATATGCACTGCTGCCGGCCGCATAGCCAGCGCCATAGCCCGCACCGTAGCCGGGGTACGGCGCCGTGACACAGCCGGCCAAGCCTGCTGCCCCCGTTGCCACTGCCGCCAATACTATCCACCGTCCTGCGTGGCTGACGCGTACCCGTTTGTTCGTTGCTTGCATGATTGATCCCGTTTGTGCGCGCGGCGTCTGGTCCAGGCCGGAGGCCTTCCTGCGGTTTGCGCCCCTTGCCGGAAAGTCTATGCCGCGGGCCCCGCGCCCCGTGAAACCAAATTTCTTCATTGGTAACGGCGTGTAACCTCGTTGCGTCAGGGGCTTCCGGCGCCACGGCCAGCGGGGCGCGCTATGATCCTCGGGCGCCGTGCGCGGCACTTCCTGCTGACAAGACACGGCCCGCCACTCCTCCTCGCCTCGCTCCTCAACATGCAGCCGACACTCTTGATCCTCATTGCGATGACGCCCGACAACGTGGCGCAGATCGCTCAACACTTCCACGTCATCCACGCCCCGACCCGGGCAGAACGCGACACCGCCATTGCCCACAACGGGCAAGACGTGCGCATCGTGCTGACCAATGGATCAACGGGCCTGACCGGCGCAGAGATCGCCGCCCTGCCCAAGCTGGAACTAGCCTGCGCCCTGGGCGCCGGCTACGAGAACATCGACGTGGAAGCCGCCCGTGCGCGCGGCGTAGTGGTGGCCAACGGCGCCGGCACTAACGATGCTTGCGTGGCCGACCACGCCTTTGGCCTGCTGCTGGCCGCGGTGCGCGGTATCCCGAAGCTGGACCGCGCCACGCGCAATGGCGTCTGGCGCGACGACATTCCGCTGCAGCCCGGTGTGTGCGGTAAGCGCCTGGGCATCGTGGGCCTCGGCACCATCGGCATGCAGATCGCACGCCGCGCCGCAGGCTTCGACATGCAGATCGGCTATCACAACCGCAAACCGCGCGACGGTGTGTCGTACCAGTACTTCGGTGCGCTCAAGGAGATGGCTGCGTGGGCGGACTTCCTGATCGTTGCCACGCCGGGCGGCGCGCAAACCAAACACTTGGTCAATCAATCCGTTCTGGAGGCGCTGGGGCCGAACGGCTGCGTGGTCAACATCGCGCGCGGCAGCGTGGTGGATACGGCGGCGCTGGAAGCGGCCATCCGCACGGGCAAGCTGGGCAGCGCGGGGCTGGATGTGTACGAGAGCGAACCGAAGCCACCGCTGGGCTTGCTGGACCTGGAACAGGTCGTGCTGACACCGCACATTGCCGGCTGGTCACCGGAATCGGTGCAGGCCACGGTGGATCGCTTTCTGGAGAACGCCCGCCGACACCTGGCGGGCACAGGTGTGGTGTCCCCGGTCTAAACCGGAGACACCTCAACGACAGGATCACGACGTCGGTCGCTTCATCTGGCACGACGTCGGCTGCGCACCGAGGTGCGGTTCAAGCGTGACGTCGGTGCGCCAGCCGTAGCCGGTGTTCTCCTGGTCGTACTTGATCTTCTTGCCATCGGCCTTCACCCAGGTGGTGACATACAGCGTCTGCTGTGCCTGGTGATCGGTCTTACGCATCTCGACCGGGCCGTTCAGGCTCTCAACCGTCATGCCCTCCATCACCTTGGCCACCTTGGCGGGCTCGGCCGAACCACTGGTCTTGATGGCCTTGGCCAGGAAGGCGATGCCGGTGTAGACGTCGGCGTTGAAGAAATCGTCGTTGTACTTCTTCTTGAAGCCATCGAGCACGGCGTTCGTCTTCGCGTTGCCATCGTTCGGTGCAAAGTAGCTGATGACCTTCACACGGTCCGCACCCGACGCGCCCATTGCGGTCGGCACACCGGTGGTGCCGGCGTAGTACGTGTAGAAGTTGGTGGTCAGGCCTGCATCCTTGGCTGCGCGAACCAGCAGGGCCAGATCGCTGCCCCAGTTGCCGGTGATGACCGTATCGGCGCCGGATGCACGAATCTTGGCCACGTACGGCGAGAAGTCCTTCACCTGCGCCAGCGGGTGCAGGTCTTCACCCACGACCTGAATGTCAGGACGCTTGCGCTTGAGGTAGTCCTTGGCTGCACGCGCCACCTGATGGCCGAACGAGTAGTTCTGGTTCAGCAGGTAGACCTTCTTGATGTTCGGGTCCTTGGCCAGATAGGTGGTCAGGGCCTCCATCTTCATGTCGGAGTTGGCGTCCAGACGGAAATGCCAGTAGTTGCACTTGCTGTTGGTCATGTCCGGATCGACCGCGGCGTAGTTGAGATAGATGATCTCCTTGCCCGGATTGCGGTCGTTGTATTTGGCGATGGCGTCCTGCAATGCCATGCCCACGCTGGAGCCATCGCCCTGCGCGACGTAGCGAATGCCCTGATCGGTGATCTGCTTGAGGATCGTCAGGCTCTCTTGCGGCGAGACCTTGTTGTCAAACCCCACGACTTCAAACTTGGTGCCGTTGCCGCTCCAGTTCTGCTGGTTGGCGATATCTGCCGCGTATTGCCAGCTGCGCAACTGGTTCTGGCCCAGCGCGCCCATCAGCCCGGACAGCGGGTCGATCCAGGCGATCTTGACGGTCTCAGCCGCCTGAACCTGCGCGGTGCTCGCGCAGAACGCGCCAGCCGCCGCGCCAACTACAGCCGCCGCGCGCAGTGCGAGTCGGAATGCCTTCATGCAAATGTCTCCTGATGTCTTATCGTTAGACGCCGTGCAGAAGGCATCGTCGAGCATGGTTCCTTGCACAAAACCGTAAACCGAGGCTTACGGCAGCTCGATCCTTCCATACACAAACGTATGTGCATGGTAGGAGTGCGTTTGTTGACATGTCAACCGGAGAAAACCTGGGGCGCTCAGCATGCGCTCAGCGCTGGACAGCGGTGTCAGCGTCGCTAGAATCCGCCTTCATGTCCAAGCCGCACGAGGTGCGCATGCCCTCCCCGCTGATCGACGACCACGACGCACCCGTCGACGCCGAACCCACCTCTCCCGCAGCGCCGCGTGCGCAGCTCACGCCCAACGACTGGGTGCGCGCGGCCACCGATCTGCTCGTCACCAAGAGCATTGACGCCGTGCGCGTCGACGTGCTCGCCAAGCAACTGGAAGTCACGCGCGGCAGCTTCTACTGGCACTTCAAGAACCGCGACGATCTGCTGCATCAGGTACTGCAGGACTGGAGCGAGCGCACGCGCGTCGGCCCCAAGCTCGAGCGACAGAACCCATCGGTACAGGGGCTCGTGCGTGATCTGCTGGCGCTACCGTTTCGCGGCCGCAGCGCGCGCCGCACCGCCATGATCGAGTTCGCCATCCGTGCCTGGGCGCGACGTGACCCGATGGCACAAGAGGCCGTCGAAACCGTCGACGAACATCGCATGGATTACTACGTCCAGCACTTCCAGGCGATCGGCTTTGCGCGCAAGGACGCCAAGGCACGCGCCTTCATGCTGTACGCCTACCAGCTCTCCGAAGCCACGCTGTGGCACCAGGGCAGCAAGCCCGACAAGGACGCGCGCCGCCGCTTCTTTGAAGACACGCTGCTGGCCGGCGCGCCGCTGCCGGCGGACGACGGTGTCGCTTGATCTACGCCAAGTTCACGCCATACGAGCCCCCGCCTGTGGCAGATATACTGCGCGCTGCCCTTTCTTGTTTTGCCGGAGACATCCATGCCTGACGCGACGTACAACGACCAGAACATCTTCGCCAAGATCCTGCGCGGCGAACTGCCCTGCATCAAGGTGTATGAGGACGACCACACCATCGCCTTCATGGACATCATGCCGCAGGCCGACGGCCACGTTCTGGTGCTGCCCAAGGAAAGCGCAGCGGAGTTGTTCGACCTGTCGGATGAGGCCGCCTCGGCCGCCATCCGCACCACGCGCAAGCTGGCCCGTGCCGTGCGCGCGGCCTTCACGCCGCCGGGCATTGCCATCTTTCAGCTCAACGGCAGCGCTGCAGGCCAGACCGTGCCGCATGTGCACTTCCACGTGCTGCCGCGCTACAGCGATACGCCGCTGCAGCCGCACGCACGCGTGCAGGCCGACAGCGACAAGCTGAAGGCCCACGCCGAAAAGATCATCGCAGCACTGCAAGCCGAGTAAGTTCTCCTGCTACGGCGCGGCGGATGGCAGTGCCGCATCCGCCTGCGCCGCACCCTCCCGCCCGTCATCACGTCGATACGCCAGCCGGTATAACACTGGCAGCACCAGCAGGGTCAGCGCCGTCGACGACAAGATCCCACCGATCACCACGGTTGCCAGCGGACGCTGCACCTCCGCACCGGTGCCGGTCGCCAGCGCCATCGGCACGAAGCCGAGCGATGCCACCAGTGCCGTCATCAGCACCGGGCGCAAACGCGTCAGCGCCCCTTCCCGCACGGCCTCATCGACGGACTGCCCGCCTTCGCGCAAGCTGCGGATGAAACTCAGCATCACCAGCCCGTTCAACACCGCCACGCCCGACAGCGCGATAAAGCCCACCGCCGCGGAGATCGATAGCGGGATGCCGCGCAACGCCAGCGCCAGGATGCCGCCTGACAGCGCAAACGGAATGCCGGAGAACACCAGCAAGCCATCCTTCAGGTTGCCGAACATCATGAACAGCAGCGTGAGCACCATCGCCAGTGCCAACGGCACCACGATCTGCAGGCGCTCGGTAGCCGACTGCAACTGCTCGAACTGGCCACCCCATGCCATCCAGTAGCCGGTCGGCAAGCGCACCTGCGCATCAAGCACGGTCTGCGCTTCCTCCACGAACGAGGCGATATCACGCCCACGCACATTGGCGCTGATGACGATGCGGCGCTTGCCATCTTCGCGGCTGACCTGGTTGGGGCCGGTGACCTCCTTGAGCGTCGCCACATCGGAAAGCGGCACGTAACCCTGGCCGTTCGGCAGCGCGAGCGGCAGACGGCCGAGCGCGGCGGGGTCACTGCGCAAGGTTTCCGGTAGACGCACCACGATGCCGAAACGGCGATCGCCCTGAAACACCGTGCCCGCATCCTTGCCACCAATGGCCGCCGACACCGTGTCCTGAATCACGCCGATGGACAGCCCGTAGCGTGCGGCCTTGTCGCGGTCGATGTCGACGTTGAGGAAGGGCAAGCCACCCGTCTGTTCGATCTTCACTTCGGTGGCGCCAGCCAGCTTGCCGAGTTGCGCCGCCACGATCTTGGCCTGCGCTTCGAGCACGTTCATGTCGTCGCCGAACAGCTTGACGGCTACGTCGCTGCGCACGCCCGAGATCAATTCATTGAAGCGCAACTGGATCGGCTGCGAGAACTCGTACGCGTTGCCGGGCAGTGCCTCCACCGTGGTGCGGATGTCGGCGAGCAGTTGGTCGCGCGTACGCCGATCCTGGCGTTTGCCGTCGGGACCAGCGGGCCAGTCCTTCTCCGGCTTGAGCATGATGTAGCCATCGGAGATGCTGGGCGGCATCACATCCGTTGCCACCTCGGCCGTGCCGGTGCGGGCAAAGACGCGTTCGATCTCTGGGAATTTCGCCTTGAGCGTGCGCTCGATCTGCATCTGCATCTCCAGCGATTGCGCCAGACCCGTACCCGGTACACGCATCGCCTGGATGGAGAAATCGCCTTCGTTCAGGTTGGGCACGAACTCTGCGCCTAGGCGCGTGGCAGCGACCAACGAGACCGTCACTGCGACGGCCGCAAAGGTCAGCACCACAGCAGGTGCAGCCAGCACGCGCTCAAGCAGCGGGGCGTACACGCGGCGCGCCCAGCCCATCAGGCGGTTCTCCTTCTCTGCCACGCGCTCGCCAATGAACAGCGCCACCGCTGCCGGCACAAACGTGATGGAAAGAATCATGGCTGCCGCCAGTGCCAGCACCACCGTCATCGCCATCGGGTGGAACATCTTTCCTTCCACACCCGACAGCGCAAAGATCGGCAGGTACACCACCATGATGATGAGCTGACCATACAGAAGCGGGCGACGCGCCTCGCGGGCCGCCTCGAATACCTCTTCAAAGCGTTCGGCAGGTGTGAGTGGTCGGCCGCGTTGCTCCTGTGCATGTGCCAGGCGCCGCACGCAGTTTTCGACGATCACCACCGCACCGTCGACGATGATGCCGAAGTCCAGCGCGCCCAGACTCATCAGGTTGGCGCTGACCTTCGCCGACACCATGCCGCTGAAGGTCATCAGCATCGACAGCGGAATCACCAACGCAGAGAGCACCGCCGCACGCAAGTTGCCAAGGAACAGGAACAGGACGGCCATGACCAGGATGGCGCCTTCCAGCAGGTTCTTCTTGACGGTGGCGATGGCCTTGTCGACGAGCACCGTGCGGTCGTAAACCGATTCGACACGGATACCCGCCGGCAGCGTCTTGCGGATCTCCTGCATGCGCTTGTCCACCGCCTGCGACACCGTGCGGCTGTTTTCGCCCATCAGCAAGAATGCGGTGCCGAGCACGACTTCGCGCCCGTTGCTGGTGGCTGCGCCGGTGCGCAATTCGCTGCCGCTCTCGATGGTGGCCACGTCACGCAGGCGCACGGGTGTGCCGTTGGGACTCGCCAGCACGACGTTGCCGATGTCGGCCGCGTCGCGGAGTTGGCCCGGCGCACGCACGAGGTACTGCTCCCCCTTGCGCTCGATATAGCCCGCGCCGACGTTGGCGTTGTTGCGATCCAGCGCAGCCACCACGTCGGCCAGCGTGAGCTTGTACGAGGCCAGGCGCTCGGGGCTGGTTGCCACCAGAAACTCCTTGGCAAACCCGCCGATGGTGTTCACCTCCGTCACGCTGGGCACGTTGCGGATCTGCGGGCGGATCACCCAGTCCTGCAGCTCGCGCAGGTCGGCCGGCGTGTAGGCGGTGCCGTCAGGCTTGCGCGCATTGGCATCGGCCTCGACGGTCCAGAGATAGATTTCGCCCAAGCCGGTAGAGACCGGGCCCATGCTCGGCGCCATGCCGGCTGGCAGTTGTTCCTTGGCAGCC
The DNA here is from genome assembly GCF_000442475.1 of Ralstonia sp. AU12-08. NCBI lineage: Bacteria > Pseudomonadati > Pseudomonadota > Betaproteobacteria > Burkholderiales > Burkholderiaceae > Ralstonia > Ralstonia sp. AU12-08. Next base: position 111,773 of record NZ_ASZV01000008.1, on the reverse strand, counting down.
TGCAGGCGTTCGCTCACCAGCTGGCGCGCGAAGTAGATGTCGGTGCCTTCCTTGAAGATGACGGTGACTTGCGATAGGCCGTAGCGCGACAGCGAGCGCATCTGCTCCAGCTTTGGCAGCCCGGCCATGGCCGTCTCCAGCGGATAGGTGACGCGCTGCTCGGTCTCCAACGGAGAATAGCCCGGTGCCGGTGTGTTGATCTGCACCTGCACATTGGTGATGTCGGGCACCGCATCGATGGACAGGCGCGTGTAGCTATACGCGCCGAATGCGGCAGCGGCCAGCACAGCCAGCAGCACCAGCCAGCGCTGGGCAATGACGGTACGCAGAAGGCGTTCGAACATGGTGCGCCCCTCAGTGGCCGTGATCGGCGGACTTGCCGGCTTCCGCCTTCAGCACGTAGCTGTTGGCCGCGGCATAGCGCGTGCCTGCGGGCAGGCCTTCGACGATCTCCGTCCATGTGCCGTCGGTACGGCCGATCTTGACCGGGCGCACTTCGAACCCCGCAGGAACGGGGACAAACACCGAAGGTTTGTCATCCACCGTTTGCACGGCGTCGGCGCGCACGGCCACGGGCACCTGCGTGCGGCCCGACTCCACCGACACGTTGACGAACATGCCTGGGCGCCAGGCCAGCTTGGGGTTGTCCAACGTCACACGCGCAGGTGCCGTGCGCGTCTGTTCGCCCAGCAATGCGCCCACGTACGACACCTTGCCCTGCACGGCGGTGCCGGTGGCAGTGGCATGGACGGTGGCGGCGGCGTTGGTGGTCACGGCTTCCAGATCCTTGGCGGTGATCGAGAAATCTGCCCACACCGTGCGCAGGTCAGCCACGGTAAAGACTGCCGTCTCGGCCTGCACAGCCTCGCCTTGCGACAAATGCTTGGCAACCACCACACCGTCAAACGGTGCGCGCAGCTCGAAGCGGTTGAGCGTCGACCCTGATGGTGCCGCGCCGATGGCCGTCAACTTCTGGCGTGCGTTGTTCGCCGCAATGCGGGCTTCCTGCAACGACGTGCGGGCCTGCTGATAATCCTGTTCGGCGGCAATGCCCTGCTCCCACAGGCGCTTCTCGCGCGCGTGGGTTTCCTGCGCCAGTGCCAGGCGCTGTTGCGCGGCCTGCAGTTCGCTGCGCTGGTCTGACAGCGTGGGGCTCGACAGCACGGCAAGCAGTTGGCCCTGCTTGACAGGCTGGCCCAGTTCCACCGCCACCTTCTCTGCCACGCCCGCCACGCGCGGCACCACGTGTGCGGTGCGATCTTCGTTGAGCTTGATCTCGCCGGGCAGGACGACTTCCGTGCGCAGCTCCGTCGCACCCGCCGTCTCCACGCCAATCTTGGCGTTGGAAATGGCTTCGGCTGTCATAACGAGCGTCTCGGCGTGCGGCGCCTCGGCCCGCTCTGCAGCGGCGGGCGCGGGTGCAGCTTCTGCTTCGGTGGTGGCGGCCTGGCGTGCGCCCATGCCGAACCACAGCCCGGCGGCGGCCAACGTGCCCAGCACGACGATGAGCGCGATGGCGCGCCGTTGTTGCGGTGGAAGTGTCATGTCAGCAAAGTGAGAGGTGCCGGATCACCGGCCGAGAATGCGATCGATGCCGGCTGCCGCCTGGTGTGCGCGCGACAACGCGGCCAAGTACTGCGCACGCGCCTGAAACAGCGTGCGCTGGGCATCCAGCACATCGAGAAAGTTGAACTTGCCGGCATCAAAGCCAATGCGCGCGGCGTCATAGGCACGCCGCGCGCCAGGCAGCACGTCCTGACGCAGCGACTGCACCGCGGCGCGCGCCGCATCGAGCCGGGCAACGTCCTGGGCCAGAGTGGCGTTCTGTTCGAGCTGCAGCGCGCGGTAGTCTTCAAAGGCCTTGTCAGCCAGGCGCTGTGCCTCAAGCAGGTTGCCCTGGTTGCGGTCAAACAACGGCAGCGGCACCGCAATGCCCAGCACCGCCATGTTGTTGTTCGCACTGCTGTCGCGCTTGACCCCCACGTTGACCGTCACATCCGGCACGCGCTTGCTGCGCTCGACGTTGGCAAGCGCTTGGCGGCGATTGATCTCCAGCCGGGCGCGGATGACGCGGGGCGCGTTGTCCAATGCGCTCGTGGGCTGACGCGCATCCGGCGGCACGACGGGTAAGGTTTCGGCGCTGCCATCGGCTTGCGGCGCAGCAGCAGCCCCGCCCCAGAATGCAGACAACGCGCGCTGCGCAACCAGCAGTTCTGCACCCGCATCGCGCAACTCAATGGCAGCGCTGGCACGCGCCACGCCCGCCTTGGTCTGCTCTACGGGTGACACCTTGCCCGCTTGCACGCGCCGCGCGGCAGCCGACTCCGCCTGCGCAGCCAGCGTATCGGAGGCCTGCGCCAGCGTCAGACGCTCCTGCGCAATCAGCAAGTCAAAAAACGCACGTGTCACGTCGGCGCGCAACTCGGCGCGCAGGACTGCCGCATCTTGCGAGACGGCGTCACGCCCCAGCTCGGCTGCACGCGTGCGGGCTGCGCGCTTGCCGCCAAGCTCCAGCGGGATATTGAGTTGCGCCGTCATGGTGGCGCGGTTGCGGCGCACGTCTTCGGTGATGAACGCGGCCTCGGGGTTGCGCAGGCGGCTCGCCTGATCCAACGCACCTTCACTGGCGGCGATCTCGTAGCCCGCCGCCGCCAGCGCGGGATGCGTCTGCATGGCGCGCTCCACCGCCTGCTGCAGCGTCACGCGTTCGGTCTGGCCTGCAACCACATCGCCGGAGGCCGTTGCAGAAAGGGCTGCCGGGGTGACAGGGTCAGTTGCCGCCACGGCAGCCAAAGGAGCGGCCAGAAGACACGCAAGGGCCGCTCCAACGGGCCGATAGAGCCAGGGCTTGCAACGCATCACACGAGGGCGCCGTCGGTGTACGGATTGCGCTCGCGCGGGCCACGCGTGTCGGTCAGGCCGCCATCGGTGTAAGGGTCGCGCGGGCCGACGCGGGCTTCGAGCACGGCTTGTGCGGCAGCACCGTCGGTGTACGGATCGCGTGCGCCGGTTTTGGCGCCGTCGGTGTAGGGGTCACGCGGGCCAGCCTTGGCCAGCGGCAAGGCCATCGACTTGACCTGTCCCATCTGCGGCAGACAGCAGGCGTCGTGGTGGTCTTGCGCGGCCACGGCAGGGCCGGACGCCAGCAACGCTGCCAGCGCGGCAGAAGCAGCCAGGGGCAGTACACGTTGGAATCGAATCGCCATGATGATCTCCTTGGATAGTCCGACACCAGCAAGACAGGAAGGGGGGCGGTGTCAGTGGGGCCAGTCTAGGGAGGGGGTCGCCACGCGGGCATGACCTGAACATGACAAACTTGTCATCTTCGGCCCCGCGGCTGGGGTTTTGGCATATCGTGGCGGCATCGGCAGCCAAGACGGGAGCGCCCTACCGCGCGCACCCGCAACTTTCATCATGCGACTGCTCATCGTTGAAGACGAGCCCAAAGCGGGCGACTACCTCCTGAAGGGCCTGACGGAATCCGGCTTTGTGGCCGACCTCGCCCGCACCGGTCCGGATGGCCTCTTCCAGGCCATGGAACACGACTACGACCTGATCGTGCTCGATGTCATGCTGCCCGGCATGGACGGCTGGCAGGTCATCCAGCAACTGCGCCGCCAAAAGAGCACGCCGGTGCTGTTCCTGACCGCGCGTGATGATCTGAATGACCGCCTCAAGGGCCTGGAACTGGGCGCCGACGATTACCTCGTCAAACCCTTCGCCTTTGCCGAACTGGTGGCGCGCGTGCGCACCATCCTGCGGCGCGGCCCGCTGCGCGAGAACGAAGTCCTGGAAATTGCCGACCTGAGCATCGACACCATCAAGCGCCGCGTCACGCGTGCTGGACAGCGCATCGACCTGACCGCCAAGGAATACGCGCTGCTGCATCTGCTGGCGCGCCGCTCGGGCGAGGTGCTGTCGCGCTCGCTGATCGCCTCGCAGGTGTGGGACGTGAACTTCGACAGCAACACCAACGTAGTCGACGTGTCGATCCGGCGCCTGCGCGCCAAGGTGGACGACCCTTTCGAGCACAAGCTGATCCACACGTTGCGCGGCATGGGCTACGTGCTGGACGCGGTGGGTCGTTGATGGGTTCGCTCATGCGCTGGCCTGCATCGCTCGCCGGCCGGCTGGTGCTGGCCTTCGTTGTGGTGGCGGCCGTCACGCTCACCGCGGCCGGTGCGTATCTGTACTACGCGCTGAACGCCCAGTTGCGCGCCACCGACGACACCATGCTGCTCGGCAAGATCACGCAGCTGCGCCACCTGACCAGCGAGGCGACCAGCGCAGACGACCTGGCGCGCAATGCACACCGCTATACCGACGTGGTCTCCGGCCATGACGGGCTGATCCTGCGCATGGCCACGCCCGAGGGGCGCACGCTGATCGAGGTCAATCCGGAAGGCGAATCGGTGACGATGCCACCTGCCATTCCGGCCGAAACGCCACCCGCTGAATCGGCCGTGCACACCTGGACGTCGATGTCTGGCATTGCGTCGCGAGCAGTGGCCGCGGAGGCTTGGCTTGGGCAGACCGGCACCAAGGTCATCGTGCTGGTCGCACAGGACGGCGACAGCCGCGCTGCGCTACTGGCCAACTATCAGCGGCACATCGTCTTTGCGGTGGTGGGCGGTGTGGCTGCCGTGGCGCTGCTGAGCCTGCTGCTGGTGCGCAGCACGTTGCGGGGGCTGAAGCGCATTGGGCGACAGGCTGCGGCGGTGGTCCCCAGCCAGCTCGACACACGTCTTGCGCTTGAGGGGGCGCCGCGCGAGTTGGCTGAACTGCTGGCCTCGCTCAACGCCATGCTCACGCGCCTGCAGGACGGCTTTGCGCGGCTCTCGCAATTCTCGGCAGACCTGGCGCATGACTTCCGCACGCCGCTGGCCAACCTCGTCGGCCAGACTGAAGTCACGCTCGCCCACCCGCGCACGGTGGAGGAATACCGCAGCGTGCTCGAATCCAACCTGGAGGAATACGCACGCCTGTCGCACATGATTGAAGACATGCTCTTCCTGGCGCGTGCCGATCATGCACGCGTGGCGTTGTCCGTAGCGCCGTTGGACGCACGACATGAAATTCAGGTGCTGGTGGACTACTTTGAAGCCGTGGCCGCCGATCGCGAGATCGCCATCCACGTCACGGGCGATGCGCAGGTGCACGCAGACGCGACGCTGCTGCGCCGCGCGATCAACAACCTGCTGGACAATGCGCTGCGCTACACGCCGACGGGTGAACGTATCGATGTGGTGGTGGGACGCCTGCCCCAAGCGATCAGCATCGCTGTGCGCAACCCGGGGCCAACCATCCCGGCCGCGAGCCTGCCACTCCTATTCGAGCGCTTCTACAGGGAAGACCCATCGCGCACGCAATCCAGCCAGTCCACGGGGTTGGGACTGGCCATCGTGAAGACCATCATGGACCTGCACGGGGGTACGGTGCAGGCCAGCAGCCCGCCGGGTGGACGGACCGAGTTCCGGCTGGTGTTTCCGGCTTAACGACGCTTTGGTGCCCGTCGGTCAAGTCCCCGCAGTTCAAGTCCCCGCCGTTCAAGTCCCAATGCGCAGCGCCGACGGCGTACGTGTTGCATCACGTCCGTCGTCACGCAGCACCTGCCGATACGCCGCGGCCACCAGTTGGCCGATGAAGCGCAGCAGACGGCGCGGTGCGTTGATGTCTTCCGTGACGGCAAAGCGCGCTGCCATGCCGTCTGCCGGGTCGCCCGAGAGCCAGAAGCGCACGCCTGCCGGCACGTCGATCGATTGACCGGGCTTGAGCCAGATGTCCTGCATCTGATGTTCTTGCGTGACCCACAACAGCCCGGCTTGTGCGGCGATGGTTTGGGTCCGTGCCGACCGCCAGCTCACCGGCACGCCCGGCCGGTCCAGTTCGAAAATCCTGATTTCGCGCATGATGGAGACTCCTTGTGCCGGGGTTCGTGGTGGATGTATTTGGTATTGGGCACTGCTGGTCGGCACAATTCCATCTTGCGCGGCGTGTCAAGGCATTGACATGAACAGTTGCGAACAGTTTGGCTGAACTGTTCAGCATCTTTCGCGAACAGTTTGCCGCGCCCAATCCAGCGGGAAACATTCGATTGCTAAACTGGCGCCCCTCCGTCCCTTTGCCCGTCAGCCCCCCTTTCATGCCCTACCTCTCCGGCCAGGATCGCGTCCTGCTGGTCAGGTTGGAACCGGGTGTGGTAGGTATGGACAGTATTGACTTCAGATCGACGAATCCGTGCAGGCAAGCGTTATGAAAAGCAAAAGTAGAGCAACACTCATCGGACTCATTGCGGTGTTGCTGTGGAGCTCGATCGTCGGCTTGATCCGCGGCGTCAGCCAGAACCTGGGGGCGGTGGGCGGCGCCGCCATGATCTATTCCGTTGCCTCGGTGCTGCTGTTGTTCACCGTGGGCCTTGGGAATCTGAAGACGTTTCCCCGGCGTTATCTGGTGTGGGGCAGCCTGCTGTTCGTTTCCTACGAGCTGTGCCTGTCTTTGTCGATCGGCTATGCCAACAGCGGCCGGCAGGCCATCGAGGTGGGGATGGTCAACTACCTCTGGCCGACCTTCACGATGCTGTCGGCCATCGCATTTAACAAGCAGCGCGCGAATGCCCTGATCGTGCCGGGCGCACTGGTCTCCATCCTGGGGATCTGTTTCGTGCTGGGTGGGGACCAGGGGCTGGATCTCGCCGGCATGGCCGCAAACGTGAAGGACAACCCGCTCAGCTACGGACTGGCCTTCGCAGGGGCGGTGATCTGGGCAGCGTATTGCACGGTCACCAGCCGCATTGCTGGGGGCAAGAACGGCGTCACGCTGTTCTTCATGCTGACGGCGCTCGCCCTGTGGATCAAGTTCTTCACAACGGGTGGCGGCACGATGCACTTCAGCGCACCGGCGGCCATCTACCTGGCGCTGGCGGCCTGCGCGATGGGGTTCGGCTATGCGGCCTGGAACGTCGGCATCCTGCACGGCAACGTCACGGTTCTGGCCGGCGCGTCGTACTTCATCCCAGTGTTTTCCGCCGCGCTGGCGGCTGCGCTGCTGCATGCCCCGCTGTCGTTCGCGTTCTGGAAAGGCGCGTCGATGGTGGTGGCAGGGTCGATCCTGTGCTGGCTCGCAACGCGCGGACAACGCGCAAAGGCATCGTCCGCGCCCAAGCCAACGACTTCACACGAGCAGCCGAGCGCCCACGGACAGTGAGCGCCAGGCGGTGCCCGCGCCTCAGCTCGCTGCCTGTTGCACCAGCCGGTGGTAGAAGCGGATCAGCTCAACCAGGTTGGCCTCGGTAATCCGCTCGTTGGTGCCGTGAAAGCGCGGCAGGTCTTCCGGCTTGGCGCGCACCGGCGAGAAGCGGTACACGTGGTCCGCAATGCCAATCATGTGGCGCGAATCCGTCGCGCCAATCATCAACCCCGGCGCTACCACCGTGCCGGGAAACAACTCTCGCACCGTCTTGTTGATCAACTGGTACGACGCCGATTGCGTGGGCGACACCGGCGAGGCTTCGCTCACGCCCGGCAGGTTGCTCAGCTCGAACTTGCCGTTGGGTGCCGCGGCCTTGGCGGCGTTCTCCACGTGCTCAGTGATTGACGCCACGGTATCGCCCGGCAGCAGGCGGAAGTTGACGATGGCCTCGGCACGGCCGGGCAGCACGTTGTCCTTGTTGCCGGCCTGAATGACGGTCAGCGCCGTGGTGGTGCGCAGCATGGCATTGGAACTGGCAGATGCCTCGAGCTGCTTCTGCACCAGCGGGCCGAACAGCCACAGGTTCGACAGCGCGACACGGCTGAAACCCTGCATCTCGGGCGCCAGCGTCTGGAACATCTCCTGCGCCACACCACGGATGCCGGCGGGCAGTTGATCGTCGTCCAGGCGCTTGAGCGCGGCGCTCATCATGGCGATGGCGCTCTGGCCATGCGGCGGTGGCATCGACGAATGCCCCGGGGTGGCCGATACCTTGAGTTGCATCGACAGGAAGCCCTTCTCAGCCACGCCGATCAGCGCGGCCGGCTTGGTCAGCCCCGGCAGCACGCCCTCAGTAATCAGCAACCCTTCGTCGATCACGAAATCAAGGCGTTCGCCGCGCGACTTGAGCAAGGCAGCGATCTGCTTGGCACCTCGATCGCCGCCCACTTCTTCGTCGGCACCAAAGGCCAGGTGGATGGTGCGGCGCGGCTTGAAGCCGCTGGCGGCCAGCAGTTCGATGGCCTCCATCTGCGAGATCAGGTTGCCCTTGTCGTCCCACGCGCCCCGGCCCCAGACCATGCCGTCCTTCACCACGCCGTCGAAGGGCGGTTCTTTCCAGTCGCCTTCCGTGCCGGAGGCGATGGGCACGACGTCCTGGTGCGCCATCAGCATGATGGGTTGCAATGACGGGTCGGTGCCCTTCCAGGTGTAGAGCAGCGCAAAGTCCCCCACCTGCTCGCGTTGCAGCACGGCGTGCGCCTTGGGGTAGCGCGCCTCCAGCATGGCGTGCAGCTGGCGGAACTGGTCGGCGTTCAACTGCGCGTCGGTGGCGCTGGAGACGGTGCGTGCGCGCACGGCCTCCGCCAGGTGCGCCGCTGCGGCCGGGCCGTCCACGGCCACCGGCGTAACGGCCGGCACATCGAGCTGGCGCGAGCCATGCCGCCAGGTGTTGAAGGCCACATAGGCCGCCACCACAACCACCACTGCGATCACGAGCCGCAACAGCCGCCCGATCACTGCACCACGACGCTTGTACGACGCTCTCATTGGTCTCCGCTCCTTGAGGGTGAACTGCCTTCGCCCAGCATGCGTGCACCGGGCGTAAGGCGTCAGTATCGCTGTACTCGCGTGCCGCCGCCAGCACACCTCAACACGTCACCATGCCCTGACCGAGTAACCATCTACGCAAATATTCGTGGGAATAGGGCCACCCGCCATGCTGGAATCACCCCATGTTCCCTTTGCGGTATGCACACCCATGAAGCTCACACATCGACTCTTCCTCGCCCTCGCCACCCTCACATTGACTGCTGCCGCGCATGCGGCACCGTTGCGCATTGGCGTCACGCCCGGCGCGCTGGCCGATTCCGTAGAGGTGGCCGCCGCCGAAGCCCGCAAGCAGGGGCTGGACGTCAAGGTGGTCGAACTGACCGACTGGACCACACCCAATGTTGCGCTCGCCTCGGGTGATCTGGATCTCAACTACTTCCAGCACCAGGCCTTCCTGGACAACGCCATCAAAGAGCGCGGCTATGCGTTCAAGAGCGTCGGCATTGGCGTGCTGGGCAACATTGGTTTGTATTCCAGCAAGATCAAGCGCCTGTCCGATCTGAAGGACGGCGCGCGCGTGGCGGTGGCCAATGACCCCGTCAACCAGGGCCGCGGCCTGTTGCTGCTGCAAAAGGCGGGGCTGATCAAGCTGCGCGATGGCGTGGGTGCACGCGGCACCCTCAATGACGTGGTGGCCAACCCGAAGAAGCTCAAGTTTGTCGAAATCGAAGGCCCGCAACTCGTGCGCGCACTGGACGACGTGGACCTCGCGCAGGGCTATCCGGCGCACTTCGTCAATGCGGGCAAGGGGGACATTGCCGGCGCTGGCCTGCTGTACTCGGGCATCGACGACGAGTACTTCGCCATCCGCTTCGTGTCGCGGCGCGACAACGCGGGCGATCCGCGCATCGCGCGCTTCATCAAGCTGTATCAGGAGTCGCCGGCCGTGCAGCAGCAGATCCACACGTCGTATGCCAACGACAACAAGCTCTACACCCTGCCCTGGCTCAAGCGCTGAAACGATGACCCGGTAACGCCATGACCACACTTGTCTCGAACCCCGTCCACGCCTGGTCCGACGCGCCCGCGCCCCATGCCAGGCCAGCCGACGCCGTTGTTGCCACGCCCACCGCCGGCACCATCACCTTCCGCAACGTCGGCAAGACGTACCGCGCGGCGGCGGGCGATGTGCACGCGCTGCAAGGCATCGACCTCGACATTCCGGCCGGTGGCATCTTCGGCATCATCGGGCGCAGCGGCGCGGGCAAGTCCAGCCTGCTGCGCACCATCAACGGGTTGGAGAAGCCGACCAGCGGGCAGGTGTTGGTGGACGGCGTTGACGTCGGCACGCTTAGCACGCAAGCGCTGGTGGGGTTGCGCCGGCGCATCGGCATGATCTTTCAGCACTTCAATCTGCTCTCCGCCAAGACGGTGTGGGAAAACGTCGCGCTGCCGTTGAAGGTGGCCGGCGTGCCAGCGGCGGAGATTGCGCAACGCGTGGATGCGCTGCTGGCCCTGGTTGGGCTGGAGGGCAAGCAGCACGTGTATCCGGGGCGCCTGTCCGGCGGGCAGAAGCAGCGCGTGGGCATTGCCCGCGCACTGGTGCACCGGCCCGAGATCCTGCTGTGCGACGAAGCCACCTCCGCGCTCGACCCGGAAACGACTGACGCCATCCTCGCGCTGCTGCGCGACATCAACCGCCGCCTGGGCCTGACCATCGTGCTCATCACGCACGAGATGGGGGTGATCCGCGACATCTGCGACAACGTGTTGGTGCTCGAAGCCGGTCGCGTTGCAGAGCAGGGCTCTGTGTGGCGCGTCTTTGGGGACCCGCAGCACGACGCCACGCGCGCCCTGCTGCAACCGCTGCGCGGCGGCCTGCCCGACGACGTGGCAGCACGCCTGCAGCCCGCCCCGCCCACGCGCGGCGCCTTTGAGCAACTGATTGAGCTGGGCTACACCGGCACGGCCGCCGTGCCCGAGCTGGCGCAGATCGCCCAGGCGCTGCGCTACCCGACACGCCTGCTGCGCGCCGATCTCGACCGTATCCAGGGCCGCACGCAAGGGCGCTTGCTGATTGCCGCAGCGGGCGGTGTCCTCTCGCAAGACGCGCTGGCGGCCTTGCAACTGTCTCAGTCCACCCGGAGCCTCGGCTATGTCCCCGCTCACGATTGACCGCATCTGGCAGGGCCTGCTCGACACGCTGACGATGGTGTCCGCATCTGCGCTGATCGCCGCGCTGGCCGGCATTCCGCTGGCGCTGATCCTGGTGCTGACGGCACCCGGCAGCACGCTGGAATCGCCCCGCGTGCACCGCGTGCTGGGCGCGCTCATCAATGGCTTTCGTGCCACGCCCTTCATCATCCTGCTGGTGGCGCTGTTGCCCTTCACGCGGCTGGTGGTGGGGGCCACCATTGGCGTGTGGGCGGCGGTGGTGCCGCTGTCGATCAGCGCCACGCCGTTCTTTGCGCGCATTGCCGAGATCAGCCTGCGTGAAGTCGACCGCGGCCTGGTGGAAGCCGCGCAGGCCATGGGCTGCGAGCGCCGCCACATCGTCTGGCACGTGCTGCTGCCCGAAGCCCTGCCCGGCATCATCGGCGGCTTTACGCTCACCATCGTCTCGCTGATTGGCGCATCGGCCATGGCGGGCGCGGTGGGTGCAGGCGGCCTGGGCGACATCGCCATCCGCTATGGCTACCAGCGTTTCGACACCACGGTGATGGCGGTCGTGATCGTGCTGCTGATCGGGCTGGTGAGCGTGGTGCAGTGGGTGGGAGATCGATCGGTGCAGCGGTTGAAGGCACGTTGAGCCGCCTGCGCGCACCATCGCGCGACTATGCATCTGCGCAATCCTTCGTTGTTGCAGTTGCAGTGGCGTCCTTAAGATGGGCGAAGGGGTCGGAGGGCCCTTTCATCCATCACACCGCACCACCATGACGCCGACCCACGCGCGCCTGCGCCTGCTTTCTCCTGCAACGTTCCTTACGCTGTTGCGCCGACTGGCGAGCGCCGCCATCGCCACGATTGTCACCCTGGGCACACTTGTGCTCGCACCCCATGCCCAGGCGCAGAACGCGCTGCCGCAAGAGATCCGGCTGGACTACGCCTACTACTCACCGCCCAGCCTGGTGCTCAAACGCTTTGGCTGGCTGGAGGAGGCGCTCAAGGCCGACAAGGTGAACGTGCGCTGGGTACTGAGCCAGGGCAGCAACCGCGCGCTGGAGTTTCTCAACAGCGGCAGTATTGATTTCGGCTCCACGGCCGGCCTGGCCGCCGTGCTCAGCCGCGCCAACGGCAACCCGATCAAGGGCGTCTACATCTACAGCCGCCCGGAATGGACCGCGCTGGTGGTGCCCAAGGATTCACCCATCCGCTCGGTGCGGGATCTGAGAGGCAAGAAGATCGCCGCCACCAAAGGCACCGACCCTTACCTGTTCCTGTTGCGCAGCCTGCACGACGCCGGCCTGCGCAAGACCGACATCGAACACGTCAGCCTGCAACATGCCGACGGCCGCGCCGCGCTGGAGCAAGGCCGTGTTGATGCATGGGCCGGGCTGGACCCGCTCATGGCCGCCAGCGAACTGGAATCCAGTGCGCGGCTGCTCTATCGCAACGTGAACTACAACACGTACGGCCTGCTGAACGTCAACGAGGCATTTGCCGCCAAGTATCCACAGGCAGTGGAGCGCGTGCTGGCCGCCTACGAGCGGGCGCGCCTGTGGATCCTGGCCCACCCGGATGAGACCGCGCGCATCGTATCGGAAGAAGCCAAACTGCCGCTGGCCGTGATCAAGGTGCAATTGCTGCGCAACGACTTCAGCCAGCCGGTGCCTGGGCAGCAGCACATTCAGGCGCTGACGGCCGCGGCCCCCATCCTGACCGAGGAAAGCCTCGTCAAGCCGGGAACGGACGTTGCCCAGGTCGTCCGCACGCTCATCGAGCCGCGCTATGCGCGCGCCGTCGTCCGCTGATCATGTCTGCCGAGCCCGCCACGCTGAGCACCCCCGCTCCGCCTGTCACCGACGATGCGCCCGCACGCATCCGTCTGGCGTTGCATCCGGGTAACCGATTCGTTGGGCTGGTGCTACCGATCGTCGCGCTGCTGTGCTGGGAAGGGGCCGTGCGGGCGGGCTGGATTGCCGCCAACCTGCTGCCGCCGCCATCGGAGCTGGCAGCCACCCTGCGTGAGTTGGTCACCGGCGATGCACTGCCCGCCCACATTGTCGTGAGCATAGTGCGCGTTCTCGCGGGGTTCGCCATGGGGGCGGTGCTTGGCATCGTCTTGGGCACAGCCGTTGCGCTCAACCGGTGGACCGCCGCCCTGCTCGACCCGACGTTCCAGGCGCTGCGCGCCATTCCTTCGCTGGCCTGGGTGCCGCTGCTGCTGTTGTGGCTCGGTATCGACGAGGCGCCCAAGGTGGTGCTGATCGCCATCGGCGCGTTCTTTCCGGTGTATGTGGCCGCGCAGGCAGGCATCCGCAATGTCGATCGCAAGCTGGTGGAAGTGGGCGTGATGGCGGGACTGCGGCACGGGGCAATCATTCGGCGCATTCTGGTGCCGGCCATGCTGCCGCATCTGTTCACCGGGCTGCGTACCGGGCTGAGCGTGGCGTGGATGTTTCTGGTGGCGGCGGAATTGATTGCCGCCACGCGCGGCCTCGGCTACCTGCTCAGCGATGGCCGCGAAACCGGCCGTGCGGACATCGTCATCGTCGCCATCCTGATCCTGGCCGTGCTGGGCAAGCTGAGTGACAGCGTGCTGCGCGCGCTGGAGTCTCGCAGCCTGGCCTGGCGCGACAGTGCACTGCCATGAATGCTCCGACGCATCCCTCCCTCCTGCGCCACACCGATCAACCGCTGGTCGATGTTCGCGTAGATGCACTCCGGTTCGGCACGCAAACCGTGCTGGGGCCGATCCGCTTTGACGTGTCTGCCGGTGAGGTGGTTGTGGTGCTGGGCCCCAGCGGCTGTGGCAAGAGCACGCTGTTGCGGATCGTGGCAGGTCTGGAGTGTGGCCACGTCGGCCAGGTCACGGCGCACCAGCACGCCCCTGTCGACCACGCCGGTCGTACCGGCTTCGTGTTCCAGGAACCGCGCCTGCTGCCGTGGCTGACGGTAGCCGAGAACGTCGGCTTTTCGGCCGGCTTGCGCCGGGATGCCGCGCTGGCTGACCCGCGCGTTCGCGCCCTGCTGGCTGAAGTCGGCCTGACCGATGCGGCAGCGCTACTACCCAAGGCGCTGTCCGGCGGTATGGCGCAACGCGCCGCGATTGCCCGTGGGCTGTTTACCGAGCCACCCCTGTTGCTGCTCGACGAGCCCTTCAGCGCGCTCGACCCCTTCACCCGCATGCGCCTGCAGGATCTGCTGCTGCAGCTTGCGGCACGACACGGCACCACGCTGTTGATCGTCACGCATGACGTGGACGAGGCACTGCACCTTGCCGACCGCATCCTCGTCCTGGCACCCGAGCCGGGGCGCATCGTGGCGGATCTGCCAGTCGACATACCCCGCATTGTTGCGGGGCCAGCCGTCATCCGCCCGCGCCAGCATGAACGGCTGACGGCATTGCGTGCGGAAATCTTCACCCACCTTGGCACCGTCGTCTGATTAAAAGAAAACCGCCGATCCGACACACGAAGCATCGGATCGGCGGCAGACCTTCCGTTCTTGATGTCAGCGCCGCGCCAGCGCGCTCACCACACGCACCAGTTCGTCCACCTCCTCGCAGGTGTTGTAGAACGCCAGCGACGGCCGCACCGTGGCTTCCACCCCAAAGCGCCGCAGGATCGGCTGCGCGCAATGGTGGCCGGAGCGCACGGCAATGCCCTCGCGGTTGAGCGCCGCACCCACCTCTTCCGTGCGATACCCCGCCAGCGTGAACGACAACACACTCGCCTTGTTGGCGGCCGTGCCGATCAGCCGCAAACCGGGAATGCGCGACAGCCCATGCGTGGCATACACCAGCAGGTCGTGCTCATAGCGGGCGATGTTCTCCAGGCCAATGCGATCGACGTAATCGAGCGCAGCGCCCAGCCCCACCGCATCCGCAATGTTGCCGGTGCCGGCCTCGAAGCGCGCGGGCGCTGGCTGGTACAGCGTCTTCTCGAACGTGACGTCGGCAATCATGTTGCCGCCGCCCTGCCACGGCGGCAGCGTGTCGAGCAGATCCTGCTTGCCATACACCACGCCAATGCCCGTCGGCCCGAAGATCTTGTGGCCGGAGAACACGTAGAAGTCCGCATCCAGCGCCTGCACGTTCACGCGCAAGTGCGAGACCGCCTGCGCGCCATCCACCAGCACGCGCGCACCTGCTGCATGTGCCAGCGCGATGATCTCCTGCACCGGCGTCACCGTCCCCAGCGCATTCGATACCTGCGTGACAGACACCAGCTTCGTCCGGTTGCTCAGCAGCTTGCGGTATTCGTCCAGCAGGATCTGGCCGCTGTCGTCCACCGGAATCACGCGGATGCGCGCGCCCACCTGCGCAGCAAGCTGCTGCCACGGCACGATGTTGGCGTGGTGCTCCAGGTGCGAGACGATGATCTCGTCCCCTGCGCCGATGTGCTGGCGGCCGAACGTCTGCGCAACGAGGTTGATCGCCTCGGTGGCGCCGCGCACGAAGATGATCTCGCTTGACGACTTCGCACCCAGGAAACGCGCGACCTTGTCGCGTGCCCCCTCGTAGGCATCGGTCGCTCGTGCAGCCAGCTCATGCGCCGCGCGGTGGATGTTGGAGTTCTCGTGCGCGTAGAAATACGCCAGCCGATCGATCACCGCTTGCGGCTTGTGCGTGGTGGCGGCGTTGTCCAGCCAGATCAGCGGCCGGCCATTCACGCGCTCGGCCAGGATCGGAAAATCCCGCCGAACCGCTTGCACGTCGAACGTGCTGGCGCGATGCGGCTGGTGGCTGGTGTCACGTGACGCTTCCAACGTAGGCACAGTGGGCGGCGCAAGGAAGTAGAACTGCCCCGCCTGCGCCGCGCCGCCCGGCTGCCGCAACGCGTCCGGCCCCGCGGGTGGCGTGCCCGCCGCACCATCGATCAACCGTGCCAGCGCATCGGTACCCGGCAGGTGGAACGGCTGCGCCGAGACACGATCATCCGGCACACCCGCCTCTGACGCCGCCACCCCCGCATGCGGCACGGCGGACTGGTAGCCGCTCGCCTCACCCAGGAAGTAGTACGGCGAACTCGGGACCGAGACGGGATGCGCCGGTGCAGGCTGGCCATGACCGGATGCCGCCTGCGGCAGCGCTGCAGCGTACTGCGTGGGCACACCAAGCACAGGCACCTGGGGCTCGATCGGTGCCACGTCGGCAACGGGCAACGCACTCAGTTGCGGCGATGCACCTGCCGGCGCCAGATCGATCGCAGGCTCCGGCTCGCTGCCCGGCAGCGCCGTGAAGAACGCGTTGGCCAACTGCGCCAGCGTGGCCGGGTCAGGCAAACCGGTCGGCAGCGCCAGGCCACTTACGCCGGGCGGGTTACTTGTAGGTGTCGGGGTAGTCATGGTACTTGCCGATCTCCACGTCTTCGAGCACCGCCAGCGCGTCTTCGGTCAGCACGGCCAGCGAGCAATACAGCGAAATCAGATACGACGCGATGGCGTTCCGGTTGATGCCCATGAAGCGCACCGACAGACCCGGGCTCTGCTCGCCCGCCACACCCGGCTGATACAGGCCGACCACGCCCTGGCGCTTGTCGCCCACGCGCAGCAGCAGGATCTTGGTGCGGCCGTTCTCATCAATGGGCACCTTGTCCGACGGAATGAGCGGCAGGCCGCGCCAGGTGATGAATTGCGAGCCGAACAGGCTGACGGTGGGCGGCGGCACGCCACGGCGCGTGCACTCGCGGCCAAACGCGGCAATCGCCAGCGGATGCGCGAGGAAGAACGCCGGCTCTTTCCACACCTTGGTGATCAGCTCGTCCAGATCGTCCGGCGTGGGCGCGCCAGTGAGCGTGGAGATGCGCTGCGTTTCATCCACGTTGGCCAGCAGGCCGTAGTCGGGATTGTTGATCAGCTCGCTTTCCTGACGCTCCTTGATGGTCTCGATGGTCAGGCGCAGCTGCTGCTGAATCTGGTCGTGCGGGCTGCTGTACAGGTCGGACACGCGGGTGTGCACGTCCAGCACCGTCGTCACCGCGTTGAGGAAGTACTCGCGCGGCTGGTCTTCGTAATCGACGAAGGTTTGCGGCAACTCCGCCTCCGCCTCGTCGCGCTGCGAGCAGGCGACACGCACATCGCGCGGATTCTTCACGCGATTCAGGCGGAAGATGCCCGCCTCCACCGGCTGCCATTGCAGCAGGTGCACCAGCCAGCGCGGGCTGATGGTGGACAACTGCGGAACGGTCTTGGTCGCGTTCGCCAACTGGCGTGCGGCGCTGTCGCCTAGCGCGGTGCGCACGTCCTGGGTATCTGCTTCTGCCATGCAATGACTCCCAACTTCATTTGAGGAAAAATGCGCTCCGCCCTACAGGTGGAGCACGGTGGAAAAAACGGGAATGGGCGCGTGACGATTCAGCGCGTGGCAACCTCGCCGCGCGCTTGGAGCGCATCGGTTTGCGCGTCGTTCTGCACGTTTGCCTGCGTGATGCTGCTGCCGGGTGGCACGCTGCGCGTGAGCCACACGTTGCCGCCAATGGACGAGCCGCGCCCGATGGTGATACGCCCAAGGATGGTCGCCCCGGCGTAGATGACGACATCGTCTTCCACCACCGGATGGCGCGGCGCGCCCTTCTCCAGATGGCCTTCGGCGTCTGCAGAAAAGCGCTTGGCGCCCAGCGTCACCGCCTGGTAGATGCGCACGCGCTGGCCGATCACGGCTGTCTCACCAATCACCACGCCGGTGCCGTGATCAATGAAAAAGCCGCTGCCGATTTGCGCGCCGGGGTGGATGTCGATGCCGGTGTCGGCATGCGCGGTCTCGGCCACCATGCGCGCGAGCAGTGGCAGTCCCGCGCGGTACAGGTGATGCGCAATGCGGTGGTGAATGACGGCGAGGATGCCCGGGTAGCACAGCAGCACCTCGTCGACGCTGCGGGCGGCCGGATCGCCGTGGTAGGCGGCCAGCACGTCGGTGTCGAGCAACCGGCGCAACGCCGGCAGCGCCGCCGCGAAGTCGCGCACCAGCTGTACGGCGTCGGTATCGGTATGGATGTCAGCATCGTGTGCGCCAGCCTGGCGTGCGGCGTGGCGCAGCTCAAGCCGGACCTGCGCGACCAGCGCATTGAGCGCCGCATCAAGCGTATGACCGACGTAGAAGTCTTCACTCTCTTCGCGCAGGTCCGTCGGCCCGAGCCGCATGGGGAACAACGCCCCGCGCAGCGCGTCCAGGATCAGCCGCACGGCCTCGCGCGAGGGCAGCTCTCGACCCGTGGCTTCCGTACGGCCGTTGCGCGCACGCCAGTCGGCACGCGCCGTGTGCAGTTCGCTAACAATGCGGTCCAGTTGCCAGCCGGCGCTTTGCACGGGCGCAGGCCGCCCCGCGATGATGCTGTCGCTCATCGTCGCTCCCCTGTTCAGTGTTCAGTGATTGGTCTTGTGGTTGGGTGCTGCGCGCCAGTGCAGGACTTCAGTCCTGCTGCCAGGGCAGACCCCAGCGGCGCCAGCCACCGGCCTCGCCGCGCTGCTGCTGTTCATCGAGATCGCCCTCGAAGCCTTCGAGCACGTTGAACACGTTGGCGAAGCCTGCCGCTGCGGCGGCTTCGGCTGCCGCCGCAGAGCGCTTGCCGCTTCGGCAGAGCAACAGCAACACGGCGCCCTTGGGCGCGGCCTTCTCCAACTCGCGCAGGAAGCGCGGGTTCTTGAGCATGGCGGGGCCCGTCTGCCAGGCAACATGCGCGGTGTTGGGCACACGGCCCACGAACTTGCGCTCCTCTGCGGTGCGCACGTCTACGAGGATAGCCTCGCCGCGGCTGGCCAGCGCCCAGGCCTCGGCCGGTGAGAGACCGCCCGCATAGCGCAACCCTTGTGCGGCAGCGTGGGCGCGTGCGCGCTCCAGCAGGGCGTCAGAAGGCGTCGCCAATACACTGTCGAGCACGGCCTGAACGGCCGGATCACGCGCAACAGCGGCAGCTTGAGCAGGGTTGGAAGACATCGGACCTCCGGCTTGGCAACAATGAATGATGGACAAGCCCACTCTAGCCGTGGGTGATATTTGATAAAACGAATAAAACCGCCCTTCGATCAACGTTTATCGCATAAGGCAGAGGTCAGCGCGCCTTCCCCTTGCACAGCGGGTCGCTACAATGCAAACACTCACGAACAGTTGTATGTGACTGTTCTGCATCATCCGCTACGGAGGGCTATCGCCCATGAAGCTCCTGATCGACGCCACCACCCGCGTGCCCATTGCTGACCAGATCGTGGCCGGCGTGCAGACCTGGATTCGAGACAACGATGTGCGGCCAGGCGCCAAGCTGCCGTCGATCCGCCAGTTGGCGGCCGAGTACAGCATCAGCCGCTTCCCGGTGATCGAGGCGTATGACCGGCTGGTGTCACTGGGGCTGCTGGATTCGCGCCACGGCTCGGGCTTCTACGTGGCCGAAAGCGGCCTGACCGGGCGGGCAGGACGCGGCTGGTCTGACCCGCGCCGGGCGGAGATCGAATCCGATCACATCCTCGAGCAGTTCAACTACCCCGATGCGTCACTTAAGCTGGGCGGCGGTTTTGTACCGGCGGACTGGCGCGACCTGGACGGCCTCACGCAGGCCATCCGCCAGGTCTCGCGCACCGACGTGGAAGCCGTCATCGACTACGCCACGCCGCTGGGCAACACCGCGCTGCGCCAGCAGATCATGATGCGCGCCCGCCAACTGGGCATCCAGGCCGAGCTGCCCAACGTGATGATGACGGTGGGGGCCAGCCAGGCCATCGACCTCGTCATCCGCCATCTGCTCAAACCCGGTGACACCGTGTTTGTAGAAGACCCGGGCTACTACAACGTGTTTGGCCTGCTGCGCCTGCATGGCGTCAAGCTGGTCGGCATTCCACGTACCGCTGATGGCCCCGACGTGGAAGTGACCGAGGCGATGCTGCGCGAGCACCGCCCCAAGCTGTTCTTCATCAACAGCGTGCTGCACAACCCGACGGGCTCGGTGCTGTCACCGCCGGTGGCGTTCCGCCTGCTGGAGCTGGCGCGGCGCCACGGCTTCGTATTTGTGGAAGACGACATCTTTGCCGACATCCAGGGCGACCCGACCGCGCGGCTGGCTACGCTGGACCAGCTCGAACACGTGATCTACGTTGGCGGGTTCTCCAAAACAGTGTCGGCATCGCTGCGCGTGGGTTACCTGATTGCGCGGCGCGATCTTGTGCAGGATTTGACCGACGTGAAGATGCTCACCAGCGTGGGCGGCTCGCGCTTTGCAGAGGCCGTTGTCGCCACATTGCTGGAACGCGGCGCCTATCGCAAATACGTCGAGCGGCTGCGCCAGCGCATCGGCGATTCGATCATCGCCTCGCTCGATGTGCTGACCGACGCGGGCTGGGAGGTGTTTCACCACCCGCCCGGCGGCAACTTCCTGTGGGCGCGCGTGCCGCACGTGGAGGATTCGCGAGACCTTGTGACTGCGGCGGAACAGCATAGCGTGACGCTGGCGCCCGGTAGTTACTTCCGGCCGAACCTTGAGGTCTCGCCCTGGGTGCGGATCAACACGGCCTATACCAACGAGGCACGTGCGCGGGCCTTCCTGCAAGAGATGGGCCGGCGCCCGGCGCGCAAGCGGGCCTGAGTCTGCCGCGCATGTCGCACTGACACGCTTGTGCAAACTTTCGCACACCGCAGCGCCATCTTTGTTGTCTAGAGTCGGTCCGGCTTTGCTGATGAACCCGCAGTTCTCGCCCGTTCTCGCTCATGCCGACCTTCCGCTACGAGGCCGTCACGCCGGCCGGACAACTGCGCCGTGGCGTCATCGACGCCGATGGCAGCCGCGGCGCGCGCACCCTGCTGCGCTCGCGTGGCATGACGCCGATCGACGTATCGGCCGTGGCCGAGCGCACCGCCGATACCAGTCTCAACGGGCTGCTCGGCCATCGCCTCGGCACTACGGAGCAGGCGCTGTTCACGCGCCAGCTGGCCAGCTTGTTGACGGCCGGGCTGCCGCTGGACGAAGCACTGTCCGCCCTGGCGGCTGAAGCCGAACGCGATTACGTACGCGACCTCATCAGCACGCTGCGCTCGGAGGTGGTGGGCGGGCAATCGCTGTCCGGTGCACTGGCCCGCCATCCGCGTGACTTTCCTGACATCTATCGCGCCCTGGTTTCCGCGGGGGAGCACACCGGCAAGTTGCACGTGGTGCTCTCGCGCCTGGCCGATTACATCGAAGGCCGCAACGCGCTCACCCAGAAGATCAAGCTGGCCTTCACCTACCCGGCCGTCGTTACCGTGGTGGCATTCGGCATCGTCGTGTTCCTGCTGACCTACGTGGTACCGCAGGTGGTGGGGGTGTTCACGACAACCAAGCAGAAGTTGCCGACACTGACCATCGTCATGCTGGCCTGCAGTGACTTCGCTCGCGACTGGGGCTGGCTGGCTGCCATGGTTGCGGTGGGCATCGGCGTGGGTGTCAAACGCCTGCTGCGGCGCCCGGGCCCCCGACAAGCGTGGCACGGCTGGCTGCTCGGTGCACCGCTGGTCGGCCGGCTCGTGCGCGGCTACAACACGGCGCGCTTTGCCAGCACGCTGGCAATTCTCATCAGCGCGGGCGTGCCGATCCTGCGGGCGCTACAAGCCGCCGGTGAGACGCTCAACAACGTGGTGCTGCGCCAGAACGTGGAAGACGCCATCAGCCGCGTGCGCGAAGGCACATCGCTCTCGCGGGCGCTGGCACATGCGAACCGGTTCCCGCCCGTGCTGGTCCACCTGATCCGCTCGGGAGAGTCCACCGGCAACCTCGCCCCCATGCTGGACCGCGCAGCCGAGGGCGAAACACGCGAACTGGAGCGCCGCACGCTGTTCATCACCGGTCTGCTGGAGCCGGCGCTCATCTTGAGCATGGGCGTGATGGTGCTGCTGATCGTTCTGGCCGTGCTGATGCCGATTCTCGACATCAACCAGATGGTGCGCTGAGCATGCGCACCGGCATGCACGCACGCGGCTTCACGCTGCTGGAGATGCTGGTGGTGGTGGTCATTATCGGCATCGTGATGGGGGCGGTGGTCGTCAATGCACAACCGAGCCAACGCACGGTGCTGGAACACCAGGCGCAGCGCCTGATCTTTCTGCTGCAGGCGGCGCACGACGAGGCGCGCCTGCGCTCCCAGCCCATCATGTGGGAGGCGACGCCCGAGGGCTATCGCTTCCTCATCCGCGAGCGCGATACGTGGCAACCGTTGCGGGACGACCTGCTGCGCGCGGGCCAATGGCGCCGGCCGTTGTCTGCACTGTCGCTCATGCAGGTGGGCCGCCCCGCGCAATCCGGCAGCGTGCGCGTGCTGTTCGGCCGCGAGGCCATCGAGCCGCCCATCACCCTGCGCATGGCGGTCGACGCGGCTCAGGTCGCTATCGTCACCACGGGCCCGAGCCGCTATGTTGTGCAATAGACCCGGGCGGCGGCGCGCTGCCGGCTTCACGTTGCTGGAAGTGCTGGTGGCGCTGGTGATCGTGGCCGTGGCGCTCGGTGCCTGCCTGCGAGCGACCGGCTTGCTGGCCGATTCCAGCGCTGGCATGCGCGAGCGCACGCTGGCGCAATGGAGCGCCGCCAACCACCTTGCGCGCATGCGCCTGGCCAATGCTGTACCGCCGCCGGGGCTGCATCGCACACCGTGCAGTCAGGGGCGCATTGCGCTCACATGCGAAGACACGGTCATCGTGCTGGAGAACCCGGTATTCCATCTGGTCGTCGTCTCCGTCTATCGCGAAGGCGAAGGGTTGGAGACGCGCGTGCGCCTGGCGCAGGTGGCCACCGTGCTTGCCGACATGTCCAACCAGGCCTTCTGATGCTGATGCAGCGCGCCCGTTCGTCCGCCGGCTTCACTCTCATCGAAATGGTGATCGCCATCACCATCCTAGCGATCATTGCACTGATCTCGTGGCGCTCGCTGGACGGCATCATCCGTGGCCAGCATCGGTTGACGGACAGCCTGGAAGAGACACGCGCCATCGACCGTCTGTTCGAGCAGCTCGATACCGACTTTGGCGAGGCCGTGCGCGACGACGATCTCGGTCAACCATCTGTTGTGTTTGGCGATGGCGACCTGCGCATCGTGCGCATGCTGCGCGACACGCGTCAGCCGATCCGCTGGCAGGTGGTGCGCTATCGCGTGGACGGTGGCTCGCTCATCCGCGAGGCTTCGGTGCCACTCAACGAGCGCGGCTCCGCACGTGAAGCGCTGAATGCCACATTGCCGGAGCGACTGACGCTGTTGGAACATACATCGGCGCTGCAAGTACGTGGGTGGACAACACAGGGGTGGCGGGCGTTGTCGGCAGATGCCTCGCGCCCCGCATCCGCCGTGGCTGTCCCCGGCATGCTGTGGCGGATAACCCCCAACGCCGTGACAGGCCTGGAAGTGACCGTGATGGTCAATGACGCGCCCTATACCAAGGTCGTTCTGGCGGATCTGTAGCGTACGGCTCCCGCTTCAACCATCAATGCCCGGCATGACCGGCTCGCGCACCCACAGCACAGAGGTGCGGTAACGCTCGCCGATGCCCTCTCGCAGGATCAGCGCATCGAGTGAACGTGTGGCCCGCCCATTGCGCAACCGACTGTGCGCAATGAAGTAGCGACTGCGCGTTTCCAGCAGGATGTCGCCCTGCTCGGCCGAGCCTGGCGCAATGGCCTTCAGGCGGTTGGTCAGATCCCCCATATCGCGAAACCATGCCCTGTCACGGCTCGACACCAGCGCAGCCGCCTGCCCCGGCGACAGACCACGAATCGTTGCCGCCAGCACCTCCGGCCCCGCCGTGTTCAGGTTGACAGACGTAGGCTCGGGCAGCACCACCACATAGGGCGCGAGCTTGCGCACGCCGTCGGCCGTATAGCCGGGAATGCGCACCAGGTCTTCCGGCTGCGCGAGCGCGAATGCGGAAGATGCCTTCGGGTCAAGACTGCGCAGAATGGCCGTGGCCGTCAGTGCCGCCAACGACGGATCGAGGTCGGCTTTCGCCAGCAACTGCTGATACACGCGCACACCTTCCGGCCGGATGCCCGGCGGCTTGCCGCCTTCGGCAGCCGTCACCAGCGTGTTGAGATTGAAGCGCGCCTGCGCATCTTCAATGTAGCCGTCGACGCCCATGTCCCCCGCGGCACCGAACGCCTGCGCGCCCGCCTTGCCCAGCACGCTGGCTACCGGCAGATCGTTGACGGGTGCGGCCCAGCGCTGGCCGAGATGATCGGCAGGTGCGGTGCGCGCGTTCTCACGCAACAGCATGCGCGCCCACTCCACAGAGGCCCGCTGCATCCACACCGTGTCGGCGCGCAAGCGTTGCACCTCTACCGTGCGGACGGCGGCCTTCTGGCCGGCGAACATCGTCGCCACCAGCGTCACCGCCATCGCCACCACCAGCAGGGCGGTGACGACGGCCGCGCCCCGCTCACAACGTATGCGGCTGCGCTTCATGCCTCCGCCCGGCGCAGATAGGTCCAGAACGCACCCACATCCTCTGCATTCACGCTGGGCTGTGCCTCTTCAAGATACGTCTGCGACAAGCTCACCTCCTCCATATGGAACAGATGCTGTTGCGAGGGCAGCAGCGTCGCGCGTGGATGTGTGTAGTGCGCGCGAAAGAAACGCGGCGGTGACCCACGCTGCGTATGCAGGTCGTGCACATCGCGCACGGACGAGTCGAACCAGAAATGCAGCCAGCGCCCGCCGCGTTGCCGCCCCGCCAGGATGAAGCCCGCATACGACAGCAGGATGTACGGCACGCTCGCCGGCTTGAGTTCTTTGTACGCCCACAGGTTGCGTGCCGAAGCGTAGTCGAGCAAGGCAATGAAACGCGCCATGGAAAGCGTAGGCGCATGGTGTGGCCGCCTCATGAACGCAAAGTGCCACTGCCATTGCGCGAGAAAGCGCTCGCGGTTGCGTTGCGCGAGTGCGGCATCCGCTTGCTGTTCGACCGTGATGTCGGTCGGCGCCTCGCCATTGCGCACGAGCGGGCAGCACAACCGCTCGCCGCTGATATGGCTGAAGCGCGGCTTGAGCCTGTCGCTGTTCGACCCAATCACGTACAACGCCCCATGGCAGATCGGGCAGCGTGCGCGCGGCACATGTTCGGTCTTTGCCAAGTGACCAAATTCTTCCAGGTACATCGCTACCGTCAACATGCGTTCTTCGGTCGGATGCAAAGCCAAGTTCATGAATTGACCTCATGGTTGGATGGATCTGCAACGCCCCCCCCTTGTGATGCCTTACGTCTTGCGTTGTGCCTTGCTCTACTTTGGAGCGAGATCAAAAAGGCAATACACGCCCCTGGCTGAATACGCCATGGTTTGTGTTCAATTGAATTTCAATCAGAATGCAATAAAACAACTCAATTGTTTTGATTGCATTCCGCATTCGTGCATGGTGCAATGCCTTGCGCTTGTCACCGTGAAACCCAAACGCAGAGCCTGCCTCTAATTGACGAACGGCGCCCCGTAAAACCGCATACGACTTATATTTCACGGCTTTCAAATCGCAGAAACTCATGACGCAAGTGCATGAGCTAGCGCCATCGCTTTTTCATCTGCTTATCCCGCCTGATTCACACCCGGCATCAATACTCTGCATGCCGATGTGAATGCATTCATGCGTGCACATCGGCAAAACAACACAACTTGTATTTGCTGATCCCTATTCCTCTGGAGCACTCCATGAAGCTGAAGCAAGTCATGATTCAAGCCGCCTGCGCCGCGCTGGCCCTTGGCACCGCCACGGTGGCCTTCGCCGGTACGCAACCGAACCCGAGCCCGGCATCGCCGGTGGTCGTTGGCGGTGGCGCTTCGCTGCCTGAGTTCCTGTACGGCTCGGAAATCGCTGCATTTGGCCCGAACCACATCTATGCCGTGACGGGCAGCGGCGCCGGCAAGACCGCATTGCTGACCAACGCTCCGGCCGCCTTCAACAACGCCTACCAAACGCCGCGTTCCGACACGACTGTGCACTTCGCCGGTAGCGACTCGGTGCTGAGCAGCACGGAAATCAACACCTACAACACGAACCGCCGTCCCACGGAAGGCAACCTGGTGCAGATCCCGTCGGTCGGCACGCCGGTCGGCATCCCGTTCAAGAAGGATGGTCTGAGCGCGGTTACGCTGAACGACGACCAACTGTGCGGCATCTTCTCGGGCCAGATCACTGACTGGAGCGCCATCGACAGCTCGGTTTCCGGCACGATCAAGGTCGTCTACCGTTCGGACAGCAGCGGCACGTCGGAAATCTTCACGCGCCACCTGAACGCCGTTTGCACGAGCGGCGGCAACTCGAACGTCGCTTTCGTGGTGAGCACGAAGTTCTCCGACAGCTTCCCGGGCGGTTTCCCGAGCAACTTCGTGGGTGGCAACCTGAGCGCAGGTGTACGTGATGGCGTGGCAACCGGTAACGCAATCGGTTACCTGAGCCCCGACTACATCAACACCACGCTCGCCCCGAGCTCGGGTGTTGCCACGCAAAACCTGGCCGCCGCTTCGCTGACCAACGCAACCGACGGTCTGGACTATCAACCGACCTCCTCCAACACCACGCAGGCACTGCTTTCGCTGCCGGCAGTGGGCTCCGACTTGTCCAAGCCCGAAAGCTGGGCGCTGACGGTCGCTACCCCGGCCGCTGGCTACCCGATCTCGGGCTTGACGTACCTGGACCAAGTCCAGTGCTACAAGGACGCCACGGTGCAAAGCAAGATCCTGGGTTTCCTGGATCGTCACACGACGTACTCGGGTACGAACGACAACCGTCCGCGGATCCGCAACAACGGTTTCGCTCCGCTGCCGACCACGCTGGTCAGCGCCATCCGCGACAACCTGATCAACAACGTCAACGGCAAGAACGTCAACATCGGCAACACCACGGCTTGCGCAGGCAAGGCTGGTCGTTAATCGAGTGCGACATTGGCAGCGGTTCGCCGCTGTCGCGAGGTTTGAGCCCGGCATTGCCGGGTTTTTTTGCAAACAACGTTGCCTGCACCCGCTGACTGATTTGTGAGTCATATCACCCTCGTCCGCATACCTGGAGACACCCAATGCGCCACGCATTACACTCAGTTTTCACGCTGATCGTTCTATCTACAGTTGGCATTGCCGCTACGGCGCTTGCTGGAACTCAGCCTTACCCAACACCGCAATCCCCGGTTGTTGTAGGCGGCGGCTCGTCGCTAGGGGCGCCGCTATATGCCGCTGAAATTGGCGCGTTCGGCCCCAACCATATCTACGGCACAACGGGTAGTGGAATAGGTAAAACTTCATTGCTGACCAACAATCCGAACTGGTGGATTCGAGGTGAAAGCGACTCCTTCAATAGCGCGTATGTGCCCCCCCGCACCGACACGGTTGTGCACTATGCGGGTAGTGACTCGGTTCTGAGCGCCTCGGAAATTAACACCTACAACGCGAACCGCCGCCCTACCGAGGGCAACCTGGTACAGATTCCCTCGTTCGGTACCGCTGTTGGCATTCCCTTCAAGAAGGCTGGCCTGAGCACGCTCACGCTGAATGATGACCAACTGTGTGGCATCTTCTCCGGCCAGATCACCGACTGGAGTGCTCTCGACAGCTCGGTCTCGGGCATGATCAAGGTGGTCTACCATTCCGACAGCAGCGGAACATCAGAAATCCTCACTCGCCACCTCAACGCTGTGTGCGTGATAGGCTATAACTCCAATGTCACCTTCGTGATCAGCACGAAGCTCTCCGATAGCTTCCCGGGGGGCGTGATGCCTGCCAACTTCGTAGGACGCATCCTGAGCACTGGCATGCGTGACGCTGTGGCTACCGGCAACACAATCGGTTATCTGAGCCCGAACTACATCAACACAACGTTCGCTCCGAGCTCGGCTGTGGCCACGCAGAATCTGACTGCCGCGTCTCTGACCAATGCGAACGACGGCCTCGACTACCAACCGGACTACCTCAACACCATGCAGGCACTGAGCGACCTGCCTGCAGTTGGCGGCGACCTGTCCAGGCCCGAAAGCTGGGCACTGACGGTTGCCACTCCGCCTGCGGGCTACCCAATTTCGGGCCTGACCTACCTGGATCAAGTCCAGTGCTACAAAGACGCCACGGTGCAAGGCAAAATCCTGGCATTTCTTGATCGCCATACGACGTACTCGGGCACGAACAACAACCGTCCGCGGATCCGCAACAACGGTTTCGCTCCGCTGCCGACCACGCTGGTCAGCGCCATCCGCGACAATCTGATCAACAACGTCAACGGCAAGAACGTCAACATCGGCAACACCACGGCTTGCGCAGGCAAGGCTGGTCGTTAATCGAGTGCGACATTGGCAGCGGTTCGCCGCTGTCGCGAGGTTTAAGCCCGGCATTGCCGGGCTTTTTTCATGGTCGTGCAAACGCTGCAGCATCAAAGCAGAACGATGGATTGCATTACTGCGCGACGGCTTCCGTGGACTGAGCTGCGTTTACATCCGATGCAACAGCCCGTGCTTCCGGCTCATCGCGGTAGTTGCGCAGGTAGACGAAGAACTCGCCCATCATCTGCATCCACAAGCGGATCTGCATGGCCAAGTGCTCGCTGGAGATGCCGGCAGCGGCGATCACGTCCATCTCCAGCACAACAAAATCACCGTGCTGTGCGAGACGCGCAAAACGGCGCGAACGGTGCCAATCAGCAATCAGCCCGTCGGGCAGCGTGCCACCCTGCACACGCAGCGGGCAGCTCAGCGTGAAGTCTGCATAGTGATCTGGCTCGATGGCGTTGCCCCACAGAATCTGGAAGCTGATGCCATGGCTGGCGCTGGTCAGATGGGAGATGCCACCTTGCTCGATGGCAGTTACAGCGCCGCCGGCCGCCTTGATGGCGTCAGACACATTGGTGGGGGAAAGCGTGGTCAGCATGGACATGGGCGTCATGTGCGTGAGTGAATCGGTGAGGAGAAAACTCAGGGCGCCTTGGGCGCTTCCGCGTGTGGCGCAGAGGCTTCGGGCGCAGAGGCTTCGGGCGCAGAGGCAGGCGTTGGCGCGGTAACAGCACGCGGGTCAAAACGACCTTCGTACAGCTTGTCGCCATACTCCTGCGCGATTTGCTCGTACTTGACGCGCGACTTGGTGGCGAATGGCTGGCGCGCGGCGATGACGGTGCTCACATCCATCGACTCGTAGGCGGTGAGCACTTCCTGGCCGACGGCGTAGAGCTTGGCGTTCTTGGCCTCGCATTGCTGCAAGGCGTTCTGCTGCGTGGTGGATGCAGTGGTCAGCTTCTGACGTTCGGCTTCGCTGGCGCGGGCACGGCGCAGCAGTTCGTCATACGCGGCCCGCAGTTGCGTGATCTGCGTGTTGACCTTTTCCGCCACGGTTTGCGCTTCGCGATGGGCGGCGGCGCTGCCCTCGCTCAGTTGGCGAGTGCGAGCCCGTTCTGCATCAAGCTGGGCGCGTAGGTCGGCAAGTTCTTTCTTGGCGGTATCAGACGTGGGCGCGTTGGCACCCCCACTGGCCTGCAGTTGCGCGAGCTGCGCCTGCGCTTGCTGAAGCTGCGTTGTGGTGGCACGCAACTGCGTGCGCAAGCGTTCTTCCATGCTGGGCTGTTGCGCCAGCGCAGCGCACGGCACCAGCGATGCCGCTGCCAGCAGCATCAACAGCCACCGCGAGGCAATTCGGTTCTCGTCCACGTCGCCTCCCTTTAGAACTTGGCGTTGAAGTCGAGTTGCAGCGTGTCGATCGACAGGCGCGGGCCGGTGACTTCACGCGTGGAGATCCAGCGGCCGGTGAACCAGGCGTTCTTGTCCACCGCGTACGAGCCGCCAAAGTAGTAACCGCGGCCATTGGTGCCGCCGCCGTGGAAGGTCGGATCGTTGTAGCCATCGGGCATGGAATCCGCTTCGATGCGCTTGTAGCCGGCGATGACGTTCCAATCGCCACGCGCGCTTGGGGCCGGCTTGCCGAAGGTGGCCTGCAGCATGTACGCATTGCCGCCGCTGCGGAAGTCCGAGCGGTTCGTGCCGCCGGTGCCGCCGAAATTGTTGACGATGCCGCCCGGCCCGGCGTGCTGCCATATCTTGTCGGCGTCGTAGGCCAGGTTGCGGATGTAGTTGGCGTCGAAGCGCAGGCCATAGTTGCCCATGATCTTGGTGTCCCAACGCGCGTTCAGGTCCAGCAGGCGGAACTCGGATGCCAGGCCCACGTACTGCGGCTGCGGCGTGTTGGCCGGGTCCAGCGGGTTGAGCGCGATATTGCGCAACAGCATCAACGTGTTGCCCTTCTGCATGAAGGCCGGGCGTGACCAGTCCGTACTGCAGTTGTCCAACCCCGAGTACAACGCGCACGGTTGCGACACCTGCCCCGTGACGTTGTTGAAGTTGTAGTAGCCCACCGCACCACGCACCGTGTTGCGCGAGTCCACCTTCCACTCCGCACCCGCCTGAACAGCGAACAGCCACTTGTTCTGGCTTGAGCTCTTGTCCTGGCTGCGGCTCGGGAAACCGTCTGCCGAGTACTCCAGCGGAATCACGCCGGCAGTACCGAATAGCGTGATGGTGTCGCCGCGCAGCGTCTTGCTGAAGTTGGCAGCAATGCCGTCAAAGTTCAGGTCTTGCGAGAACAGCAGGTCGGTCGACCAGAACGGATTGGCAAAGCGGCCGCCCGTGATCGTCACCCAGTCAGCGGGCTTGTGCGAGATCCATGCCTGATCCAGCCACACGTTCTTCTTGCCCTGCGCGGTGCCCAGCAGCTGCGTGGTCGACACGGGGTTGTTGTCGCTGCCCGAAGCCAGGCGGATGCCTGCCTGCGTGCTCTCCGAGATGTCGGCAAAGACGCCCAGCCGCGCCCGCACACGCCATTGGTTACGGCGGTTCTGTGAAGTGTTGAGCAGCGGCGGCAGCTTGGTGTTCGTGTTGCTGTTGACGTCGAAACCGGAGCCGGCGTTGATGGCTGCCCAGTCGATTTCGATGTTGCTGTTCTGGTTGGACAGGAAGCGCGATTCGTTACGCACGCGCACGTCGCCTTCCACGCGAATGCCCTGCGTCCAGGCGGGGATGGCATCGGGTGCCGCCCAGCGCTCGGTCTTGGCCTGGGCCAGCACCTCGCTCTTGACCTCGTCGCGAATCTGATCGCGCACGGTCTGCGGTACATAGGGCACGCGCACATCGCCGGGCTCGGCTTTCACGCCTGCCGTTTGCGTAGGTTGAGCCGCCTGCGCGGCCACCTGGCGCTGCAGTTGCTGCGTAGCCTGCGCTTCGGCACGGGCCTGCGCGAGCAGTGCTTCGCCAACGTCTTTCTTGAGTGCACCGCTCTGGATCAGGCCTCGGATGAGCTTGACCATCGTGGTGTCGCCCGTGGCAGCTTGCGCGTGCACGCTGCCCGACGCGATCAACAGGCCGGCAGCCGATGCCAGTGCAGCGGCACGGAATGGGTGGGTAACGGGGTTGAGTGCCATGTGGTTGGAAGAAGTGCGTTGCATGCTGGAATGCCGGCCCGCCCTGGCGCGCCGGCGTGTCGTTGTCAGCCGGCGGGCCGTTTGCCTTGCAGCGTCACCCGCTGCGGAAACTGCAGGGAAGCCGGTGGCAGCTCATCCACACGCTCAATCGCGCGCAAGGAGGCGAGCACGGCCTGGTCGGTGTCGGCATTGCCGCTGCCGTGCACCAACTCAACGCGGGTGACGCGGCCGTTCGGGTCCAGCCACACGTTCACCTGCATCAGGAAGGCCAGGCGGCGTACACGGTCATCGCGCGACAGGGCCTGCTGCAGCACGTAGCCGAAATAGCGGCCGTACGTGGCATTGCCGCCGCCGGCACCCGTACCGCTCATGCCCCCGCCCTTGCCAGCGCCAATGCCAAAGGCGTCGGTACCGGCCTGCCCGTCGGCATTCATCGTGACGGGGTCGGACAGGTCCTTCGCCGGGTTGGGCGTGTCGTCTGCAGGCTTGGGTGTTTCAGGGGTGGGGTCGGGCTTGGGCTCCACCACTTCGGGCTTCACCTTGTCAGGCTCAGGTTGCTTTTCGGGCTGTGGCGGAGGCGGCGGAGGTGGTGGCGGCTGCAGCACGAGCATCGGCGTGGACGGAGCCTCACGCTTGGTGCTGGCCGTGCCCGCGAGCAGATACCACACCACCGCCACGACGATCAGCACCGCTACGGCGCCGATCACATGGCCGCCCCAACGCCGCCAGAAAGCAGGTTGCGGATCGGCAGTAGGCGCGGACGGGTTCAGGTCGAGCTGCATGGTTGCGCCGCCCTTATGCCGCCGGCTTGCCGGTTACCAGACCGATCTGGTTGAGCTCGATCTTGCGCAGCAGGTCGAGCACCTCCACCACCTTGGCGTACTGCACGGACGAATCGCCACGCACGATCACCGGAAAATCTGGCGTGATGGCCTTCTCGGTGCGCAGGCGGTCTTCCAGCTCGGGCAGCGTCACCGGATACGCATCCAGGAACACCTGCCCGTTGTTGTCGATGGTGATGGCTTTGGTTTTTGGCTTTTCCAGGGCTACCGACGCGCTGGCCTTCGGCAGGTTGACCTTGATACCGGGAATGCTCGCGTTGCTGGTCAGGATGAAGATCACCAGCACCACCAGCAGCACATCCACGAACGGCGTGATGTTGATACCGCTGGCGCGCTTCTTGGGCCCAAAGCGGGACACGTTTGCCATGGCGGCCCCTTACTCGCGGTGCGGCGCGGCCGGACTGGCCACGAAGCCGCCGCCCGACGTGTCGGCGCGGTGGTCTGCGTGTGCAGCACGTGGCGCGGTATCGCCCAGTACAACGGTGGCGCGACCATCGCCGTGCTCTTCCGCCAAGCGCGTGGCGAACTCATCCACGAACACGGCCATGTCCGCTGCAATGGCGTCGGAACGCGAGGCGAGCCAGTTGTAGCCAAACAGCGCGGGAATGGCCACGCCCAGGCCAGCCGCGGTACACAGCAGAGCAGCTGCCATGCCCGGCGCCACCGAGTTGATGTCCACTGCGCCAGCCATGGCCGCCACCACGAACACCAGCATGATGCCGATCACCGTGCCAAACAGGCCGACGTACGGGGCACCCTCAATGGTGGTGGACAGCCAGTTCATGCGGCGCGCCATGCGCTCGTTCTCGCGCACCATCACGCCTTCCATGGCGGCGCGAATGGCGGCGATGGTGGCAGCAGAAACGGCGTTGATGTCGAAGCCGCGCTCGTGCCGCAACTGCATTTCGCGGATGGCGATCTCATACAAGCGCCACAGCGACGAATCCTGTCGGACATCAGCGCCCACCTTGCCACCGCGCACCAGCGAATCGAGCGACGTGCCCGCCGTCTCGCGGAACACCACCATAAAGCGTGCGTTGGCGCGCGACACCGTGCTGTAGTAGCGGCTCTTGGTGATCATGATGGCCCACGATCCGGCCATCATCAGGCCCAGCACGCACACCACCACCCACGCGTCGACTGGCATGGCTGCGAGGATGAAGCCGAAGTGGCTCTTGCCGGCTTGCTGCTCATCCGGGCCCATCGACACCAAGCGCGATTCGGCACCTTGTGCAATGGCATCGGCTTGAACCAAGCCCGCCGGGCGAGCCGTCTTGGACAGGCGCAGTTCATCAATGGCACCGTTGAACGGATTCAACCCCGCGCCACCCGGTGCATCGCCGCCCACGGCAGCCGCATTGTTGAGCGCGGGCAGATGTGCCGCCAGGGTGGCCGCAACCGTGCCGTTGACATACAGATGCACGCCTTGCTCATCCGCGGTAGCCGCCACATGCGACCACTGGCCGTCACGCACCGGTTGGCCAGGCGCACTACGTTGGCCGTTCACCTGCACAAACGGCACACCGTTGTCCACGCCGAGCACAAATTCGTTGGCACCATCGCGGCGTGCGTAGATGACTTGCCCTGCCGCCAGCTTCTCAGGCCGCACCCACGCCGATACCGTGAACGTGCCATTGGCCTGCGTGGTCAACGATGGGGACGCCGGCAACATCAGCGGCGTGCCGTTGAACTGCGCACCCTTGCCGATCACCGCACCATCCAGCGTGGTGACGGGCGTTTGTGCATGGTTGCCGTAGGCCGTCGTGTCACGCGGCGGCGCACCCGTCTCACCAAAGTGATAGACCGCGGTGTAGTCCGGGTCGAAAGTCAGTTGGCCGTTGCCCGATGCCGGCGCCTTGCGGTTGCCGTAGTACATCCAGATGCGTTGCGGCGCGCCGGTCGTTACTGTCGGCACGTCCACCCACACCAGCGCGATGCCCAGCAGCGGGTCGAACTGCTCGATCTGGTGGTTCAGCACGGTCTTGTCGTCGGCGGCAACAAAGCGCAGGTCGGCGCCGTTCTCGCTCGTGCCGTCAAAGCTAAAGTTGCCGGTGTGCAGGCGCACCAGCACGGGCGTGCGGCCGGCATCGCTCTTGAGTGCACCGCCTTGCGGGCCCGCATCCACGGTGATCGGTTTGCGATAGGCCCAATCAGGCTGCCACCACGCCAGCGCGGTGCCGGGCAGGAAGGCGCTCAGCAACGTGAGCAGAAACAGAATGCGTCGCATGGCAGAAACTCTCCGAAGACAAAGCAGGTAAGCGGTTAGACGTGGCGCGATAGCGCGTTCAATAGCTGGCATTCACGCTGAAGTTCACACGCGGCGTGTGCGCACGCGTGCTGGGGCCGTCGCGCAGCGGATAGCCGAACTCCAGGCGGCCACGCACGTAGTCGGTCAACTTGAAACTGGTGCCAAAGCCAAGCGAGAGGAGCGAGAAGCTGCTCGCCTGCTCCTCCTGCGCCTGCCGCAAGCGCAGGTAGGCGGCATCCGTAAAAAGGTAGAAGCGCACTTCGTCCAGTACGGGCGCGAACTTCGTGTACGGCGCAGTCCGCCACTCGAACGAAGCCAGTGCACCGTAGTCACCCGTCGCTTCCGCAGACAGGTAACCACGCACGCTACTCATGCCGCCGGCAGCAAACTGCTCGCTGGAAACCAATGGCGAATCCGACAGTTGCCCTGCCACACGCACCACGGCTTGTGAACCGCCCTGGAAGGTGTGCGTTTCGGTGGCGTCAGCCTTGAAAGCGAGGAAGCTCGAACGCGAGTTCACGCGCTTGTAGTCGTATGCACGCTCATCGCTGCCGTAGCCGAACAGGCTGCGCGTACCGGCAGTGGCGCTCAGGTTCAGGCTGAGCGTGTCATGCTCGCTCTGGCGATAGCCCGTGTAGTACAGCGAGATGGGCGCGTACTTGAGCGGCACGTGGTCGCTTGTGTTGCCAAAGCGCAGGCTCTCGGCGTTGTCTTTGAAATCGATTCCCACGCCGATCTGTTGCCACCACGCACCCGCCGTCGGCAGTACGTAGTTGGCTTTCACGCCCACGGCGTGGCCCTTGCCCAGCACGCTGGTGCCGCCCGTCGTGGCAACGTTGCTGTCGGACTTGTAGCCCGAGAACTCCAGGCTCCAGTTCGTATCGGGAATCGGTGCGGTGTAAGCACCCGACCACACGCGCGCCTGGCTGAAATCCTGCGGCGCCCCAAAGAACGACAGCGACGCACGGTGCCCGAGCTGCCACAGGTTGTCGTGACTGACCGAGGCCGTCATACGCAGCGGGCGCGTCTCGGCACTGCGGTCATTGTTCAGGCCGATGCTGGCGTGCACTGGCGACTTGTCGTCCACCTTCAGGTCGACATCCATCGTGCCGGGCACCGACCCCGGACGCACCACCGGAATCACCTGGCGATCGGCCCGGTTGAGCGTCGACAACTCCGTCTGCGCCTGCGTGAAATCCGGCACCTTGCCTTCCTGCAGTGCAGGCACGCCTTCACGCACCAAACGCTGCGAGGTGTACTCGGCGCCCGTCACGCGCACGCGGCCCACACGTGTTTCGTTCACCTGCAGGATCACCACGCCGCCCGTCACCTGCTGTTCTGGCAGATCCACATAGACAGACTGATAGCCCTTGGCCTGATACACCGCCAGCAGTGCGGCGCGCGCGTCTTCAATGTCCTTGAGCGTGCGATCCGGACCAAGAAACGGTGTGACGGTCTTCTCAATGGTGCGGATGTCGAGCGTGGTGTTGCCGCGCACGACGTACTCATTGATGTTGACCTTGCGTTGCGATGCAGCCTCGGAAGACGGCGCTGCAACCGGTGCGGCAACGGGCGCCGTTGGCTCTTGCGCCAGGACCACGCCCGGCATCAGCAGCGAGAGCATCGCCAGCCGGACACTCCCCGCAGACCTGCGTTGTTTGCGGCGTTGTTTGAATTGGGACATGCGTTGGCTCGGTGCCGATTCGGCATTCATTCGTGTGTTGTGCGTTGTGCGACTGTGTCGTTGGCCAGCCGTCGGTCTTCACAGGAATGACGTTTGCTGAAATGCAAATCCGCAAACATTTTGTGATGTCACGCAAGCTTCATGAAGCGAGGCGCGACACGGCATGACGTGATCGAACACACGCCATCAAGCCATATGGAAAGGGGCTCTGCGGCACATCCACGTGTTTGGATGCGCCGCAGAGTAGAGAGACGTCGCCCGCTGTATGACTACGCGATGACGGTGTGGTGAAGAACGCTTGCTGCCCGCTTACGGCATCACAGGTTCTTGCGCTCGGCAGCGGTGAGCCGCATCTTCTGGCGCTCGGTCAGATCACCATTGCCGATCATCTGGAAGGCGCTACCGGGGTCGTAACTGCTGCGGTTTTGCCGCTCCGCCGGCGGAGCCTTCTGTGCGCCGTCACCACCCTCACCACCACCTGCTCCACCGTAACCCAGCACCTGCACGGTGATGATGGAGGGCAGCCCATTGCGCGTCGCCGCCTGTTGTTGGCGCATCACGTCTTGCGCCGCCTGCGTGGCCGAGTTGGCCGCCGCGCTGGCGGAGCTGAGCGCGCTCACGTTGACCAACGCTACCGTTGGAATACCGCGCGATTCGCCTTGTGTCTGGATATTGGCCGCGTTCACCACGCGCAGCGCAGCCACGTTGATGTCACCAGACACGCGGATGCCTGCTTCGCCCGGGTCTACCGTGCCCAGCGGCGCGATCAAGTCAACGTTACCGCGCGGCACTTCTGGGATCGGGTTGAGCGTGGCAATGCCCGCGCCCGAACTCGGCACCTGCGGCGACAGCGTGACGTTGCCGGCGTTGTCATACACGCGCAGCGGCGGCGTGTAGAGCAACGAGGTCTTGGAACCACGACCCGCGTTGATATCGCCCTCAGCCGACCACACCAGAATGCCACCGCCAAACGTGGTCATGATGCGCGACAGGCCCAGCAACACGCTGTCCTTCGAATAGATCTGGATTTCGCCCGAGCCTTGCGTCAACAGACCCGACGTGGCCGGTGGCACCTGCCCCTCAACACCCACGATCAGCTTGCCGCCTGGCGTGAGCGTTTGAATGCCGCCACCGAAGTCCGTGCGAATGCCCGACGGGCCGAACATCGTGATGGTGCCGTCGCGCTGGATCGGCCGGCCCTGCGCATCCTTGTCTGGGAACAGCGATGCGATCGCCTGGCGCCCGCGCAGATAGCTGCCAACGCGGCGGCTGGTGGGGTCGTTGTACTCACGCCCGCCCGCCTGCAGCTCGTTGAAGTACACCGAGCGCGCAAACACACGCTGCTGCTCTGCCGGCAAGCCCAGGTAGAACGCAAGTGCACCGTCTTGCGTGCCCTTGTAGTCAAAGCGGGCCTGCAGCCAGTTGAGCAACTCCTTCTCGTACGTCTTGGCGACCTTACCCGTCTGGTCGGCCAGCGGTGCGCTCGGGTTGGCCAGATTTCCTGCATCGAGGTAGCGACGTGCAAACGTCGTGAAATCCGCGCCTGCTGCACCCGCGCCTGCCATTACGCTGATGCCTGCGCCGCTGCCGCGATCGTCCGGACTGACAGAGATCGCGGTGCCAATACGGCCGATGCTCTCCAGCAACCCCTTGTCCGCCTGATACAGGTTGCGGCCTGCGGTGACCTCCAACGTGCCAGGGCCGGCCACGCGGAAGTTGCCGAACAGGATGTCGCGGCCAGCGGAGACAACGGAGATGTCGTTAGGGTTGTTGTTGAGGAGGAGGTTGCCGGTGGAGGTCGGTCCCCAGCCGCTATTCGTCGAAGTTCCCGGTGGCGTGCCCGCGCCAACAATATCTCGACCCGCAACGATCCACACCGGCTTTGCCGCGACATACCACGTCGACTGCGATTTCGGAGACGAATCTGTCCCACCGCGCGTGAAGTCCAGAATCTCGCCCGTGCGCAGGCCAACGATGTCACCATTGACGGCATAGAACCGCGCCGGCTGAGTGTCCTTAGCATGCAGCACGCCTGATGCAGTATCCGCGCCAAACGTGAACAGAGGCGTGCCGTCAACGCCTCGCGGCAACGAGCTCTCCGGGCTGGTGTTGTTCACCAGCGGGCCCGGCGTTCCAATCGCGTAGCCTCGGAAGCCCGGGTGGAATGGCGTGGCCAGCGCGGATTGCGCAGCGCCAGACTGACTGATCGCGTAGCCGTTTGCATACAACGACCCATTGGCGAGGATTTCCAGTTGACCGCTCGGCGACGGCGCCAGCACCAGCGAAGTCGACAGATCCTGGCCAGCACCGTAGTAGATGCCGCCTCGCGCCGAAACGGCACGCAGCGTACCCGGATAGACAAAGCGGCAGTCCGTTGCCCCACCCACATCCGTCGCAGTGGTGGCCGGTGCAGCGGTTTGTGTGGTCGGCGCAAGATTTCCGCCTGCCGAGAACAGATTGAGCGCGGTCCGGTCGGTCCACAGCGAGAACCAGCTGTAACCACCGCCGGGTTGAGGGGCAAGCACGCCGCCCACTGTCGGCAGATAGGGCGTGGCGACCGGCTGCACCAGGCGGCCCGCATCGGCCGCACCGCTCAGCACCAAATCGCGGCGCGTGGACAGATCGACATTGGCATCGCCCGGTACCACCACCACCCCACCGAATGGCGTTGCATCGTTGGCAGCGAATCTATCGACACCGCGCGGGTCGCTGGTCGTTGTTTTTCCGTAGGTCAGATCAAGACGTCCAATCGATCCTGCATCGACCCGAATATTGCCGCGCAGGTTGGTCAGCACACCGTTGCTATCCTGGCTCACGCTGCCCACGGCAGATGTCCGCTCGATCGGGTTGATCGCCCCACCAACGCGGAGCAGCAGATCGCCGCCACCGGTCAGCACCAGCTTGCCATCCGCGCCAAGGCGCCCAGTACTTGCGATGCCGAGGTTCAATGCCTGGCTGGCTGGCATCGCACCGGCGTTCGGGTTAGACAGCATGCCGGCATCACTTCCGGCCGTCACCTGAAGGTTGCCCCCGCCGAGCGTACCAATGCCGGTGAAACCCGTAACGAAGGGGGTCAACGCGCTGGCACTGGTCGGTGACGGTGCACCAGTGCCATTAATCGGGTAAACATAGGTACCGAAATTCACCCACCAGGCAGTCGGCAGCCCCGATTCCGCACCGCCCTGGCGCCACAGCCAGTCGCCTGGGTTGTTGTTGGAGCGGACCGAGCCATCGTTGGTGCCGCCCTGCGTACGACCGAGGATCGCCCCTTGGGCGGACAGCAGCACGTTGCCGCCGCGCTCCGGATACCAGGCCTGATACAGGCTCGTAGCAGGATCCCCGTTGACAAAGGGTTCGAAAGCCGTGCCGGCCGGCCCCAGCACAGTGGTACCGCTGTTAGACAGCTCGACACCACGCGGCTGGTTGTAGAGGTTGCGTCCATCACTGCTTCGCATGGCAGCGGACTGCGTACCTGCCGTGTAGATGCCATATGCCGAGCGCATGTCGATGCTGCCGCCGCTGACGAGGTCCAGATCCCCGGTACCCGTCCTCAGCACGCTAAAAAGCGGAAAGCGCGGCACCAGCACATCGCCGGCTGGCAGGTTGATACAGTTCCCAGGGATCGAGCAGTAGTAGCTCACGTCGCTCGGGTCGACCGGTTCGAAGGGCCTTTTCTGCTGAGGATTGCCAGCTAGCCAGTACCACCCACCATTGGTTTGGCGCAGGTCACCAGAAACATGCGCATCGCCCAGCACAAGGTCGCCATTCTGCTTGGCATCCGGGCGCGTGGCGCGGCTGTCGGCTGCCTGTGTATCTGCTCCGCTCACCAAGCGCATGGACCACGAATCGCTCCCGCCGGGCAGCATCGATGCAACAGCCCAGTTCTTGCCCTGCGAACCACCCACGACATCGCGCAGATTGACGAATTGCACCCCGCCCGGCAGCTTGACGTCTGTTGCTCCAGGAATGACGGCGCCAACCTTCAACGCCAACGCCCCATCCAGCGTTGGCTTGCCGGACGCCACCGCCAGCGGCACACCCTTGGGCCAAGTCAATCGCATGACGGACAGTGTCGAACCAACGATGCTGCCCGGGTCAAGCATCATGCCCGAGCGCAGCACGGCATCCTGGCGCAGCGCAGTTCCCGCCGCGTAGAGCACCTTGCCAGTTGAATCGCGCACTGCGGCCTGCAGTACGGTACCGGCCGGCAAGGTCACGTTGGCGCGCAAGGTCACGCGCACCGGCAAAACATAGTTAGCCGGCAACACCAGTTGTTTGAGCGGCACGTCGTAGTTCAACACTGCCCCGGCGGGGAAAGTCGTGCCGTCGGCCAAGGAGATGCCAGTGCGTGGCACGACAATGTCATTGCTATATGGGTTCAAACCCATTGTCAGTGCCCAACCACGCTCGTCAGGCGTCGTAGGCGGCGGTGCAAACCCGTCAGTCACGCTGCCGAACACCTGCAGCTTGCCACCTGCGCGCACCACCACCGCACCCGGCTCACCCGAACCGCGCAGGTTGGCATCAGCGTTGGGCCCGTAGCGATAGCCCGAGAAATCCAGGTCACCCTTCACGGTCAGGTTGCCATCCGCCGTAGCACTGACAATCTCGACGCCCGGCCGCAGGTGGTAAGCACTACCCGCTGCACGCAACCCGGCAAGGCGCGCCTGCAGGTCGCCATTCGTCCAAGCGGCGTTGATGTAGCGCTGGCTGTCGGCATGAATACCGTCCAGCCAGTCTTGCGTGATGACTTGGCTGGGCTTGCCGTCCACGGACGGCGACGCATCCAGCGGCGCGTTGTCATAGCGGCGGAAACCATACACCGCCACGCTTCGTGCACCACGAATATCCAGCGGGCCTGCTGCGTCGATTGCGATATCGCCCTGCGTATCCGCGCCGATACGTGGCGCGCTCAGGCTGACCGTGCCGCGCGCAACGTTATCTGCGGCACGCACGTCAATCACCGCACCGGGGGTCAGCGTCAAACGCCCGTCGGTCGCGCGCAGGTCGACGATGCCACGGTTGGGCGCGTCGATCGGCAGTCCGTAGCTGTCCACGCGCAGACGTGTGCCATGCGCATCCAGCACAGCCCCGGCACCCAGCGTCAAGCCGTTGCGTGCCGCCAGGCGGATCGTGCCCGGTTGCTCGCCGCTGGCATCGACGCGGCCGTTGACGATCAGGCTGCCGCCATCAACCGACACATTGATCGTATTGGCCTTCAGTTCGTTGCCGACCACCAGATCGCCCTGTTTGATCTGGAAGCTGCGCGCCCCTGTCACACCGCCACTCGTCAGGCGTTGGTTCAGGCCCGCGAAATCATTCAGCGTCTGCGCGCGCACATCCACGCTGCCGGGCTGCCACAGCACGTCGGTGCCGCCAGCGTCGTAGCGCCCGCTGGTGCCGCCGCGGATGGTGCCGGCAAGATCGACCCGGCCTGCCGCGGCATCCAGTGCCGTGACGGATACGCTGCCTGCCCGGTTGTTTTGCGCAGACACGTCGATCAGCGACGCTGCCGCCTGGCTCACGTTGCCGTGTGCACTGTCGATCAACACGTCACCGCCACTGCTGTACTTGGTCACGTCAACCATCTGCACAGCACGGCCTGCCATGTCGATACGCGCCGCATCGCCCAGTGCGACACCGGTATCGCCCGACACGGTCAGCCTGCCGCTCGGCAGCACGATGGCACTGGCAATGTTGACCGAGCCGCCCTTCAAGCCGATCTCTGCACCTAGCGCATCCCCAGGTACCGTGGCAGGGCTGGCACCAGCCGGTGCCGACACCGTCAAGGCACCACCCGCAGTGAACCGGTTGATGGAACCGGAGTCACCCGTCAGCAACGGCGTGACGAGGTTAAGGTTGCCGCCGCTGTACTGATACCCCGTGGTGGGTTGATATGCACCTTGCGTTTGGTAAACCGACAGCGTGTTGCGATTGTTGGACGTGATGCGCTGGCTGGCCTGCACGTTGAAGTTGGAGAAGCCGAGTGCCAGGCGATCCAGCGTCAACTGCGTGTCGGGTTGCGTGAACGGGCCGTAGCCGAACACCACATCGCGCGCAACAATGTTAAAAGTGCCGCTACCCGTACCGGCGCCGCCGGCGATGACCCCACCTGGCCGCAGGCTCGATGGGGCCTTATTGTTGCCGGAGCGTAAAACGCCATCGCTCAGGCCGTTCCAGATCAGCTTGTCGGTGGTGATAGTCGCTACATCGCCGGAGTTGCCCTGCCCATAGATTGCCGGCGTGTTCAGCACAAACGACGCCAGCGACGACCTGCCCGTCATCGGGTCGATCGTATTGAGCGCGACTGTGCCGTAGAAATTGACCGACTGCGATGCCGTCAGCAGCAGGTTTTCCAGCTTGGGCACACCAATACCCGCATTGCCCGCCAGCAGACGACTGAGCAACGCCTGGTTCAAGCGCAAGCCGTTGGGCAATACGCTTGCGGCCGAATCAAGTGTCGTCTGCTCACCGATGTTGATGCTGGACATCGACAGCGTGAGGGACTTCGCGCCGTAGCGTGCGCTGTCGCTCAGCTTCAGCTGACCAGCGCCCTGCGTGGAGAACAGCAACGAGCCTTCGCCATACAACTCGGCCTGACCAATCGAGATACCCTTCGATGCCCCCGCCACCGCTGTCTGGGTCACGTTGAGTTGGCCATTGGAGACCGCCAACAGATTTGATTTCGTCGTAAACGTATAGCCGTCGGTGGACGGATAAGGTGTGTCCGCACCTTGTCCTAGCGTGCTGATACGCGCGCCATCCTCAACAATGACACCGCCGGCCTGCGCGATCAGCAGCACTTCACGGGCCTTGAGTTCAGCCCCCGATCGCAGCGTCACCGAGGCAGCCTTACCGCCTAGCATGCGCTGCGAGCCATCGAACAACTGTGTCCCTCCCCCGATCGACATCCGGGGTGCGCCAATTGCATTCAACGCGTTGGCATCCAGCGAGACGAACCCTGCGGTGGGCGTGGCGCCGGATGGCGTGACCTCAATGTTTGGACTACCCCCGATTGGCGAGCCGTCTATCATCAACGAGCCGCCATAGCCGCCCGGGGCACCGTCAAAGCGCGCCGATCCGGCAAATTTCAGCGCTGGCGCACCATCAGCCGGGGCACCATACAGAAGCTGCAACGTCCGGCCGTCGGCAGGCAATAGCGGACGCAGGTTGCCGAAGCGGTTGGCATCGGCACGCACAAAATCGGCATAGCCTGTTTCGTTGTACTGGGAATGCCTGCGCACAACGTTGCCCGGGGTGAGCATGATCTGTGTCGGCAGCGCAGCCTGCACGCCAGTGTTGGCTGTCCCCAGCGTACCGCTTGTCAGGTAGGTTCCGGCGCCCACCTGCGATACGGTTGGTAGCAAGGTTCCGGTGCGACCCAGCTCGACACGGTAAGCGCCCGGCAACAAGGCATACGCTGCCGGCAGCAACGTGTAGACGCCCGGAGCCAGCTCCGGGACGCCGGTACCAATCGTGATCTGCCGCCCCGCAGAAGCGATGTCCGCGCCGGCATCGAACGGAGCATAGGCATTGCGATACCCCGGCACGATGGCATAGACAGCGTTGTTCTGGGCGCTGTACGTGAATGCTGGGTTGGCGTTGATGAACGGCGTCTTTAGCACATCTACCGAGCCACCGCGCCCGCTGATAAAGCCCGCCCCGGCAATGACACCGCCACCTGAAAGATCGAGCACTGCACCGGGTGCGACATCCACCGAGTTGCCGTTGATACGCAGTACACCGGAATAGAAGGTGTCGATCGAACCAGCGCC
Source organism: Ralstonia sp. AU12-08 (assembly GCF_000442475.1). Classification (NCBI taxonomy): domain Bacteria; kingdom Pseudomonadati; phylum Pseudomonadota; class Betaproteobacteria; order Burkholderiales; family Burkholderiaceae; genus Ralstonia; species Ralstonia sp. AU12-08. The sequence continues at coordinate 67,955 of NZ_ASZV01000008.1, read as the reverse complement.
CGAGACCGGAGCACCATTGGCGGTATAGGTCACCCCATCGGAAGTGCCACCGTACGGCAAGGTCAGACCCGCGCCGCTGACCGAGGTCAGGCTGCCAGGCAGCAGGCGAACCCGGCTAGTCGGCGTGGGTAGATCACTCACGCTCGTGGTACCCAGCAACAAGTTGCCCAGCGGTGCACGCAAGATCCCCCCTTGATCAATGGAGGGCGCAAATACGGACAGCGTCCCGAAGACGCTGTCGGGCACGTTGGGAATCTCTGTGCTGCTGCGTCCAAGCGTGATGCGCTCGGTTGCGGCCAACCGGGCGTTGTTCGAACTAACCGGGTAGACCTGCGCAGCATTGAGCGTGAGCTGGCGCGAGCCACCACCACCGGACTGCACGCGGATGTCACCGGTGCTGTTCAACGTCATGGCGCCGAAGCCCGCACGTGCGATCTGCCCCGGCGGATTCGGAATGGGTTGATCGAAGCTGCCGTAAGCCCCTGCGCCATAGGCGAAGACCAGATCGATCAGGTTTGCATCCACCGTCAGCGCTGCCTTGGTGGCAAGCGGCGAGAGATTCTGCAACTTGAGCCGCTCTGTCACAGCGGTGGTACCACCGCCAACGATCGGATACAACGTACCGCCAAGCGCATTGACAGTGGTTTGATCAAAGCGAACGTACGGTGCGCTCAGGTGTACAGCGGAACCTGCATCAGCACTGGACAAGGCATTGCTGCGAATCTGCAGGCTGCGGCCCAGCGACAGATTGACCGGGCCGTCAAACGTAACCATATCGGCATAGACCGACAGCGCATCAAACCCGCCCGCGCCGATACGGTCGACGCCAATTCGCGTCTTGCCGAACGCCAGCGCCGGATCCGCCTTGCCGGGCTGGAAGTCAACCGGCAGCGCAGGCCGATACACAGCGCCGATCAGCAATTCGCGTGGCACGACCATGTCAGGCGATGGCCTGCTATCAGGCGTAGTGCTGTAGCGGGGTGTCTCCAGCGTGACCGACAGGGTTCCACCCGCCGCGCCCGCGCCACCTGCAGCAGCGCGCATCGTGCCGTCGGCATGGATACCGTTGTAGGACGCCAGCGCGATGGTTCCGCCATCTCCCGCTAAGGCCACCTGTCGTGTGACCAACCCAGTCGGCAACGTCTGGCCGGCCCCTTGCAGAACATCCACGACCGCGCCGGCCCCTGATGCGTCCAGGACGGCGCCAGGGCGGATGATGATGAACGCGTTGGCCGCAGGCTCAATGCCATCATTGGCGCGCGGGCCATTCGGGCCAATGGCGATCGTGCCGCCATTGCCAGCTACGCCGTAGCGGCGACCGAACTGGTCAACGGCGGTCACAGCACGCGCGGCCACATCCAAGACGGCTCGATCACCAATCCAGATGGAGCGCGTGGGGTCAAAGTAGTCCGCCATGCCGGTATCGGCCTGGTTCATCTGCAGCACCTTGATCGTGCCGCCCGGCGCGGTAATCGCCCCATCAATCGTGATCTGCCCTGGCGTCTGCAGCGTCACCGTCTGCCCCGGGTCCACCACGATGCGTGCACCCTGCCCCACCTGCAATTGCGAACCGACCAACTGGTTCAGAAGGCGATTTGATTGCAGTGTCAGACTCGCCCCACCGCGCTGGATCAGCTTGGCGTTGACTGCATCCTGTTGGTAAACCGGCGGTGTCCAGAGCGTAAGCACATCGGCTGGGCGGACGCCGGTGCCGACCCTGCGCGCCGCATCGGGCACGAAGTAGACCGGCATCTCCACATTCAACGCCGTACCTGGCGCAACGGTCAGGCCGCGATACCCATTGACGTCATACGCCGAGAAGCCCTGACGGAAGAAGTCCGGCGTGAGCAACAGTTGCCCCGCCTGCGCACCACTGCCGTTGGAGATCAGTACCTTGTCGGCGGCCACCGTAAGCGTGCCGCCACCGTTGACGCTGTAGCCCTTGATCGTGCTGCCCAGTTGCAGCGAACTGCCGTCGGCGACATCTGGCGCGTTGGGCGGCGTGTTGGCCGTGAGCGTCACGTTGCCCCCCTTGCCGCCGCGCACGCTGCCATTGGCAAGAATGCCTGCGCCCGACGACACGTCAATGGTGCTGCCGCTCGTCAGCGCAATGCCCTGCACACCCTCCATGCTGACGCTGCCACCGTTAAGCCATGCCATGCCGGCCACGGTTGCTGGATCAAGCGCGCCGTTGACCCACAGACCGCTCACGTCCACCGTTGCGCCCTGTGCCAGCGCAATACGCGACTTGCCGTCCTTGGCCAGCGGTGTTGGTTGCGCGGTCGGATTACCCACACGCAGCACGTTGCTCAGGCTCACGTTGCCGCCGTGCGCAACCACATCGGCATTCACATCGATGGACGATGCCGCCACCGACACCGTGCCACCATCCGCCAGTGCAAGACGCTTATCGATGGTCGCATTGCCCTGCGACGCTATGGAAAGCCCCCCCAGCCCCATGTCGTTCAGGCGTTGCGCATCGAGTTGGATCGTGTTGATGCGATCGGCTGACAGCGCATCCTTGAGCGTGATCGGGTCAATCGCGGCCACGTCGCCAATGCGCACCTGCGTGTCGTACGCGCCAGCAAGCCCGTAGCCATCGTAGCGGCCAATGCGCAGCGTAGCCGGAATGGCCACCGCGGTCTGTGCCTGCATGTAGCCATCGGTGGCACTCGTCGATCGCGCCTGGGTCTGGCGCGGGCCGTTATAGACCGCGCTCACGATGTCGCCATCGACCACCGCCGTGGGCGTGGAGAGAATCAGTTGCCCCGCGTCACGTCCGGCTGTGTAGCCGTTCTCCAGCTTCTGGCGCGGCGCAATCAGCGGGCTGTAGAAGTACTCGGTGGTCTTGTTGCCCCAACGCGGGTGCGCAGCTTCAAAACCTTGGTAGACGCCGGTATAGAGCACGTCCATCGGTGCTGACGAAGCATCGTAGAGTTGCCCGTCACGCCCCTTGAAGAACGTCTGGCGCAAGAAGCCCGTCTGCACATCAAGCGAGCCGCCCGACAGGTTGATTGACGAGCCGCGCTGCGTGACGACCTCCTTGCCGCCCAGCATGATGGTGCCGCCCTGCGCAGCCCACTCGCCAATACTGTGGCCGGTGTTGTCGAGATAGCCACCCACTTCCAGCAGACCGCCGGCGGTGTAGTAGCGGTCTTTGTCATACACGCCCGGCTTGGCTGGCACGTAGATGAGACGACGACGGTCAATCCATACGTTGGCGTTGTTCAGCACGCCGCTGTCGCGGTTGCCCGGTGCATCGCGCTGCTCGTTACCTTGCACGTTCACCTGAACGTTGTTCGATTCCATCGACACTTGCACGCCCACCGCACCGCCCACGTCTAACCTGGCGCGATCGGTCACCAGCGCACGGCGTGCGGCGCTCACCTGAATCTGCCCACCGGTGGCCAGCGACAGCGAGCTGTCTGCGAAGAGCACATCGCCGCCCGAGACGATCTCGATGCGCGACAGGTCACGCCGGTCTGACAGGCGCGAGAGATTGTCGAACACACCTTGCGCCGTGTCTGCACGCAGCTTGTCTTGCGTGGCGGACTCCTGCAGCAGCGCATTGCGCTGGCTATCGAGCGCCGTGGCCGCGTCCTGTTCGATCAGGATGGCAGTGGTTGCACCGGGGCCCACTGTCACACGCCCCTTGGTGTCGGTAGCGGAGTTCAGCAGGTGGATCGTGCCGCGCGTGTTGACGGTGGTGGTGGAAATAGCCACACCGTTCTGCGCCACATCGCGACCGGCCAGCGTGATATCGCCCTGGTTGGCGGCGATCAAGCCATTGTTGACCACATAGCCAGCCGTACTGTTGGCCACGAACTGCGGCGCGATCTCGTTGCCGCGCGTGGTGGATGTGGAGTTACCATCCGTGCCCACGCCCTTGCGGATGATGAAGTTGTCCCCTGCGGCCAGTTGCGTCTGGCCCTTGGGCGTGGTGATGGTGCCGGCGTTCTCCACCTCGGTGCCGACCAGCAAGACGTAGCCACCGCCCTGCGTGACGGACTGCGGCGCACGCGTGCTGATCTGAGCGCCCGCTTCCACCTTGATCTTGCCGCCTGCGTTGGTGAACGTGGGCGTGGCGTTGTCACCGTACAGTCCCTTGCGAAACTGGTCGTCGGTGACGTTGGCAGCGGCGGCCACCAGGTTGCGCGTGTCGACCTGGCTGCTGCCCGTAAAGATCACGCCATTGCGGTTGACGATGAGCACCGTGCCGTCCGCCTTGATCTGGCCGCGGATCTGGCTGGGCCGCCCGTTCGGATCGTTCACGCGGTTGAGCACCGACCAGTTGGACTGCTGCTGATACTCCACCGTCGTGTTACGGCCAACGTTGTAGGTCTCCCAGTTCAGCACGGCCTTGTCGGCGGTCTGTTGGATGGCCACATTCACGCGGCCGTCCTTGTTGGACTGCACCGGCGCGTTGGCGTTGACCCAACCGCGCGTGAGCGAATTCGTGTCGACCTTCAGGCCGCCATCGGCCAGGCCATCGGGCACATCTGATGAACCGCTGAGTGCGGCTTGCCGCGCTGCATTCTGCGCGGCCTGCTGTGCCGCAATGGCTGCCGCCACGCCGTTGAGGTTGGCCAGCGACTGCTGCAGTTGCTGACGTGCCTGCTGCGATTGCTGCTGCGGGTCGTTGATCAGCGCGACCGGCGTGCCGTTGGGCAACCGGCCGGTGGCGGCTGCAGTGTTCTGCGCCGCGCCGCGCTCGGCAAACCAGGCGCCGCTGAAGGCGCGCGTTTGCGCGTGCGCACTCGCCGCCAACAGCGTGAGTGCCGCCGCCTGCACCAGCGGCTTGATACGCCACGTGCGCACCGGCCGCTTGTCATGAGCGCGCCGGCGATGCGACAGAAACGGAACGGAAGAGGACTTGGCGGGCTGGCTCGGCTGCATGTCAGGAGGCAAACGGACGATCGGACGGCGGCCGCGTCGCTGCACATCCGCACGGCCTCTCCTGCTATGACGAAGGTCACAGCCCGAACCCGCAATGACAGAAATATGGCAATGCACGATGCTCGCGCACGTCACCCCAGCAACACGATGCCGCCCGGCAGCTCCGTCACGCTGGCACCCAGCACTTCACGTATCTGCGCGAATACCGTGTCGAGCCGGTCGATACGGAAGCGCCCGTTCAGGCGGCTGCGCGCGAGCTTGTCGTCCACCACCAGCACATGACCAGGGCGGTAGCGGTTGATCTCGCTCACCACATCCGATAGCGGCGTCTGGCGGAACACCAGCACACCGTTGCGCCACGCCGATGCGGTGGCCACATCGGTTTGCGCAACGGTGCCCAGCATGTATTTGTCGTAGGTGACCTGCTGGTTGGCTGCCAGCGTCAGGCTGCGGCCGCCCACTTCCACACGCACGTCGCCCGACAGGCAGGTCACGCATACGCGCGCATCGAGGTTGCGCACCTCAAAGCTGGCCTGCGTGGCAATCGCGCGGCCGGGGCCCGCCGCCACAACAAACGGCTGTGCCGCGCCGCGCGTGCTGTTGACGGCGATCTCGCCATCGAGCAGATCAACACCATGCAGCGCGCCCGCATCACGACGCAGCGCCACACTGGTGTGCGTGTTCATGTCGATCGTCACATCAGCGCCGAGTGCCACTTGGCGCTGCTCGCCGGTCTTGGTGCGCAGGTCTGCGGCCAATGAGGGGAACGCACCCCACAGGCCAGCCGGCGCAACCACAGCCACGGCAGCGCCGGCCGCCGTCGCAAAAACGCCACCCAGAAAGGCGCGACGGCCCAACGTGGGCGCGCAGCGCGCCTTGGCGGCCTGGCGACGCCGTACAGCCTCACCCGCCGGGCCAAAGTCCTTCCACAACTGGCGTGCCTCGGCAAAGGCGGCGGCGTGCGCATCGCTCGTATCGCACCAGCGCTTGAGTGCCTGCGCGTCGGCCACGGTGGCCTCGCCCGAGGTCAGACGACGCACCCACGCGTGCGCATCGCGGCGCAGCGTGTGCGGAATCTTCAATGTCGTCTTATGGGGTTCGGGTGCTGCCTTCATGCGTTCAACCATCTGTCATACCGCCGTTCTCTCTACGCCACGGCTTGCCTCTGCCGCCACTCCGACGGTCTTATCGGTATGACGAATCCCGCCACACAAACCCGCAAGCTTTTCGGAAGATTTCTTTTGTACGTCCATTGCCTTGGCAGAGTCTGCCGCACCAAGGCGCATGGTTAGCGGCCAAGCTTGGCGGCGCAGTGTTCCTGGGCGCGTTGCAGCTCCAGCTCCACCAGCCGCAGCGAGATGCCAAAGCGCTCGGCCACCTCCCGCTGCGGCGTGCCCTCCAGGCGCACGGCCAGCAGGATGTCGCGGCGGCGCTGGGGCATCTGCTCCATCGCGCGGATCAGCGCGTCGAGCTCGGAGTTGGCTTCGGCCACTTCAGCCGGGCCGGGTGTGGGGCTGACCAGTTCGAGCATGGTCTCAACCTCGCCCACGCTCAGGCGGCGGTCTTCGGCACGCTGCTGGTCAATCGCCGCGTTAAAGGCCATGCGGTAGAGATACGCACCGGGGTTCTGCACCGGCTCGATGGCATCGGTGTTGCCGTTGCCTTCCAGGCGCAGCCAGATGTCCTGCAGTGCGTCGCCGGCCAGATCCGGGTTGCCCAGCCGGCGAGCGAGCAGGTATTTCAGGTGGCTGTAGCGCTCCACCAGAAAATCGCGCAGCACGGCGCGGCTGCCGTCAGCCATGGCGCACTCCGGCTGAGATGACGGAGACGGACGCAGCCGGTGCAACACAGCCCCAGCTCTGCCCCGAGGCGCGCGGCATCACGACAAAGGTGAATGGCTGCGCCACGGATGCCGGCACCGCCTCGCCCACCGACACGCCCTGCAGCGCGCTCACCACCAGCCGATCGAGCACCGCATCGCCTGTGGAATCGAGCAGATGCACCGGGCCTATGCTGCCCCGCGCATCCACCCACAGGCGCAATGCAATGCGGTGCCGGCCTTGCGCGAGGATCGGGTTCGCACAGAACGCATCGCGTATCCGGTGCTGGATCAGGCCGTAGTACCGGCGTTGTGCCGGCTGGTTGGCGGTATCGGTATCGTTTGCCTCTGCACTGGTTTGCGAACGCACGGGCAGCAGCACCAGCGTGTCGGCACCGGTGTAGCGCGGGGCCAGGCCACTGCCCTCCAGCAAGCGCAACAGCGCCATGTGCGGCGTCATGGCACCACGCACGGCAGGCGCAGCACGACCCGCCGTCAACGCGCTGTCATACAGCAAGGACATGCCGGTGACGGCACCGTAGTGCTCCAGCGCACGCTGCAGCGGCTGCGGCTCGATATCGAACCAGCGCTCGACATCCAGAGGCGGCGCGCCGGCAATGACGGCCGGCTCCGGCTCGACAGGGCCGGCAGACACGGCAGGATGGAAAACGCAGACGCCGATCATCGCGATGCACCAAGGCAGTATCCGCCGCGCACCACCCGATGCGACGTTTCCAGCCATACCCGGTCAGTGTGAGAGACGCGTGCTACATCGCCCGGTGTGCGGACGTGTTTCACAACGCGCAAGTGTGAAGTAAGCGCGTAGGGTAGTAATGCAACGTGACTGTTCTGTTACAGCACCCGTTGGAGGGGGTGCAGAGCAAGTGCACGCTCAGGCGTTTGAATCGCCCCCATGCGGGCTGAGGGTGCGTGGGGAGACCACTGCCGTGGCGTGGTCGATCGAGCCATTCGGAAAGAAAAAAAGCGGCCAGACCAGGGCCGCCGAAGGAGACACCGCCGCGCTCAGTGCGCCACGGCGTTGAAATTGGGCGGCCGTCGATCGACGAACGCCCGGAAGGCTTCATGCGCCTCGGGAGACTGCAAACGCCTGGCAAACGAGGCGCTCTCCACATCCATCTGCTGCTTGAGCAGTTCAGCATCGCGCATCAGGCGTTTGGTTTCGGTCAGTGCACCCAGCGGCTGACGCGCGAGGCGTTGGGCAATCGCCTGTGCCTCGTCGCCGAGCTTGTCGAGCGGCACCACCCGGTTCGCCAACCCCCATGCGAGCGCAGACTGCGCGCTCACCGCATCACCCAACGCAAACATCTCGAACGCGCGCACATGGCCCAGGCGCGCGGGCATCAGCAGGCTCGATGCGGCTTCCGGCACCAGCGCCAGATTGACGAACGGCGTGGAGAGTTGTGCGTTGTCGGCCAGCAGCACGAAGTCGCAATGCAGCAGCATGGTCGTGCCGATGCCAACCGCACGCCCCTGCACCGCCGCCACCAGCGGGCGCGTAGCGCGTGCCAACGCATGCAGGAAGCGGATGACGTTGCGCTCGCCATCGCTCTTGCCGCCGGTCATGGCCACCGAGGCAAACTCGCCGATGTCGTTACCGGCCGAGAACATGTCGCCCTCGGCGCGCAGCAGCACCACGCGCACGGTGTTGTCGTGTTCGGCGGCGTCCAGCGCATCGGCCAGCGCGCCGTACATGGCATCGGTAATTGCGTTCTTCTTGTCGGCGCGTGCCAGCGTGAGCGTCAGCACGCCATCGGCAATGTGGTTCTGAATGTGGTTCTGGATAGGTTCACTCATTGCTCGTCTCCTGTGGGGAACTTGGTTTGCAGGCTGGTCAGCCAGCGTGCGACGACGTCGATCTCGGCGTCGGTAAAACCTTCGGTCAGGCGTGCGTTCAGTTCGGTCAGGCCGGTGCGTGTTTCAGCCAGCGCGGCGCGGCCGGCGGGTGTCAGCCAGAGTTGCCAGGCGCGGCCGTCCTTGGCATCGGCGCGGCGCTCGATCAGGCCGGCATCGGCTGTGCGATCCACCAGGCCGCTCATAGCGGACGGCCCGAGGTCAAGCGCGGCACCGGCCTCGCGCATCAGCGCGCCGTCTTTCTTCTCCAGGAAGAACAGCAGGCCGGATTGCGCAGCGGTCACGCCCTCCCCGGTGCGCGTCTGAATCCAGCGCTGCAGGCGACGTTGCCCGACGTTGATCAAATAGACGAGGCGGCGATCAGGTGCGGTCATGCAGCCTCCGCAGCTTCAGGCACGCGTGCAGCCGCTGCCTGCGCGGCAAGCCAATCGGCCAGACCCGGCCAGAGCGTGTCGACAAATTTGGGGCGGAAGAAACCCATGTGCCCGACGGCACCACCTGCCTCTGCCGGCGCAATCTGGCGACGCTCGACCCAGGTGCCGGTGAAATGCTGCGTCAACGCGTTGATGGCGGGCGGTGTGGCCCAGGGATCGTCGTCAAAGCCGTAGACGAGCACGGGGTTCGTTACGCGGTTGAAGCGCTCGACGGCGCCGAGCGTCGGGTCGTCGAAGAAGTAGCGCTGCATGCCGGCCCACGCGCCCCACTCGATGGCAACGCCGCCCGGCAGATCTTCACCCAGGCCCATGCGCTTGCCGGGCACGTAGCCGATCAGCCGCCCTAGTGCCGGGCCGACGCTGCGCAGGATCAACTCAACGCGCCAGCGCTCTCCCCGCTGGCGAATGAAGCGCGAGTTGCCGGTATGGCAGGCCACCAGCACCGCACCGGCCAACCCCCAGCCCGCACCGCACATGCCGATGCCGTGGCCACCCACTGAATGCCCCACAGCCAGTTGCGGCAGCTCCGGATAGCGCGCCCGCGCCCAGCGCGTCACGCCTTCCGCATCGAGCAGCATCCAGTCGCGCATGCGGGCAGCAAAACTGCGCAAGGTCTTCGGCCGGGATGCGCCGATACCGCGGTAGTCGTACGTAATGGCGTGGAAGCCGCGTTCGGCCAGGAACTGCGCAAAGGCCTGATAGATGCGTTGCGGCACCCCCGTGGCCGGGTGCATGACGACCACGCCCTGCGGCGTGCCGGCGGCCGCCCAAAACGTGGCGCCCAGGGGATAGCCGTCTGTGGCGGGAATGGTTTGAGGTGTGCTGTCCATCGTATCGATTTAGTTCGCATGCGAAGTGTTTTACTTTGTATGCGAAGTAAATCGACGTGTCAACCACCGAAAGATAAAGTACTTGCTTAACTATTCGGAGTCGCTATAGTTAACAACATGCTTAACCATGACACTTCTCTCGATCTCGCCTTCCAGGCGCTGGCAGACGGCAACCGGCGCGCGATGCTGGTCCAGCTCGTGCGTGGCCCGGCTTCTGTGAGCGAACTGGCACAGCCGCTCGACATCTCGCTGCCGGCGGTGATGCAACACCTGTCCGTGCTGGAGAACTCCGGTCTCGTGCGATCGGAAAAGGTGGGCCGCGTGCGCACCTGCCGGATCGAACCCGAGGCCCTGAGCCTGGCCGAGCAGTGGATCAACCAACGGCGCCTGGAGTGGGAGCAACACTTTGACCGCCTCGGCGCTTACCTGGATACCCTCAAAACCCAAGGAGACCCGCATGACGACGACCATTGACAGCCCCACCGCTACGACCCTGCGCCCGCTCGTGATCTCACGCACCTTCCCCGTCTCGCGCGACTGGGTCTTCACGGCGTGGAGCACCGCTGAACACATCAAGCGCTGGTTCTGCCCGACGCACTACACAGTGCCGGACGCGACGGTCGAGTTTCGCGTGGGCGGCAAGTTTGACGTGTGCATGCGCTCGCCCGAAGGGCAAGACCACTGGTCGCGCGGCCACTTTGTCGAGATCGTGCCCAACGCGCGCCTGGTGATCGACATGAACGTGGTGGACGGCGATAACCGCCCGCTGATGAACGTGCACACCGTCGTCACCTTTGCCGAAGAAGGGGGCGAGGGTGCGAAAACCACGCGCATGGAAGTCACGCAGACCCACACGCCGCTCGCCCCGATTGCCGAGATGATGATCAAGGGCGCGCCCGAAGGCTGGAAGCAAACGCTCGACAAGCTGGAGCGCGAAGCCGCAAGCGTGCCGCTGGCCGACGGCATCAAGCGCTCGGTCGTGCATGCCACATTCACCATTGAGCGCACGTACGATGCGCCGCGCTCACGCGTGTTCAAGGCACTGACGGACCCTGCCGCCAAGGCCAAGTGGTTTGCCGGCGGCAACGGCTACACACTGCTGGTGCGCGAGATGGATGCCACCCCCGGCGGCCGTGAAGTCGTCAAAGGGCGATGGGACAGCGGTGTGGTGTCGAGCTTCGAGGCCCTGTACCACGACGTCATTGCCAACGAACGCGTTGTGTACTCGTACGTGATGCACCTGGACGACCGCAAGATCTCGGCCTCGTTGGCCACACTGGAACTGCGTGAAGCAGGCAATGGCACACGCCTCGTCATGACCGAGCAAGGTGCCTTCCTTGACGGCTACGACGATGCCGGTTCGCGCGAACGCGGCTCGCAGTTCCTGCTGGACATGCTGGGCAATTCGCTCAAGGACTGAGCATACGCAGCACGTCGCGCGCGACGGTCGCCAACGTGACCGCCGCGCCAACGATGAGCCCCATGCCCCACAACACGCCGCCCGCATAGGCAAACAGAATCTGGCGCGTGGTCATGGCAACGTCTCCAGCAGCGGCTGCGCGAGATGCAGCAGTTGGTGGCACGTGGCGGTTTCATTGTCGGCAGGCGGCGCCTCCGACAGGCGTACCCCTATCAACCGCCACGCCACCGTGTCCACGCCGATAACGGCCGCCGCCGTCCCTGCCAGTGCGGCAGCTTCGCGGTTGCGTTCAATGGCGTGCCGGAAGACATCGGTCAGATCTCCATCGGGTGCGATGTCCTTCTCTTCGAGATATGCGAAGCGCGCTGTATTCGATGGTCCTTTGCGCGCATCCAATGCCACATGTGTGCGGATGGCCGCGCGGCCAAAGCTTTCGGTCACGACGTGGTAACGGCCGTTGACGAGAAAGTCACGGAAGGCGGCGTCATGCTGCCAAAGATAGAGCGACGAATACTCATTGGCAGTCGCGCCAAACCGCCCCTTCTCCCGCAGCAGAAACGCTTTGAAGAACAGGGCCGGTGCGTCATCCCATAGCGGACCACGCTGACTGGCGCGCACGTGCAGCCGCGCCATGTCGTAGTCGGCGGGCAGATGGTGAGCATAGTGAGCGAGCAACATGCGACACCTCAGCTTTTGTCTGCCACGTACTGCGCAATGCCGTGGCCGAACGACCAGTTCTCGGGCAGCACTTCCACCAGGTTGATGAACACGTCTTCGGGCCGCAGGCCGGGGCTCTCCTGCAGCAACTCCACGATGCGGCGATAGAGCGCCTGCTTTTGCTCGCGCGAGCGTGTGTTGCTGACGGTGAGCTGGAGCAGGATCGCATCGTCGCTGCGCGCAATACCAAAGTACGTGGGGCTGACGCTGAAGGTGCTGGCGTCGTGCTCGGTGATCGCCATGAAGCGATCGTCCTCCAGCACGTTGAAGGTCTCGCGCATGGCGCGATAGACGCTGTCGAAAATGGCTTGGTGATAGGCAACGGGCTTGCCGCGCCGCAATGACACTTGAACGAGGGGCATGGTGGACTCCGTGTTGGGTGATGAACCGTGCTCACAGCATGCCTCGGGTTGTCCATTTAAAAAAGACATCCTAAGATATTTCAATCATTCGATTTCAAAATGACTGAACCATGAGGATGCTCGATCTGGAGGCCGTACAAGCCTTCGTACTGACCGCCGACCTGAAGAGCTTCACGCGTGCCGCCGAGGCAATGGATTCCACTCAATCCGCCGTGAGCCTGAAGATCAAGCGGCTGGAAGACACGCTGGGCCGCCGCCTGCTGGAGCGCACGCCGCGCCTGGTGCGGCTGTCGCAGGACGGCAGCGCCTTTCTCGGGCCGGCACGCGATCTGGTGGCCGCGCATGAGGGTGCGATGTGCTCGTTCGGGGTGGAGCGGCGCCGGCTGTCGGTCGGCATGAGCCACCACATCGTCGGGGCGGAGCTGCCGCGCCTGCTGCGCCAGATGAGCCGGGCCGAACCTGCCCTGACGCTGGAAATCCGCATCGACAGCTCGCGGGAGATCCTCGATGCGTTTGAAGACGGGGCACTGGATGCGGCCGTGATCCTGCGCCATGACAGCCGCCGCACCGATGGCGAAGTCCTCATGGAAGAGCCCTTCGGCTGGATGGCCGCCCCCGACTTCGAACACCGCAGCGGAGAACCGCTCTACCTTGCCACCCAGTCCGAGCCCTGCCGCGTGCGCGAGATGGCCGTCAACGTGCTGGATGCGGCGGGCATTGCGTGGCAGGAAGTGTTTGTCGGCGGCGGCGTGGGCACCATCGGCGCAGCCGTCGCGGCCGGGCTGGCCGTGGCCGCACTCAGCCGGCGCGTGGCACCGCCCGGCACCATCGACGTGGGTGAATCGCTCGGCCTGCCGCCGCTGCCACCGCGCAGCGTGGTGCTGCATTCTCGGGTGGCCGATCCGGTGGCGAAAAAGGCGCTGCGCACCTTCTCCACCACCCTGCGCGCAACGGCCGGGCGATAACGCTGCAGGCGCACATTTGCGCAATCGCTGCACCGCGCGCAGTCCACCGGGCGACTATGCTTTGTCGCATGAAACCCCGCACCATTCGCGACTACCACCGCCGCATCGCCCGCGTGATCGAGGCGATCCTGGCCGACCCCGCTGCCCCGCACACCGTGCAGAGCCTGGCGGAGGTCGCACACCTGTCGCCGTTTCATTTCCACCGCATCTACCGCGCGCTCACCGGTGAAGGGGTGTTCGAGACCGTGCAGCGCGTGCGGCTGGCGCAGGCGGCCCAGCGCCTGACCGGAGCGGAAGATTCCGTCACCGACGTCGCCATCAACGTCGGCTATGGCAGCCCGCAGGCATTTTCCCGTGCGTTTCGCGAGTTCACGGGGGTCAGCCCGCGCGCCTTTCAAACCCGGCAACAGGAACTGATCGTGCCGACTACGGAAGCCGCTGGCCTGCCGCCGCTCGAACTGGTCGAGCAGCCGCCCCTGAACGCGCTGTGCCTGCGGCACGAAGGCCCGATCGCGACCATCCGTCAGACGTTCATCGCGCTATGGGAGGCGCTGGGCATCGAGAGCACGTCGCTAGACGCACCCGATCGCATCGGCATCTGCTATGGCGATCCGGAAACGCCCGGCTCGTTTGCGTACTTTGCTGGCGTCATTCTTGATACGCCACGCGCCATCACGGGCGGCCTGCAGCCGATGCGCATCGAAGGCGGCCTGTATGCCTCACACCGCCTCATCGGCCCCTACGCCTTGATCGCCCCGACGATGCAAGCGTTGTATGGCCGCTGCCTGCCCAGCTACGGCTTCGAGCCGGATGACCGGCCGACGCTGGAGCTGTACCGCAGTCCCGCCCGCCACCCTGTGCCGAGTGCGTGCGTGACCGACCTGATGATCCCCATCCGCAAGGAGTAATGATGTTGCGTCATTGCGTTGCCGCCGCGCTGGCGGCCGTTGTCATGGGCGCCGCCTGCGCGGCCGAGCCCGCCGCGCCCTACCACGTGGGCGAAACCTCCCGCGTGTTCCATCCGCAAGTCGAGCGGCATTGGCGTGGCGCACGCACGGAAGCGCTTGTCACCAACGTCTGGTATCCGGTCGATGCGTCGGTGCCTGAAACGCCGCGCAACATCGGCGAGCCCGGTCGGCCAACATTTCGCGGCCATCCATCGGCCGGCGAAGCGGCGCTGGCGCCCGCCCACTCCACCTACCCGCTGCTGATGCTGTCGCACGGCACCGGGGGCACAGCCGACAGCCTCGACTGGTTGGCCGCCGCATTGGCCGCCAACGGCTATATCGTCGCGGGTGTGAACCATCCGGGGAACAACGCGCTGGAGCCACTCACGCGCGACGGCTTCATGCTGTGGTGGGAACGCGCAACGGATGTGAGCGAGGCGCTCGACAGCATCCTCGCCGACCCGGTCTTGGGCGCGCATGTCGATCGCACACGCATTGGCGCAGTGGGTTTCTCGCTGGGGGGTTATACGGTGTTGGAGCTAGCAGGCGCACGTACCAATGTGGCGGCGTTCGAAGCGTTCTGCGGTGGGCCACAAGGCGATGCGATCTGCCGGCCGCCAGAAATGGATCGCTTGCAGCCGAGCCCCGGACCCAATGCGCCGAAAACGGCAGCAACGGAAGCCTCCCTTGCCCGCTCAGGCGCCTCCTACCGCGACGTGCGCATCCAGGCCGTCTTTGCCATCGCACCAGCCCTGGGCATGGCGTTGGATACAGATTCCCTGCGCAGTATTGCACTGCCCGTCTCGCTGATGGCGGGTGATGCCGATGTGACGGTTCCCGTGGAGAGCAACGTGCGCCGCATCGCCGGCCTGGTGCCGAACGCCGATGTGCTGCTGGTTCCAGGCGCGTCGCACTACACCTTCATCGATACGTGCCACCCGGGGGCAGTACCGCACCTGCCACTGCTGTGCCAGGACAAGGCAGGCGTCGATCGTGACGCCGTCCACGCCGAGGCTGTGCGCCGTGCGCTGGAGTTCTTCCGGGCGACGCTGCCGGCCAAAACCTGAGCATCGCCCGCCGGCGGCTTAGCGTTTCTGAAGCGCTACGCTGCCGATCGAATAGCCCGCACCAAACGAGCAGATCAGCCCCAGGTCACCCGCCTTCATGTCGGCGCGGTGACGGTGGAACGCAATGATCGAACCCGCCGAGGCCGTGTTGGCGAATTCATCCAGAATGACCGGCGCCTCATCGGCCGAGGCCTCATGGCCCAGCAAGCGCTTGCCGATCAACTGGTTCATCGCCAGATTGGCCTGGTGTAGCCAGAAGCGGCGCACGTCTGCCGGCGTGTGACCCAGTTGCTGCAGATGGCCGGCAATGTGCTCGGCGGCCATCGGGCAGACTTCCTTGAACACCTTGCGGCCTTCCTGGCGGAAGAGCTGGTCGCGGTCGTCCGGGTTGCGGTCTTCGCTGCGCGAGAGGTAGCCGGCGTTGTTGCGGATGTTGTTCGAGAAGCTGGTTGCGCACTTGGTGCCGAGCACGCGCCAGGCGTCGGCCGAGCGCGTGTCTTCTGCGCGCTCGACCAGCACGGCCGTACACACGTCACCGAAGATGAAGTGGCAGTCGCGGTCTTTCCAATCCAGGTGGCCGGAGGTGATCTCGGGGCTCACCACCAGCGCGGCACGCGCGGTGCCGCTGCGCACCGCGTTGATGGCCTGCTCCAGCCCAAAGGTGGCCGACGAGCACGCAACGTTCATGTCGAACGCATAACCGCCCGCGCCGATGCCGTTCTGGATTTCAACGCCCAGTGCCGGATACGGGCGCTGGAAGTTGGACGTTGCGCACAGCAGCATATCGACGTCCGCAGCGTCGCGGCCGGCCGCAGCCAGGGCATCGCGCGCGGCCGCCACACCGATCTCGGCCTGCAAGGACAGCACATCATCCGGGCGCTGCGTCAGATGCGGACGCATGCGCGCCGGGTCCAGCACACCAGCCTTGTCGATCACGTAGCGCTGGCGAATGCCTGAAGCCTTTTCGATGAATTCTGCCGATGATTCCGACAACGGCGCCAACTCGCCCGCAGCAATGGCTGCTGCGTGTTCCGCATTGAAGCGCTGCGCGTAGGCGTTATAGGAGGCGACCAGCTCCTCGTTGGTGATGACCTCCGGCGCGACCCACAGGCCCGTGCCGCTGATAACAACGTCGTGCATACCCGGTGTTTGTGAAATTTGTGTGGCGGGGACGATAGCACATTGACGCCGGGGAATGCCCTGCTGGCGCGTTGTCGTTTACATCTAGTCCGCATTCGCGTGACTGCGGAAACACGCGTGGGATGACTGTGCGTCAAACCCCGCGCGGTATTTACCGGAAGGAAGCGCTCGCCAGGGAGCAATGTACTCACTCCCCCTTCGGAAGAGCGGGTGGAGGCGGCAAAATCCCGTCCCTAGGAAAAATCGGCGGTGGTTCTTTCTGAGCGGGTGCCTCCCCTCGCATGGCGCGCATCTCTGCTTCGATCTGGGCCCGCCCTTCTGCCTGCGCTCGAGCGCGTTCCTCAGCCTCGCGCGCTGCACGTCGGCTTGGTGCAAAGTGAAAATCGGCCGGCCTGACGGGATACGCCGGCCCCGGATAGTTGGGATGCCCTGCAGCCCAGTTCGAAACAATGAGTCGAACCTGACCGCCGGGTAAGAAATGCACGTGCAACGTACCGGTTGCCGCATATTGCTCGATTGGCACCATGGCCTCGTGCCAATGCTCCTTCGCAGCATCACCCTCTGCGTTCGGATCAGAACTGGAGGTCGTCCATTTCACTTTAGCGGTTAGGCCAAGGCGCCAAGTCTTGGGGTATGCCAAGCAACAGACGAAACTCCCACCTCCCCCATAGGCAAACGAGTTCCCTCCCCACGTCCCGTCAACGTAGAACTGGTGGATATAGTCGGGCGTATGGTTGTACGAAGTGATGCTGGCCGTCGCCTTGCCATCCATCGGGTCTGGCTTCGTGGTGCAAGCTGTCAACGCGTACGGCAAAACCGTTGCTACCGCTATCGAACCGATGGCTTTCCAGATCTTCATTGGCAAACGCCGCTCCGAACGTCGGACGCCGCCACGCAGACTTCTCAAGGCTCCGGAGCCTTCCTGATTTCCAGCGACCATCAAGAGACCGCCGAACCGTGCAAAGCGATGATTTCAAGCCACGCGCTTACTGCTGCGGCTTTGCCCACAGCGGACTCTTGTTGTCCGAGGCCAGCACCTGCGCGAGCACGTCCGCATCGGAATCGCGAGCCGGTGCCGCGTTGTTCTTGCGGGAGCGCACGATCTTAGAGCGCTTCTTTACGTGCTTCTTCGCCTGAGCTTTGGTCTTTGTGCTGACTTGAACGGGGTTGGCAGAGGCCTGCGACGTCGTGGTGAGCTGAGCGCCGATGCTGGCGTTCACCCAGACGGCGGCGAGAAGGGCTGCAGCGATTTTGTATTGCATCTTTCTGAGAGAGGTTGATTGAAATAAAGACCGAATAGCCCAGCGTGCACCGTCGAACCCAGGGCAACGTACGAACTGCGATAGAGGGCCGAGGTGAGAGCTCCGCACTCGCTTTGCCAACCGGCCGCGACTGGCGCTTGCGCGGAAACACAGCTATCAGCCTATGCAAACCCGACCACAACCCTCACGAGCAAGAGCCCAAGCACCAGTCCGATCGCACTGATCTTGAATGTCTTGTGCATCAGCCCTGCGACTAGCGTCCAGATGGTGCCGGCAATTGCGATGACAGCTCCGGCAAGCAGAGGAAGCAGCAACCCTACAGCCCAGCCATGACTAGCCCAACCGCGGCTATCGCGTCCAAGCCAGAAAATCCCCCAGCAGGCCAAACCGGCAATGGGGAAGATTGCGATGCCTCGGATGAAGTCGCGCATTCGCATTTCGCGGGCACCACTGACAACCCTCTCCTGAGGCTCCCACATCGACATCTTGAACCGTATCAATTCAAACCTGATGAGCTGAAAACCGTACACGTCTACCGCTTGACCACCTGCTCCAACTCAGGCATCGGTGGCGTCGTCGGCCTCAGCCGGATGCTTTTGAGCAACGCATCAAACCGGGGGCGTGACTCAGCATATGGCGGTGCGTCCGCATTCAGCTTCGGATAGGCCTCTCGGCTGGCCGATTGCATGACGACCTCAATGGTTGGCAGAATCTGCGAGCCCGACCAACCGGCATTACCGGCATAGGCGTGATAACCCTCGCGGGGCGGCTTTCCTGGTCGCTGTGCTTCGACGACAACGCCGCCTTGCTCTGAAGTCAGTGCGCCAATCTTGACCGGGCGGGGTCCCAAGCGCTGCGTCACCTTCATGCCTTCAGGCGATGCTCCAATCAAACCCGCCATTGAACGGCCTGTCGCATTAATCAGTGTCGTCGCCGAGCCTTTGCCTGCTGGCACTGCCGAAAAACTCAGCTTGTAAAGCACCGCAGGGCTATCGGACAGTCGGAACGACGACGAGATTTCGTTGCCGTACGTGCCATCGTCACGCAGGAAGGCATAAGGCAGGCAAAAGCCACGCTCGTTGGGAATTTCGTACAGGTCTCGTGCCTGCAGTTGGCCGATTAGCTTGCGTAGTGCGTTTTCAGCGACGGCCCACTTGGCTTCCGTTGGGTCTTCATTGTTCTGGAGCCCACGCAGCATCGATTCAAAAGCGATGAGATGCTTGCCGAGTACGATTGCCCCACGCATGTAAGTGGAAGCAGACTTGTGGTTATCCGAGCGGAAAGCGGCGCTATTTGGTCGTCCGAGATCAATGGCTTTTTGGTATCGATCCGCCTTGAGATCGGCAACGTCCTGCTCAGTCTGCTTCAATCGATCGATAAGCATTTCTTGAATGCTAGGATCAGCAAGCTCCGGAGTCTTTTTGCGCGTCTCAATTCTTTCCTTTTGAATCCGCAAGGAGTCCAGCTTACCGCGTAGAGTTGCCTCGTTCATGCGCTTGCGATCATTGAGAAATTCTTCTCGTAGCGCCGGCGTAACAGGTCCATATACTGCAAACACCGTAAGTAACTCCGGCGTTTCAATTTCGATTCGCCCCCCTCCTGTGCCGTTATCAAAGGATTGATATAGCTGCTCGTAGGCTCCCTGCTTTGACGAGGTCGATGCAATTGCCCATTCAAAATTGGGACTGCGTGGCACATCGAACATCAGCCGCCCAAGGCATTCAGAGCGGCCATCAGGCGGTGTGGCATATCCCGGGCCCGTCGCTTCCAACCGGTCTTCTCTGCTCGGATTCGGTATCCGCACCCGTTCGCCGAGGCGGTCCGTGACCTCCACTTCTTTCGGTTCAGGTTCTTGCGCATGGCCACCTCGGCCGCACGCAACTAGGCAAATCGCTGCCGCACAGGCGGCCAGTCGCCGTACGTTGAATAAAGAGAATCGAGACTGCATGAATGCGTTTCCCTATGCGCCTGTCACGTGCTGATTTGGTCGGACTGATTGGGTGTTAGGGCCGCTGTCTGCTGCACGGGCTCTAGGCCACCCTCGGTGCCGATGTCCGCCAATGTGGTGAGGTTAATGCCAGAGGTATTGTCCTCACCTTGGGTCCACATGATAGGCAATGCCACGACGAATCCACGTACACCAGCCGGAGCGTGCTCTGGTAGCAATTTCTTGGCATCCCACGTAAACGACTCAGTTCTTGATCCAGTATCCTGCCAGAACCGTTCGTTGAAGGGCATGTAGCCGCCGAGTTTGTGCTCATCATTGACCCATGTCGGCCAAATGGGCGTCGGCTTATTAAGCGCTGGCAGATGTGGAAATGCTTTCTGATAAGCGAGAGCATTCTTCTGCGCAAGTTCTTGAACAGCCTGCCAAGTATTGGGGTCGGCGGGTTTATCTAACATAGCGGACATCTCGCTTGCAGGTGCCGCGCCCCCCATCAGTCCAAAGTGTTTGCGCCACAAGGCTTTACGCAAATTGTGCGCTGAAGCGCCAACCTTCTGCACATGCTTACCATCTAGCGGCGCAGAGAGTGGTGCGTCGTCATGCATGATGACAGCCAACTCCGAGTCTCGATCGCCCATCTGGCTGCGGTCGTTGATATTCGCGCTGCCCAGCACGACGGTACGGTCATCGGCAATCAGTAACTTGCTGTGTATATAGATTTGCTCTGTCACCGGGCGACCGCCAAGCGTGTCCCAATTTCGAAGGTTCAATAGCGTCAGATACTGGCCCCACCGGTCGTTGGCAATATTGCGACCGAGTTCACTAGGCTTGACCTCTTCGGCAATCGCCTCGGCCTGATTCCAAGATATTTTCTTCTCCTTCATATACTGCTTCGCCAGCAACGCCCGTCGAACCCGGTTGACCAAGCTATTGCTGCCAAACACCAACGACTGCATCGTCAAATGCAGTTGGGACATGATGTTGAGCGTATCCAGCGTGCCTTCCGGGTGAACTGGCAACACCATGTACACGTGAAACGGCAGATCATCCCGAATCGCTCTCGCAATACGATCACCCAACGCCTTGCTGATCGGGTTCAGCAGCGTCTTCTGTGCAGGCCCCAGTGCCCCAGTGCCCGCAATGGCAGCCTGGCTCGCCAACACCTTCTTCAAATCGTTGATGAAGTCCTTCCCGCCGCCTTTGAGATCACGCTGGACGACATCCACCTGACTCCATCGCACGCGGCTGAACCACTTGGCGGGGGGCACGCCGTCGATGCCGAGCTGCTTGGCATATTTTTGATATCCGGGCGAGCCGGTCAGATCCATCATGGCCCGCATTGGGCCGGATTTCGCACCCGGCACATCAGCGTCGCCGACCACATCCTCACCATACTCGGACTGGAAAAACTGCCCCTCGATGTAGAGGAAGTGCACGGACTCGCGGATCGCCTTGAGCATCGCGCTCAGGCAGCCGCTTTCTCGAACCGTGGGCGTTTCTTGCTCTCCTTCACCAGCCGCTTCCGCTTTACGCATCTTCAACGGAGCGCTGCGCAGCAACTGCACCCAACAATTGCCGGGCATGTCGGTAGATTCGACAGGGCGGTGCTCGGCAGCAATCCGCCGCACCTTCAGCGGAGCATTGGTGCCCATTTTCTTAAGCAACACCTCGACGGTTTTTCCATCGCTTAGCTCGTATTGCTTTGCCACGCCATTCCAGCGACGCACGAAGTTCCGGCTCAGATCGTAGACAGATGGACCTTCCACCCGGCTGTGCACGTCGTGCCAAGGCATGCGCGGCTGCTTGTCGGGGTCGACGCTCTTGCCCCCGGTCGGCAGCAATTTTCCGAGCTTCTCCAGATTTTCGTAGCACGTCTTGCGCTGATCGCCCTGGGCCTGCAACGCAAGCACCACGCGAATCACAAACGCTTGAATGCTCTGTGCCGTGGTTTCAAGCAGCTTAGGGGGCAAGTTTGCCAGGGAGGCACCATTCAGCCACGCAACTAGAGCTGTCGCCGCGTCCTGCGCCTGCGCGCTACCAAAATCCCACAAGCCTTTAAGCTTGGTTTGCGTGGCACGGTCCAGTTTGTGGAAACTCCATTGCGCCAAACCCGTCGCGGCATCCTGCCCGGCATCGATTGCCCCCTCCCGAACCGCCTCCTTTACATCCTCAACCTTCTTCTGCGCCTGGTGTATGAACTCCGGCACCAGATCGACCGTGTCCCACCAGTCTGATATCTCTTGCTTGGTATCCTGGACCTTGCCTTTGGCCGTGCTCCAGGCGTCCATCGCCATGGCAATTTCTTTGATTGGCGCGGAAAGCAGAAACTGTGCGACGTTGCCCAGCTTGTTGTCGAAGCAAGCCGCAACAAGTTCGGCACGGGTCAAGTAATCCACTTGTTCGGTGTGCGACAACGAATGGATCGGCGGCACGCAACTGTTGTACAACTCGCTGCCTTTTCTGCCATCGGACTTCAGCAGAAACCGGCCATCGTCGCGGCGGCCGTAAGCCAAGTCGATACCGCCGACGAATGCCACCTTGTTGTCGATCACCACCTGCTTCTGGTGGTGAGAGAAAGCAATACCGAGTGCACCTACCTGATCGCATTGCGAAACCGCAGGTAGGACAAATGCGCGAGGTGCCGGCAGACCCGCGTTCAATTGGATAACGGCTAACGCGGTTTCGAAATCACCAGTATCCACGCCTACTTTAGGCGACATCCAGGGCATCACATAGACACTGGCGCCACCCCGTACAGCGTTGCGCAGGCATGTCCAGAGGGTTTTCTTACCAGTCAGGGTGACGTCGAAATTCACCTGCCATCCAACGATAAAGACACAGGACTTCGCACCCTCGATCGCACTAGCGACTTCCGCAAAGTACTCGGCGCCGGTCGCGTAGTACCGCACAGCGTTACCTTTGCGGGCCTTTGAAAAAAATTCCTTGCCATGGAGGAAACACCCAGGCGCGGAGACGGCCGTCTTTGCGGGTTTTCCGTCCTTACCAACAATCTGGTGGATCTGCTTTTCAGGTGCGCCCATCTGACTTATTTGGTGAGTTTTTCGTAGATCTGCTTAGCGGTGCTGGCACCGAGCGCTTGCCGTGCGTAGCTCAGATGACTCTGAGTTTGGTCACTGGTGATCGCTGTGGGCAAATCTGCGCTGAAGTCGGCGGCGTTCAGTGCGTGGCGGGCAGAATCCTGATCTGTCCAGTCGTCTTGCTGCTGCGCCACATTGATGCGGACGGTTTGCCCCGGATACACGAGCCACGTGCTGCTCGGGTTGCTGCTGTAGGCACGCGCGAGGGCCTCGTGTTGCTCACCTGTCAGATTCAGATGGCCATCCTGATCTGTCATGCCTTGCGCGACTAAATGCTCCTCGGCTACCAATCCAAGTCCTTCCGGAGCATCTCCTGTTGCGATTTTCCAAGGCGCGTGAGCAATGGCATGCCCACCAAGCCCCGGAGTATTGGCAAGCTTCATACTGAATTCCATCGGCTTGTACGGGATCGCTGACACAGGAAACGTCGGCAACGGATAGTCCGCATTCACCGGCCCCTGAAACTGCCGCTGCGCCGCCTTATACGTAATCGGCCCGACACACTCCACCGTAATGTTCCCGCCCTCGATCGTGATCGACGCCCCGCCCGCCGTGGCAATGCGAATCCGCTTGGCCGCCGCAAAATCCACGTTCATGTTGGCCGACACCAGCTTCAGGTCTTGCTTGGCCATCAGCTTGAGCACGTCGTGCTGGGCCTGCACGTCGATGTTGTCCTGCCCCGCGGTGATCTGCAGCCCGATGTTGTTGTCCCCTGCCTTGGACAAACCCGCTGCTACACCGATGGCGTGACCCGCGTGCAGGCGCGCCTGTTTGCCGATGGCGAGGTTTGTGTCCTGGCCGCTGCCAAGGGCGATGCTTTCGCCGTTGGAGAACTGCAAGTCTTGGCCCGCCACCATCACCACGCCAGCACGGCCGGCAAGGTGCGCGATGGCCTCACCTTGGTGCGGCACCTTGCCTTGCGTGGCGGTGTTGCCGGCGCTGGCGTCTTGCTTGGCGGCATCCAGCGCCTTGCCGTCGACCATGCCGGCAGCAGCCTTTGCCTGCTTGCCGAGTGGGGCGTCGTCGTCCTTGGCGGTGGCAAGTGCGGTGGTCTGGTGCGTGACAGCGCCCTGCCCCAATGATGCGGTCAGTGACTTGGCTTGCTTGATCAACGCGATGCCTGCTGCGTTGTCACCCGTGGGCAGGGCTTTGCCGTTGCTGGCATCGCGGTACGTGGTAAGCAGTAGGCCCGCCTGACCGCGCACGGCGGCGTGCCCATCGGTACGCAACTCAAAGCCCTGGCCGCGGAAGCTGCCGCGCCGGTTGTCTTGTTGATGAACGAGGTGGCCGAGGTTGAGCTGGCTGTACTGCTGCGTGGTGCCAAGCTGTGTGCGCAGCTGGCCGTCGCTGTCGTCAAACACGAGCTGGTTGTAGCCGCTGCCGCCGTGCTCGGCGCTCTTGAAACCCGTGTGTGCGGCGGCGTTGCGATGGCCTTCGGCTTCCGTGCCCATGCCATGCCACGCGGGGCTGTGACCACCGGCAACGTTGCCCTGCGCACTGGTGGTGCTGTCGCTGCCTTGCTTGTAGAGCGCGGCGCCGTCGCTCTGGCCAGAGGCACCCTGCCCGCCCGGCGTGGGCGCGATGCCGGCTTCGCCTTGCCCGTTGTACAGCGCACCAATCACGACCGGCTGGTCGATGTCGTCTTCGCTGAACTTGACGAGCACTTCCTGACCGATGCGCGGCAGCCACTGCCAGCCCATGCCCGCGCCTGCCTGGCGCTGTGCCACACGCACCCAGCGGGTGCTGCGGTCATCAGCGCGCTCGCCTTGTTGCCAGGGGAAGCGGACGCGGATTTCACCGGCGGGGGTGGTGTGATGTTCGCCATCGCCACCGGCTTGCGTCTGGCCATCGGGGCCGACCACGATGGCGCTGTGCACGCCTTGTGCCGTGGGCGGCGAGTACAAACGGCCGGTGTCGGGTTCGGTCACGGCCGGGCGCCAGGGGCGGCGGGCATCGCTGGCGCGGAACAGGCCGACATAGCCATGCTTGCGCGCTGCGGCCAACAGATCGCCGGTGGGCGTCAAACGTTCGACGGGCGCGTCCGCCTCTTGGAAACCGAAGACACCCGGGCCGGATTCCGGCGCATCAGGTGGCGTATCAAACAGCAGTGAAGCGTCCAACCCACCCAACCGCTGGCCCAGCGCGAGGTGCGTGTCGGCCGTCAGGTTGTTGATGCCGCAGTGCTCCACCAGATCCATCAGCAGCGGATACGGTGCGTTGGCATCGGCATTGCCGTCTTGCGGCAGATGCGGGCAGTCGCGCAACTGCAAGCGCGTGCCGCTGCGCAGCGTGCGCACCGTGCCACGGCCGGAGAACAGCAGCGCGCGCGCCTCCAGGCTTTCCATGACTTGTTCGGCAACGCGCTGTGCGTTGGCGGCATCGGGCGCCAGCGATGGGCTGATCGACAGATACGCGTCGGGGCTGCCCGATACGGCACCAGCGCGTGCCGGCGCATGACCACGCACGCTACTCTTGCCCTCCGGGTCCCACGCCGCCACGGCCACGCCGCCTACGGTCGTGCGGCTGTGGCAGGCGAGTTGCTGGATAGCATCGCTTTCTTCCTGGCTGTGCGCGCGGTGGTAACGAATGCCGCCATCAGCAGCCGATTCCGTGTCTTCCGCCAACTGGGTGCTGTCGGCAAAGATCACAAGCGTATGACCGCCATGCGCATGCTCGTCTTCCGCCGTGGTAAAGCCGAGCCCGGCCTCTGCCAGCAGACGTGTGACGAAGTGGTAGTCGGTCTCGCGAAACTGCGCGATGTGGCTGCGCGTGCCGAAGTCGTTCATGCGCGCCTCGGCGCCGGCGGCATAGCGCCACGATGCATACGGTGCGTACGGGTTCAGCACCTGCTCAAAGATGTCCGCCAGCGGCCGGTTCTGGAACACCTGGCTGTGGCGCTGCTGCGTCGCCAGCCAGAACCAGGGCACGACGGTCAGGCGATAGCGCGTGAGGCTGCCATCCGCACCGAGCTTCTCAGCCAGGCGAATGAGCCCGGTGCGCTTGGCTTGCGTGCCATTGGCCAAGGTCGTGACCAACGTCACGCGTTGGCCGAGCAGCGATTTGAGCGCAATGCGCGCGTTGGCGCTGACCGCCACCACGCGCCACTCGAACAAATCGGAGAGCGCCTCGCGGCCGAGCCACGCTTCCACCGCCAGGTCTGCCAGCGGGCCTTCGCCTTCCAGGGCATACAGACGATGCGCCGGCGCAAAGAGGTTCTGGAGAAGGGTCGTTACGTCCATTCGCTGTCCGATACTGCAACGACGGGCGCATCACGTAAGAACGATGACGTGAAGCCGGCGCGCATGCATTGTGTGGGCGGCGCATTGTCTCGCATTGCGCCAGCCGCCTGATTAACGCCCGGCAACACAAACATCGCCTGACGATTGCCCTTCCGGACATCCACCGAGCGGCTATTTCCCCTTGTAATTGGGTTGATTGGCCGGTTGATTGGCGTTTTGCGGTGCAAGCAATGCCGCCAGCAAATCGGCATCCGGATCATCCGCCGCCAATCCGCCTTTACGGTTCTTGGCTTTTGTCGTGGCTTGCGGTTTTGCCTTTGTAACTTGTGCCACCTTGACCGGTGTATTGGTGGATTTTGCAACCAGCTTGGCGGTTTCCGCCTTGGCTTGCGGCGTATCACCCGATTTGGCCGTCACGGCTTGCTGCGCCGTGGTCGAGGTATGGGCATCCTTTGCAGGAGCATCGGCAGTTGCCTTGGCGGTTTGCTCATCCTTGCCCAGCTTGTCGAGCGTGTGCTCGTCATTGGGGGTCACGTTGACGATGGTGGCCGCGGAGGCTGCGGCACTCTCGCTGGCAGCCGCTGCTGCGGGCGCGGCCGCCGTGGCCTGCGTGGGCTCGGCTGCGGCCTGCTGTGCGGCTGCAGGGGTGGCAGGCGTCGCGTGTTCGGCCACTTGCGGTGCACTCTGATCGCCCGGCGGGTTCAGCACCACCCAGGCGCCGACGCCCGCCACCAGCACCGCGATGACCGCAGCGATGCCATAGCGACGCCCCGAACGCTTGGGCGGCTTGCCACCCGCCCCGACCCTGCCTTCCAGGCTCGCGAGGATGCGTGTATGGCCAGCCTCATCAGTTTCAGGCTGGGAATTGAAGAGCGTTGGGGGCCCTTCTTTTTTCAAATCGCCGTTATTACTCATCACGGGTCCAGAATTGAAATAGAATGCGCGGCGAGCGTATGCGCTTCAAAAACAACGTCCGAGCATCAGGTACAACAAAACATGCCGATTCCGGTTGTGGCTGCTGATTCTAAGTCTGGCCTAGCTGAAAGACAAATGCTTAGGAAAGACACACGCTTTCTTTATCGTTTGTTAATAAAGCAGAACCTAAAATCGGCTGAATTTTTATCGTTTCATAATATTTTCCATCCCTGAATACAGATATAAATCAGGCTGAATTGATGTAAACGCCTACGCTCCGCAGGTCGGTATGGTTTTCGTTGTTCTCGCTCTCTACTTCGTCGCCATGGTGGTGGTGGCTGCGGTGCTGTTGTTGCCGTCGGTTCGGCAGCGCTGCGCTGCGGTCGTGCGCGCGCAGTGGCAGCGCCTAAGCACCGGTGCGGCCGTGGTTGGTGCGCGCTCGGCGGGCTCGTTGCGCGGGTCGGTAGACAGCGCGGCGTCGAATGCGTCTGCGTTCAAGCGGTTTGTGGCGCGCCGGAAACTGTTGCTGCTGGGGGCTGTGGGTGTGCTGTCGGTGCCGCCCATTGTGGCGCTGGCGCTGCGCGAGCAGCAGTCGTTCGAGTTTGACGATGACCAGGTACGTGAGCCGGACCCGCACATCTCTGCGCTGCTCAATGGTGAACGGCTGATCCCGCCGCCGCCGTTGCCGCCCGAGGTGTTCACCACGCGCGAGGTCGAGCTGATCCGCCCGGCCATCCGCGATGCGAGCCGTGACTGGAACCTGCTCGACGCCGATTTCCGCCAGCGTCTGCTGCTCGTCTACAAGATCATGCGCGACGAACACGGTTACGAGATGGCGCTGCTCGAAGGCTTCCGCAGCCCCGATCGGCAAGCCAAGCTCGCGGCGATGGGCAGCAATGTCACACAGGCTGGGGCGTATCAGAGCTACCACCAGTACGGTCTGGCGGCAGATAGCGCGTTCTTCCGCGACGGCAAGCTGGTGATCAGTGAGAAAGATCCGTGGGCGATGCGTGGCTATGAGTTGTATGGGCAAACGGCGGAATCGGTTGGCCTCGTGTGGGGCGGCCGCTGGAAGATGATGGACCTGGGCCATGTGGAGCTGCGGCGCAAGGGCGTACTCGGCAAGCGTCCCGACGCGCCAGGCCAGTGACGAATCGATGAATCGAACACATCAGGGGAGCATGCAATGACACGTCCCTTCATCCTGCTGGGTGACAAGACGGACCACGGCGGTGTGGTGATCAGCGCGTCGGGCAACACGTCCACGGGCGGCAAGGGCATCGCCTGCGTGGGCGACAAGGTCACCTGCCCCAAGCAGGGGCATGGCGGCACCACTGTCATCGTGACCGGAGACCCGAACGTCATCATCGACGGCAAGCAGGCCGCGCGCCACGGCGACAAGACCGCCTGCGGCGCCACGCTCCTGTCGAGCCAAGGCAACACGGGCAGCATCTGAGAACGACATGGCCGCACGACTCTTCCGGTCCGGGTTGACGCTGCTGGCAGCGTTCGTGGTGGTGTGGATTGCCGTCATCGTGTGGTGGCAGTCCACCAACCGCATGCCGAGCACCGCCGACATCGTCACCTACCTGTTCCTGCTGCCGCTGGGCATGGTGATTGGCTATTGGGTCATCAAGCGCGCGCTGGACGGCATCCGCACCAACGTGGCGGCCGGGCGTGAACTCTCGGCCGCAGCACCCGCTGCTGCCGCCAAGAGCGATGGCACACCGGCCGACCCGCAAGATGCAACGCGCCACTGGCGTGCCGTACTGCTGGCCAGCGCGTTGCGCGCGCCGGGCGGCAGCGATGCGGCATCGCTGGTGGACGCGGTGCAGGCCAGCATCCAGCCGGGCCTGACGGACGTACAAGGCTTTGGCCAACCGATCTTTGCAGCACCCGTGGATGGCCTCAACACCGAAGACCTGCGCACCGAGCTGACGGAGCGCCACCCAGACGTGGACTGGCTGGACGAACAGCTGCGCGCGTTGACGCTTGCCGGGCAGGTTGCCGAAGAACTTGCGGCCCATGCCGTCGCGCAACACCCCGAACCCGCCGGCCCAGATGCCACGCGGCTCGTCATCACCGCCCTGCTGCCGCGCGAATGGACACCGCAACAACAGGCCATCGCAGATGCCTGGCTGCGCCAGCGCATCAGCGTGATCTGGCCGACGAATCACCTCACCCTTGAGCCGATCACCGCCAAGGGCGATGCCGATGCCTTGCTACTGCTTGATCGCGCCACGCAGGCCGTCAACCGCACAAGCGACGAACGCGTGCTGCGCATGCTGGTGGTGGCCGACTCGCTGGTCGGCCCCAGCGCAGTGGAACAACTGACGCAACAGGAGCAGTTGTTCGAGGCCAACCGCCAGCATGGCCGCGTACCGGGCGAAGCCGCCGCTGGCGTGTTGCTCTGCGCACCAGCACTCGCTGCGGTCCAGGCTGCCCCGTCTGTTGACGGCACGGGTGACGACGCGCAACCGGCCGCCATCACGATCACCCGCGCCAGCGTGGCCCGCCTGGAGGCGCCGACGCCCAATCGCGGCCAGCCACAACTGGAAGCCCTTGGCGGCGCGGTACGTCACGTGCTGGAGACCCTCGCTGCCGCAGCCGCGCCTGTCGAAGCCAACAGCAAGACGCCGCCTGCCGATGCAAAGCCGGCCGACGCCGATGCGGAACCGCTCGTCGCCAGCGTCGTCACTGACACCGGCATGCACCCCGTGCGCACCGTGGAGGTCGCACGCATCGTCTCTGAACGCTTTCCCACGCTGGACGTGGCCGCCGATCTGCTGCCCCTGGGCACACCGTGCGGTTACGTCGGCGCGGCGGGTGCCCTGCTGCCTGTCGTGGTGGCGCACCAGTTGAGCCAGCAAAGCGGCAAGCCCGTGCTGGCCATCACCGCCAACGACATCCAGCAGCGCGGCGCCATTGCGGTGGTGCCGCGCCTGACCTGACCCTGAATTCCGATCCCGAATCCGACTTTGTCCGCTCGCGAGCCGAAGGCAACATGCAACGCTTCCTAAACTTCCTGACCAACTCACGCACGCTGTCGGTTCTCGGCGTGATCGTGCTCACCATCTTTCTGCTGCTGATCGCGCAGACCTTCGAGATTGGCCTGGTCTGGGCCGGCATCGCGCTGGGTGTGCTGCTGGCGCTGTGGCTGGTGGCCTACATCTGGAAGCGCTGGCGCGCGCGTCAGGCCAGCAAGAAGCTGGAAGGCGTGCTGGAGCAGGCGGCCACGGCCGACAAGGCCGCCACCCCCGACAAGCGCGAGGAAGTTGAAGCCCTGCGCGTGCGCCTGGCTGAAGCCGTCAAAACCATCAAGCGCTCCAAGCTCGGCCAACTGTCGGGAGACGCCGCGCTGTATGAGCTGCCGTGGTACATCGTGATCGGCAACCCGGCGGCGGGCAAAAGCACGGCGGTGCTGAATTCGGGCTTGCAGTTTCCGTTTGCCGACAAGGGCGGCGCAGTCATTCAGGGCATCGGCGGTACGCGTAACTGCGACTGGTTCTTCACCACCGAAGGCATCCTGCTCGATACCGCCGGCCGCTACTCGGTGCATGAAGAAGACCGCCGCGAATGGCTCGGCTTTCTGGACCTGCTCAAGCGCTATCGCCCGAAGGCCCCCATCAACGGGATTGTGGTGACGGTGAGCGTGTCGGAACTCACGCAAAACCGCCCCGAGTTCGCCATCAACCTGGCCAAGAACCTGCGCCAGCGCGTGCAGGAGCTGACGGAGCGCCTGGAGGTGTTCGCCCCGGTGTACGTGATGTTCACCAAGGCCGACCTGATTACCGGCTTTACCGAATTCTTTGGCGACAGCGAGAAGCAGGAGCGCGACCGCGTGTGGGGCTCTTCCCTGCCCTTCGAGCCGGATGCCAAGCCCGATGTGGCGGCCATGTTCGACCAGCGCTTTGATGAGCTGTGCGACGGCCTGAAGGAGATCAGCGTGGCGCAGATCGCGCTGCATCAGAAGAACAAGCTCTCGCCGGGGCTGCTGAGCTTCCCGCTGGAGTTCGCGTCGATCAAGCCGACGCTGCGCTCGTTCCTTGTCACGCTGTTTGATGAGAACCCGTTCCAGTACAAGCCGGTGTTCCGCGGCTTCTACTTCACCAGCGCACTGCAGGAAGGTGCGACCAACAGCGCGTCGGCCGAACGCATCGCGCGCCGGTTTGGCCTGTCGACCGATGGCGCTGCGCGCAGCCGCGAGGTGTTCTCCAAGAACGGCTTCTTCCTGCGCGACCTGTTCTCCAAGGTGATCTTTGCGGACCGCCAGACGGTGCGCCAGTTTGCGAGCCCCGCCAAGACGCGCCTGCGCATCGCCACCTTCTTCGGGCTGGTGCTGGCGCTGGGCCTGATGCTGGGCGGCTGGACGTGGTCGTACATGGGCAACCGCACGCTCACGGCCAACGTGCAGGCCGATCTCGACAAGATCGTGAAGATGCAGCAGAACCGCGTCGACCTGCAGGCCCGCCTGGAAGCGCTCGACATGCTGCAAGACCGCATCGAGCAGCTCGACCGCTATCGCAACGACCACCCGCTCGCGCTGTCGCTGGGCCTGTACCAAGGCGACACGCTGCAGCACAAGCTGCTGGATGAGTACTACAACGGCCTGCGCCAGGTCATGCTCAAGCCGGTGGGCGGCGCCATCGAAACCTTCCTGGCCGAAGTCAACGCGCACCCGGATCAACTCGCGCCGATGGTGCGTCCGCCTGAAACCGGTGCGGTGATGACCACGTCTGTGACCACGGCAACCGCCACCGTGGGTGGTGCCTCGGGTGCTGCGGCCAACGCGCCGGCCGCGCCAAACCAAGCCACCGCTTCGACCGGTGCCAAGCGCTACACCGATGCCTCGCCCACCAACGTGGAAGACGGCTACAACGCGCTCAAGACCTACCTGATGCTGTCGGACAAGCGCCATGTGGAAGTCGCGCACCTGACCGATCAGATCACGCGCTTCTGGCGCGGCTGGCTGGAAGACAACCGGGGCAACATGCCTCGCGAGCAGATGATCCGCTCGGCAGAGCGCAACCTGTCGTTCTTCCTGGCGCACGTCAATGACGACAACTGGCCGATGCTGGAGGGCAACCTCTCGCTGGTCGACCAGACGCGTGAAAACCTGCGCCGCGTGGTGCGCGGCATGCCGGCCCGCGAACGCGCCTATGCCGAGATCAAGGCCCGCGCCTCCACGCGCTACGCCCCGATGACGGTCGCCCGCATCGTCGGTGAGACCGGCGCGGGTGTGGTGGCCGGCAGCTACGCCGTGCCCGGCACCTTCACCAAGGAAGCCTGGCTCGGTTATGTGCAGCCCGCCATCCGCGAAGCCGCCAACAAGGAACTGCAGACCAAGGACTGGGTGCTCAACGTCGCCGCGCGCGACGACCTGACGCTGGAAGGCAGCCCCGAGCAGATCCAGAAGGCGCTGGTCACGATGTACAAGACCGAGTACGCCCGCGAGTGGCAGCGCTTCATGCAGGGGGTGGCCATCCAGGACTTCACCGGCTTCGACCAGGCTGTCACCGGCATGAACCTGCTGGGCGACCCGACCAACTCGCCGATCCGCAAGGTGCTCGACACCGCCTACGACCAGACTTCGTGGGACAACCCGTCGATGCTCAATGCGGGGCTGAAGCAAGCCAAGACCGGCGTGCTGGGCTGGTTCAAACAGCTCTTTGCGCGTCAGACGCCATCGCAGGTGAACATCAATGTCGACACGGGCAACATCGCCGATGCCGGCGCGATCCCGATGGGGCCTGTGGGCAAGGAATTCTCTGGCCTGGCCCGCGTGGTGATGGTGCGTGACGACAAGTCGCTGCTGCGCGGTTACATGGATTCGCTGTCCAAGGTGCGCACCCGCTTCAACCTCATCAAGAACCAGGGTGATCCGGGCCCGGGTGCACGCCAGCTCATGCAGCAGACGCTGGACGGCAGCGGCTCCGAACTGGCCGACACACTCAAGTACGTTGACGAACAGATGCTGACCGGCATGACCGACAGCGAACGCGCAACGCTGCGCCCGCTGCTGGTGCGTCCGCTGCTGCAGTCGTATGCGGTGGTGATCCGCCCGGCCACGGCAGAAATCAACAAGGTGTGGAACGCGCAGGTTTACCAGACGTTTGCCACCACGCTGGCGGATAAGTACCCGTTCTCGGCCAACGCCAAGATCGAAGCCAGCGCAGCCGAAATCGGCCAGGTGTTCGGCCCGGATGGCTCGATTGCCAAGTTCGCCAGCACGACCATCGGCCCGCTGTCGGTGCGCCGTGGCGACATGCTTGCCGCCCGCACCTGGGGGGATCTGGGCCTGTCGTTCGTGCCCGAGTTCACGACCGGCTTTACACGCTGGATCGCGCCGCTCACGGGCGGTGCAGCAGGTGGTGGTGCCGGTGGTGCAGCCGCTGCCGCCCCGCAGACGGTGTTCCAGATCCTGCCGGTGCCATCGCAAGGCGCCACCGAATACACGATCGAGATCGACGGCCAGCAACTGCGCTATCGCAACACGCCGCCGCAGTGGGCCAACTTCGTGTGGCCGAATCCGCAAGGCACGCCTGGGGCGAAGGTCACGGCCACCACGTTTGATGGCCGCACGGTGGAACTGCTCAACGAGCCGGGCCGCTTTGGCCTGGAGCGCCTGATTGCCACCGCGCAGCGCAAGCGTCGCCCGGATGGCGCGTTCGATCTGTCGTGGACGAAGGACGGCCTGACGGTTGCCATCAGCCTGCGCATCATCAGCAGCCCGCAGACCGGCGGCACAACGGCTTCCGACTCGCCGCAAGGCCAGGGCCTGCGCGGCCTGCGCCTGCCGACGTCGATTGCCGACATGAACGCACCGCTCAACACCTCCACCCCACCCGCCCCGGCTGGCTCGCCACCGGCGGGCCGCACACCGGCCCCTGCTCAGACGCAGGCCGCAACCCGGTCCGCCGTGACGGAAGAGCAAGGGGGGACGGCACAATGAGCCTGACGCAGTTGCAGCTTTCGTACTTCGGCAAGCTTCCATCGCGCGGCGACTTTGTCAAAAGCGCCAACAACGTCCAGTTGCTCGACACGCTCGACCGCTGGCTGGCGCAAGGCATGGAGCTGCTGGCCGAAGCGCCGGACTGGAAGACCACCTACGACACGTGGAAGCCCGTGCAATTCGCCTTCCTGGGCTCGCAGAGCCGGTTGGCGATTGCCGGCACGCTGATGGCCAGTAGCGACCTGTCTTCGCGCCGCTTTCCGTTTCTAACGGCGGCGGCGATGGAGGTGGACCGCCCCATCAGCTTCATCGCGCGCAGCCCGATCGCACTGGCGCGCCTGTGGACGCGGGCCGGCCAGCAGATGATCTCGCTCGGCCAGGCCTCGGATGCCACCGAGGGGCTGCGCCTGCTGGCCGAAGGGCAGCACAGCGTGGAAACCGACAACGGCACGCAGGCCTACGACGCCAGCTTTTCGGATTTCATCGACTTCCAGACCGTCTCAGGGCTTGAGCAGATGCTGCGCGCCGAGGGCCACAACATCCGCCTGCGCCGCACGCTGCTCGCACTCGGCACGCTGCTGCAGCCGGTCATGTCGAATGGCTCATCGCGCCTGGAAAAGGGCCTCACCCTGCCCCTGCCGGCTGATCCGCTGTACCGCAGTCTGGTGGCCAGCTTCTGGCTGGAGCTGGTGTCGCGCTTCCTGCAGCGTGCGGACTTCGAACTCTCGCTGTTCCTGGGCGAGATCAACGGCGCCGAGCGCCTGGTCATCGGCTTCAACGGTGCATCGTCGCGCACGCTGCACAGCGTGATGTCGCCGCTGGCGTATGCCGAGCAGAACATCAACATCGACGATCCGGAATGGGTCGACCAGCACGTGAGCGGAGAGTACGGCTTGGCCAAATTCGTGAGTTACCTGGATCAACCGCAGCTCTCGCTGCGCGTGGCGGTCGACACCTTCCGCGAAGTCTTCATCGGAGAATGAACATGGGTCTGGATGCAATCAAGCGCGGCTTCCGGCCAGCAACGATCCTGATGGTGTGCCTCGCCGCGCTGCCTGGCCTCACCTTCGCTGCCCCGGGCGACCAGCCGCCGGCTGCCGCAACGGTCACGGCGGCCACGCCGACCCCGGGTCAGGTCGTCGCCGGTGGCACGGTGCCTGACGAGGCCACCAAGGCCACCGTGCTGGCCAAGCTGCGCGAGCTGTACGGCAGCGCCAACGTGCTGGACCAGATCGAGGTGGGCAACGTGGTGTCGCCACCCAACTGGTCGGCCAACGTGCAGAAGATCCTGTCGCCGGCCATCAAGCAGGTCAACCGCGGCCAACTCAACATCGACGGCACGCAGGTCTCACTGCATGGTGATGTCGGCAACGAAGCGCAGCGCCAGCAGATCACCAGCGACATGGCCACTACGCTGGGCCAGAGCTACACCATCAAGAACGGCCTGCGCGTGGCAGCGGTGTCCGAACAGGGCCTGCTGGATAAGACCCTGGCCAACCGCATCATCGAGTTTGAAACCGGCAGCGCCACGCTCACGCCCAAGGGCCGTGCGATTCTGGATGAGATGTACACCGTGCTGCCACGCCTGAACGGCCGCAAGATCGAGATCGTCGGCCACACCGACAACTCGGGCAGCCGCGCGATGAACCTCAACCTGAGCCAGACGCGTGCAGAGACGGTGAAGAACTACCTGATTGCCAAGGGTGCCGAGCAAGGCACGTTGACGGCGATTGGTGTGGGGCCGGATCAACCCGTGGCGGCGAACAACACGGATGAAGGGCGGTCGCGCAATCGGCGGATTGAGTTTCGGGCGAGTCAGTGACGCAGCAGGATGCGCGCCGGCGGGCACGGTTGCGTGAACCGTCGCCTGCCGCCCCACGACAGCCGGCTGGCGAAAGGCGTGCCGCCCCCCAGATCCGGCTTGAATACTACGACCCCGCCGCGAGGCTACCCGAGCGCATCACGCAATTTTCTCCGTTGAAGGAGCGCATCTGGTGGCTTTGGTGTCATCTGGTATGGGCTTGGCAGCAGCTTGAGCACTGGCTTGCCAGTCGACGGCAGGGTGCGCCTGTCGCGATCGTCAGCGGCATCATTCGCTCCGTACAGGTGGATAACGCGGCATTCAATGCCTATGAGGCGATGGGATGGACCGTCGCTTCCGATGCACGGAATGCGCATGACTACACCGACGACGATATCTCGCGAGAGACCTACTACCGCGTGACGCCTGTCGTCATCACGCTGACGGACGATCGGGTCATCCACTTCTGTGAATACCAAGTCACGGGCCGTTCGGTTTCGTCCAATGCGCCCTATTTTGCGGGCCTTAATGGCATGCGCGTGCTTGCTGCCGGCTGGTGGGACAACGATGTGTTCTCGGCGTGGGGCCTGCGTTTATCAGGTCGTCGCGAGCCGCAGACCGTCTATGTCGCGAAGCGCCCACGCAACTTGCCCGAGCCGCTGGAGGCGGTACTGTCAAACAGGAGGCCGGGCTTTAGCGAGGCGATCGGCTTTCTCGGCTATTTCGGCATCCTGATGGTCGTGATCATGCTGATTTTGGCAGGAGGTGAGTTCGGTTTCGCAGAGGCCATCTCCATCACGGGGATCATGATGGGGCTCTTCAGTCTGGCGCCGATGGTGCTCCTGGTGATCTCCCAGACGCTGATGCGCCTGATAGCGGGCCCCCTTCGCTCCATCCCGGAAATGATGGCTGCCGGGGAATACGGCAACCGCCACCTGCGCTTGCGAAGCTTTGACTTCGGCCGCTGCGAACGCGAGGTTTTCCTCGCACTGGAGCGGCAGGAGCAGGATTAGTCTGGCGCCCAAGAGCCGACCAAGGCGCACCCACTGCGATTGATCAGCCACCGATGACATCGGCCCCTCTCTCCACCTCCCCCGATCCCGCATCCGCGCCCCAGGCGACCCTGACCAATGCGGAGCGCGATGCCTGCCTGCTTCGGCTGAGCCAGTATTCGCTCGATGCGCCTGATGCGCCGATGCCGTTTAGCCGCCGCCTGGCAGAAGCCGAAGGGTGGTCGACGCTGTTCACGCTGACCGTCATCGAAGAGTACAAGCGCTTCGCCTATCTGGCAGTGCATGCCGGGCACCCGGTCACGCCATCAGAGGCGATCGATGCCGCATGGCATCTGCACCTGCAGTATTCAAAAGACTATTGGACGGTGTTCTGCGCAAACGTACTGCGCGCTCCGCTCCACCACGCGCCGGGCATCGGCGCGCCGGACGAAGAGGACACCTACGCGCGCCACTATCAGCAAACGCTCGACAGCTACCGGAGTACGTTCGGCGTTGAACCGCCTCCCGATGTTTGGCCAACACCGCCCGAGCACGTGCAGGAGGACAACGCGCTGGAGCAGGATGGCCGCGCCTGGCGTCCATTCAACATGGCCGCGCCGCCAAACGTGTCGATCGTTCGCCGGATCCCGCCGCTCGTGTGGCTCGCGATCGGTGTCGCCCTGATCGCCATCACCACGCATGCGGCGCCGGATATCGGCGTGCTGAACTATCCGGGGCCGCTTTTTCTCGTGTTCTATCTGGGCGTGTGCGTGATCGCGTGTCTGTCGATCCGGGGCCTGCACCGGTTCACGTACTCGCGTCGCCCGCGGGGAGTAGCGCTTGTCGGCGTACCGCACGCACTTGCGCCGGACGAGGCCGCACTCATTGCAGGCAACGCTTCACGAATGGCACAGGTCGCAACGCTGGCGCTACTCGACGCGGGTGCGATCCGCATTGCCTATCCATCGAAGAGAGGTCGCGACGGCAAGACCTACGTGGTCGCAAACGCGGAGCAAGCGCCCGAGCGCCACATGAGCGCGTGGAGGTGGCTGACCCAGCAGAAACAGCACCGCTCGCCATGGCCGAGCTTTCGGGACCAGCTCATCAGTGAAGCCTCCGACATGACCGCGCGGCTGCAAGGTCAGGGATGGATGTGGACGTCCGGCTCCATGCGCGCAACGACGCTGGCAGCGTGGGCGATTCTGCTGCTTGTACTCGGGCTCGGTGTGGCGAAAGTCTTTGTCGGCCTGACCCGGGATCGTCCGGTGATGTGGCTGCTGATCGAAATGGCGTCGTTCGGATTCGCGTACTGGTGGTTGACCGCACGACTGGTCGGCGTCGGTAGCGCCGGACCGACTGCGACAGCGGACGCTGCGCTCGACATTTATCGCCGGCGCGGCCAGCAGGCGTCCGATGCTAGTTGGTCAAAGGCCGACCTGCTCTGGATGACGGCGCTGGGTGGTACCAGCGTGCTGACCGGCACAGCCTGGGCCGGATACCGATCGATGATGGGCGGGCCGGGACTGCCGGTCGGCTCCGGAGGCTCGGGGAGCGACACGTCGAGCAATTGCAGCTCAAGCAGTGGTAGCTCGAGTAGCTGCAGCTCTAGCAGTTGCGGATCGAGTGGGTGCGGCGGTTGTTCGAGCAGCTCATAGGCCCCTCGATCGACGCGCCACCGCCTCAGACCCCTCGCCAAGCTCCACGCTAGGCTGGGGCGATACCAACGATCAGCTCACGTTGTCCGGCGACGGATCGCCCAAACCCAGCAGCTCTTCAATCTGCGACAACGTCGCATCATCCTTGACCACCGTACGAAGCCAGGCGTGCAGCGGCATGTCGCCCCACTTGGCGGCACGTGCGGCCAGATAGGCCACCGGGCTGTGCGGCTCCGTCTGGCGGAAGAACTCCGCCACTTCACGCAATTGATCCAGTGCTTGTGCGCGCGAGCGGATCGGCCACGCTACCGTTGCGACCACCGCTTCCGTTGCTGCCTGCCCGGCAGCTTGCTGGGTTGCCTTGGCTTCCACCGGGGCCGGCTTGGGCTCGGGCTTGCCACCGAAGCGCTCGACCAGCGCACGCACCGTCTGCAACGTCTCACGCGCAGCGCGGAAGCTCGGGGCATGGTCCCCAGCACGCCCATCGAGCACGGATTGCAGCCGCAGCAACGCTGCCCCGCAACCCACCACATCGTCATGCAGCGTCTTGTAGAACGCCGGTGACGTAGCCCGCTTGGCGGCCTCAAACTGCTCCTGCGTGACCTTGCCGCGAGACAGCTCATCGGCCTGATCCGGATCGCGGCGGATCGCCTCAACCAGGCCGGTTGCCACTTCCCAATCGACAAGGTTGTAGCCACCCTTGGAGGCATCCACCAACGGCACTTCGCGGATCAGTTGGCTTGAGCGTGCGGCCAACCACGCCATGCTGCCCGTGCGGGCTTCAGGGTCGTCCGCCTCGGGCAGCGGATAGATGTGTTCCCAATACTGTTCACACAGGCCCGAGATCAGCTCATAGCCCTCGCGCAGGCCAGAGAAGCCGCGCTCTTTCGACAGGGCCTCGGTCAGCCACGCGAGCAGGCGCAAATCCTTCGTGCGGTTCTGCAGCAGCGACGTGCCCTCGGTGATCACGGCGCGCCAGTCGGCCTCCTTGATCTCGGTCACCCACTCGCCCTGGTCGAGCGACGGATCGTCAAAGCGGCGCGCCTCCTGGATGCTGTCGAACTCGGCAGAGAAGAGCATGTCTTCGCCGCAAGGTTGAGCGCCTGGCAGCGGGGCGAGCAGTTGTTCAAACGGAAGAGAAGCCATGGTCAGAAGCGAAGAGGCAAATGCGGGTGAACGGTCAGGGCTTGGTGACGCGGCAATCGGTCAGGGCAAGCGTCAGGCCGACGAACTGCCGGTTCAGGCAATCCAGCGTGATGTCCTTGCTGGGCTTGTACGCCGAAAGTTTGTTGTCCGGAAACACAGCTTTCAACGCGTCGCGCTGGTCATCTTGAAACGGCGCGCCGACCTTGAGGTCTTCAGTGACGGCCAGCGTGTTCAAACTGTCGTCGGACAGCGGGTACACCTGCCCCTTGAACTCAAGGCGATGGCCGTCGTACTTCCTGGCAGCGCTGGGCGCGTCCTTGAAGTACTCGGTGAGGACTTGCCGGTATGAAACCTGAAGCGGCGCGTCGTCACCTGCCAATGCCGGGCTGGCGATCAGCGCGGCGAAGATCGGAGCAGCGGCAGCGCGAAGCAGTGGGGCCATGTTGGTGCGTTTGAAAATAGGGCAATCCTCGCTTGGCTGCGATGGGATTCGACGGTGGTGATGCTACTCAGGGCAGGTGGATTTGGGGGGATTGTTTCCAAATCTTCATGTGGCGACACGCCCAACTCCGCCCACGTCGACACCTCTGCGAGAACCAATGTTCTCTATGACCTAGGGCAACTTGGCGGGCCAGCTCAGGGGTTGCTCTGGCCCGATGCCATTTTCTCGCCTGGCCTGGCCGACGTCGCTCTTCCACGCCGCAGGAAAGACGGGCCAATAGCACAGGCACTCCGCCAGCCAGTTGAACACTTGCGCTGGGTTGCGGCCTTTGTGCATCCAATCATTCGGCATCTCTGGGGCTGGCACGGCATCCATGCCTTTTTGCATGAACGTCTGTATATAGCGCCAAAGACGCTCGCCACTGCTCCGCGGCCCAACCCAGATCAGATCCTCTCCACATCGCTGCGGATCCGCCGCGTCCAGCGGTGGCCAGTACAGCAGCAGACAGCCGTTGTCAC
Source organism: Ralstonia sp. AU12-08 (assembly GCF_000442475.1). Classification (NCBI taxonomy): domain Bacteria; kingdom Pseudomonadati; phylum Pseudomonadota; class Betaproteobacteria; order Burkholderiales; family Burkholderiaceae; genus Ralstonia; species Ralstonia sp. AU12-08. The sequence continues at coordinate 27,521 of NZ_ASZV01000008.1, read as the reverse complement.
TTGCGGTGCGCCGCTTTTTGCGCGCTTCATCAGACAGGTCATACGTGGGCAGACTAAAACTGCTGATCAGCCCCAGTAGCCCGGAGATAACAAGGCCGCCATCCACCTCCGTTCCGGCGCGTCGCGACCAATCCACCTCTCTGCGTAATTGCTGGGCTGTGTCGTTGTCCCAGGCCGCATCGCCCTGGCTTTGCGCCGATTCAGGAGGCGGTGCCCAATGCACATGCGCTTGGGCACGCGACCAGTCGAGCACTGCGTTGCCGCCCCATCGCGCGGGCCGCAACACGTAGACCTTGCCTGTGGTTCGGTTGAAGCGGTAACGCGCGCAGCGTGCTGTGAGTACCTTGCCCTGGCATTCGCGCCACAACATGAATGTCATAGGCACACCGAGCACGGCGAGGGCCAACAGCATCAAAAGTAGCCCAAGCTCCTTGAAGGAGTTCGGTGGAAACGGTATCTGCGGATCGCCAACGAACACGATCTCCCGCAAGAACCACAATGCCCCCACGCTCAACAGCAGGCAGAGCGGGATAACCACCACCAAGAGCATCAAGGCTATCCAGCGCGGCGGCCCGTCGTCGCGCAGATTGCTCAGCTCCAGAAAGTGCTCGTTGAAGTCGAAGACCGTGGGCTTGGGGGGCCACAAGATGGCCGGCCCAGACGAGGTGGCGTCAAGCGCGCGTTGCATGGGAGCGTCTTGCAAATCGGCATAGTCCGCCAGTGCCCTGGCGATACCATGCTTGCGCCGGTAACGATGAAATGCAGCTTCAAATGTGAACATCGTTGGGCCCTGACGTTCCGTGCACTCTCAGTTCACGACTCTTGATGAGGGTGACAATGCAAGCGCGTTATCCCGCGTCCCTGGGAGCGAACATCGGGACCCAGATCTGGCTGATTGCGCCTATTACCTGCGTTGAGCGTCGCAGTAGGCGGAGGCAAATCCTCATACCAATACGATACGGACTCTGAGGCTGCAGTTTGGAGTGTGCTTCTGCCATCAGAGTCGAAGATGAGTCCTTCACTGCGACTTGTTTGCCACCAATACCGACCAAAGTGCTAGCGGATGTCGCCGTGCCCTCACGCGTGACGAGATCTACGCAGCCTCGGACAAGGCCTCACTCAGAGCGTCCTTCGTTCCCCAGTGCCGCAAGAACTCGATATTGTCTTCAGGGGACAATCGGCCCTGCGCGCGGTACACCATTGCAGTCATGACAGCACCAGTTTGCACAGGACGGTCTTCCGGCTCACCAAGGCCGGAGTCACTCTCCCACTCTTTAGGGAATCGCGGCCAGACGCATGTCACTTGGCTCATCATGTGACACGTAGCCTCCATGAAGCCGGGCTTTTGCTCCAAAACGTACAGACGCCAACTGGGTTTGCCGCAATAAGTCGTGTATTCCTGCGGCAGATAGCGAGGGACGTGCATGTAATTTGAGGGGGCGTTCGATGGAATCTGATCGACTGTGGGCCCTTCCTCCATGTAGCGGCGAATGTATTCCCACATGCCGGCCGCTTGCAGATCCCTGAACAACAGCGTTGGGCCAACAAAGATCGCATCCTCATTGGAATCACCCCCAGCCTGATCAGACGACGGGTGATATAGCGCAATCGCCTGGACCGTTTCCTTATCCCCCCGCCGAACACCCTCAGGCTTCAGCAATGCGACGACTTTTTCCCAATCAATAACAACGTTGCCACCGCAATATTTCGGTCGCAATACGTATATTTTTCTCTTCGATCGGTTAAACCGAATGCGGCCACGCGCCAGCGTGAAGAATGCTGTGCGCATTCCACCGACAAAGAACCACAGGTACAGCAAGAATCCACAACCAATGGCCAATGGAAAGAACAGAAGCCACCCCATCCACAAGAGGACCTTATCCCCCTCCCCCAAAGAGGTTTTCACAAAAAAGAAAATGACTCCATCTGATATTAGTGGATAAATAGCGAAACCAAACCACCACCATATCATTAACAACGCGGGAATCACGACAAAGAAATTCCCAATGCCTGCCCGCCATTGCAGGTCCCACCCTGGGTTGCAAATTTCCAAGTACGCATCATTTTGTGCGAAAACACATCGCCCTGGGAGACTTACGCCCTCCGCATCGCTAGGCTCGTCAACACGCCATTGGCGCTGCCCTTCAACATTGAGGTACTTGCGACCTTCCTCAGAAGAGCGATTTCTTTTTCGCGCGTAAGCGTTCTCACGTACAAACATTTTTTGTCCACCTAAATTCCAGACTGCGCATTCGCCAATTTCTGAAGCGTGTCGCCCATATTACCGTGTATTGGTTTTTTTCCTTTCCGACTCAAGCTCAATGGGTTGTCGCGCAGCCAAGTAATCCAATCATCCTCCTTGAGGATTAGGACTGCGATAACGGCTGCGGCGGTAAGAACTGCCCCAATCAACCCCAAAACTGCAGCCATGGCTATCAGCGCGCTATTCCCAATTGAAAAAACGGCAACGCCAGTACCAATGACTGTAAAAACGGTGCCAGCCACACTTGTAATCTGGGCTGCCATCAGAGTGTAACTCCCTCTCTTCCCGGAAGTCCAAGCATCAAACACGTCCAGCCCTGCAGAGATTAACGCTGCTGGCCCCAGAAATTTGAACGCCGTCATTCGCAACGCTTTGAGCTGAAAAGCTTGCAATCCCTCGAATGTTTCTTTCATTCCAGGAGCTGAGAAGAGGTTGTGGGCTTTTATTCCATTGAAGATAGTCTCTTCATACGCTTTAGCCTTCCAATCCGATAAGCTTCCGATACCTTGCAATATATTACCAACCAACTCTATCGCGGTTCGGGCGTCCATTTTCGTCTGGAACTGGGAACCCTTGATGATCGCGAAACTCACATCCAACAAACCCGCAAGCGCGGCGGCGCGTGCGTTCGGCGCAGCTTTAAACACATCGGCCTTGCTTGCGCCCCGGGAAAGACCTCGTTCTACGTTACGAACACGGTCGCGGTTCGCTTGCGCTAGGGTTCCTGCGTACTGAGCCGCTGTCCGGCCGAGGGTGGTTACACCAAACGACACAATGAATCTCGTCAGCTTAGCCTCCACTTGTGGGACAGGAAGACCTTTAACGGTCTCCATCATTTTCACACTCATGAGCGACGCAATATGCAATGGCCAGGCGAGCTTGCGGAATTTAGCGCTCTCGCTGATACGTGGAAACGTTTCCATGAAGCCCAGTGCCTTGTCACCCAAAGAAGCCCGTGCAGCAAATGGCTTCAGCTTGTCCGTGATCGCGTCAGCAAGACTTGTGGTTGGCTCTGCATTTGGAAGAACTTGCGCGGAAGGTGATTCCTGCGTCTGCGCCTTCATCTGCTGGCGATAAGGCGCATTGTTGAAAGACAGCGTTTTACCTAGCACGTTGTCGTCCCATAAATCTACTTTCGCAAGCCATGCTTTGCCCGCCTTGTTGGCCTCCGTACCGCTCATGCAGTGCGCCAACTCCAAACTCAAATCTGCACCGCCTCCTGACTGGTTGACCTGGGCATCTTTTGCGCTGTATAGCGCTATCGCGCGCTTAAGCGAAGCCGAATCAAGCCACGCAACCTGATCGCGCCCCAACATCTCCTGCAGATTTTGCGTGGCTTCGTACTTCTCACCTTGTTTTTCAACAATCGTTGCGGCAGATACCGAATCAAACAGTTCTTTGAACTCTGCATCGCCGGCTGCAGCTGCTCGGTCTCGCTCAGCCTGCTGATTGCGGGCAATCGCGGCGTCTCGACGGGCTTCCTCTCTGGCGCGCGTCGCGGCATCTCGATAAGCGATCGGGGCAGGGCGTCGCATCTTGTTCCAAGTATCAATGTGCTCGCTCGCCCTTTTTATTGCCCCTTTTTTTACAAGGTCGCGCAATCCTTGCGCACCGATGGCAGTTTGGTACACCCATTCGTTACTGACGCTTTTATCGAATCCCGGGGAGCTCTCCGCCTGCCACGCTGTATAGACCGTCTGCGCCTCCCCCTGAAGATGCCCCAACTCTTGAGTGATGCCCATAGCATCTTCACACGCGACTACCGCTCCTTGGTTCTGCTGCAGAAACGCGGCCATTTGCTTCAGACGGATTCCATGGGCCTTCTCATAGGTCGGACCGATTCGCGTGACTGTAGAGGTTTCATCGAAACCTGAGGCATAGCCATCCGGAGTCATCAGCGGAGTGGAAACTTCCTCTTGGTAATCTCCCCATCCACGTTCCTGTGGGGTACTCCCCATCAGACCGTAAAGCAAAGGATCGAACGCATCTCTCAACTTGGCGTTCGCCAACGCTGCAAACTCGGCAACCTGCCCGTTGAGCAGCCCTGGCTGTATCGTATTCGGTTGACTCGTGTTGCCACTTGCCCAGCCCGCCACATCGAACGATTTCATGTACTTGGCGGGATCGGCAGAAATCACGTTCTTGAAATGCTCATAGTCGATCGGATCTGGGTTGAACAGATACCAGAGCTTCTTGACGCGTTTCGCATCTCTGATCCAGACCATGCTGTTGTTCGCTTGTCGAGAGTCACGTGCGCAAGCGATTTTCGGTGCCGTCTTTCCGGGCACAAACACATCGAACTCTTTCAAATACCCTTGCGGGTGGACAACGTAGCCCTTCCATTCGTCCTCGGTGCAGATGAGAGGACCTCGATCAACGTGAACGTACAAATAGCCTGCGCGCAACATGCGTACGTTATAGAGCGCTGCGCCTATCGCAACACCGCCAGGTTTGGCTTGTAGTTGTCCAGTGGGGCTCAGTTGTTTCAGCAGCGCCATGTTTGCTTTCTGAGCACTGTATGCAACTGCATATCGCGTGAACAAGATGGGCAGTCCCTTGCGATCGCAGTCACTGCAAGGTGTTGCACAGACTTTTTCAGCTGCCATGGAAATGCGTCCTCATGCGAATTGCTCTCGGTCTTCAAACAGGCTGGCAAACCCCACATCGGGGTCATCACGCAACGCTTGCAGGACACGTGCCAGCACATCGCGCCACTGTGGGGCGTCCCAATCAATCGGTCCACCAACGGCGCCGTTCTGTACGTTTTGCAGCACCGGTCGCCAACTGCACCAGATGAAATCCTGCAGGTTGGAATCCACCAACCCCAGTTCCTGTCCTTTATCCAACAAACGGGTCATGCTCGCTGCATCGGGCTGCGTTTGAGCAGCGATCCCGCGCTGTGCAAACCTTGCCCACACGCGGTTCCCAACGGGCGATGAATGCGCCGCTTGCCATTGGGTGGCGTTCATCAACCGGTTGAGCGGAGGCGCCGTGGCTGGCACAGCCGACGCGGCACATCTCTGCGCTTTGAACCACACTGGTGCTGGAGTAACACTATCTTCTGTTGCGGACAAATCTGCGATCGGCCCCCATGGCTGCGTCAACGACCACCACGCCTGCGTTTTCCCCAGCCACGTGTTCTGCTGCTCCGCCGACAGAGTCGGCCACACGCGTTGCATCACACGTGGATCCTGATAGCGGAACAGTCGCGCAGTGTGACTACCCGGCACGTACTGAAACCCCAGCAGGGCAAGATGCTGGGCAACCCGTATAGCTGACTCCGGGCTGAACAAGACCGCGCAGAGGTACTGACGCGCCAGTCGCTGACTGGCTTGCTTGCTTGTATCTTCCAGCCAGCGTGCCAGAGCCTCCTGAGCACGTGCCTGCACCAGACTGTCGGAATCGGCATCCAGCAACAAGTCATCCGGGACCGGCACAAGGCAAGGCGCCTCGTCCTCTCGGCCCGCGTAGAAATCATCGGGAACGGCCTCACGCCCACTGACGGCCTCGGGCCACTGCTCGGACAATTCAGCTGCAAGGGGATTGCCCTCCCACGCATCAAACAACAAGTACGCGCGCAATGGACGTTCCTGCGGCGACTGTTGCTGAAGCATGTGATAGCCAGCGGCCAGTTCCCGGCACCGCGCCAGATAATCGGGGGGCGGTACAGCCCCTTCGGCAGGTACAGCGCTCAACGTCACATCTGCAAAGCCGGCCAACATGCGATTCGTCATGTCATTGCTCTGGTCATTCAACGCGACACCGACCCTGCACCACTGGTGGCGGCACCGTCCTCTTGGACACTGCACCCTTTCAGCTTGCCTTGCGCCAAGCTGTTATGCACCCCCGCCCCACCCGGCCCCACAAACTGATGCCCCGCCCCCTTGAACGTCACCATCCCCGGCGCATGCAGCTCAATCGTGCCGTTGGTCACTTTGATCTGCGCACCGCCCGCATTGACCAGCACATACTGCTTGGCCTCCGCCGTCACGTTGCCCTGCGTGGAAGCCACAGTCACAGCCTTCTCGGCCACGAGGTGGCTTTCACCCTTGAGGCTGCTCAACCCCACCTTGCCGCTGGCGGCATGCATGGCGATACCCGGTGTGGCATCCTCCGCCTGCCCGAGCGACTTGCCATGCGCGTACAGGCTCAGCCCATCGGCCACAGCAACAGACAAGTTGCCCCCCACCGCCACATTCGCATCCTGCTTGGCGGCGAGCATCACCTGCGTACCGGCAACGATCACGGTATCGGCGGGCGTGGTGGTAACGATGCCCTTGGGTGCGGAGATCTGCAGATGCGGCTCGCTGTAGGCAACAGCCTCGGCACCTTCGCCGGCGCTCTCGGTGTGGCGAAGGACTTCGGTGGTGTGACGCAGTTGCTTGAGCGCGGGCAGTTCCTTGGCGGCCGGCTCATCGGCCAGGCCGGCCTTCTGCTTCTGCGCGGCTTCAGCCAGGGATTCGGCCAGGTCGCTCATCGCTTCGATCTGGCTGGCGGCGGCTTCACTGTCCTGCAATGCCGCATCGGTGCCAGCGCTGTGCGCGGTCAGCAGGAGGCCGGCACCGGCGCGCACGCTGCCGCTGTCGTCGGTGGCCAGCGCGGCACCGTGGCCAAGATCCGCCTGACGCGCGCTGTCGATCTGTTCCTTGTGGTGGCCTAGCACGAGGCCCGTGGCGGCCTGCGTGGTGCTGAGCTGCGTGCGGCCTTGGCCTGCCGTGTCATCGAACACAAGCTGGTTGTAGCCCGACGTGCCTGCCTGGCTGCCCGCAAGCGCCTGCGTCTTGATGCCGGAGAGCACCGCGTTGTGAGCGTAGGCGCCTTGGCTCTTGCTGTCGCCGGCAAACCAGGCGGGCGCGTTGCCGGTAGCACCGGCCGCACCGGCCTGGTTCTGGTTGTACTGTGCGTCGGTCTGGCCGGTACCGTTGTAGGCAGCGCCCACCACCACGGGGCGGTCGATGTCGCCTTGCAGGAATTCCACCAGCACTTCCTGGCCAACACGCGGTAGGGCCACGCCACCCCAGTTGGGGCCGGCCACCGGCGCGGCCACGCGCACCCAGGCGCCAAGACCCGCGCTGGCGCGCGCGTTGTCATCGCCAGCGGGGTGGGACTGACGGCTGGCCGAGCGCGCACCGCGCTGCCAGTGGAATTGCACCTTGATGCGGTGGTCGCGGTCCGTATGCACCGGCCCATCGGCGCCAATCACGAGTGCGGTCTGGCTGCCGTTGACAGTCGGACGCGGGTGCAGTGCGCGGCCTTGCTCGTCGCTCTGCTGGGGGCGCACGGGCACACTGTCGCGCACCACGGTGAAATGGTTGCGGTAGAACGTGGCGTCTTCGCCAGCGCCCTTGTTGCTGCCAGCGCCAAGCACATCGCCATCCTTCAATGCCCCGAGCGTTTCGGTCAGCACCTGCCCGAAGCGGTCGTTGAAGTTATTGCGTGCCTGGTGCGTCACGGCCAGCACGGCAAAGCGCTGGTCGCCCTCATCGTGGTCAAAGTGGTCGGTCAGCTTGAAGCGCGTGCCGGTCGCCAGCGTACGTACGCTGCCTTCGCCATCGAACTGCTTGTCGCGCAGTTCCAGCGCTTCCATCATCAGCCGAGCGACGCGCTGCGCCTGGTTGTTGTCTTCAAACCAGTATTGGCCTGGGTAGTCGGTGTCCTGCAGCGTCAGTTGCGGGCCATCGCTGCCCTGCTGCTGGCCCCCAAGCTGCGCCGTGCGCTTGGCATTGGCGCGGTAGTCCCAGCTTGCAATCGACACGGCGTTGGTCTGCCAGCGGCGCGTGCCCTGCCAGCGGTCGATCACGTCTTCGGTGGCGGTGGTGTCCGCACGACCAAAGCGGATGCTGGATTGTGCGTTGTCGGTGAACACGTCATTGGCATCGGCGATGACCATGCGGTGCACACCCAGCGCGTCGCCGTCCTTGGCTTCGTGCTCGAAGAAGTAGAACAACCCCTCTTCCGCCAGCAGGCGCGTGACGAAATCGAAGTCGCTTTCTTCGTATTGCGTGATGACGCTGCGGCGCGTATAGACCGCGCTGTCGCGCAGTGCCCAGCGCCATGCGGGCACCAGTCGCCCTTGTCCCTGGTAGTCACCAAACAGGCTGTCGATCACCTCGATGATCGACATGTCCTGGAACAGGAAGCTGTCGCGGCGATAGCGCAGGAAGGCGAGCCACGGCTCGATCACCAGCCGGTAGCGCACCAGGCCGCCGTTCGCGCCAAGCTGCTCGAAACGCGTGACGTGGCCGTGGAACGGGCGCAGTGTGCTGCGGCTTTGCTGCGTGAGCAGATCGAGCCGCACAGGCTGGCCGAGCAGCTTGGTGGAATCGATGTCGGCGTTGTCGGACAGTGCCGTCAGTTCCAGCCGGAAGCCACCGGCATCCATATGCTCGGCGGCGTCCAGTTGTTCGGGCAGCAGCGCGTTCGGCCCCAGCGGCGTTTCCAGCCGCAGCAGGCGGTTGGCCTGGGTGAAGGCCGCGCGCAGCAGGTTTGCCAGCTCGGTCGGAGAGACCATGGTGTGCTCGCTTATTGAATGCGGTACTTGAACTCGCCGCTCTTGCCGACGCCAACCTTGATCTTCTCAACGCTGCCGCCCTCGGCCATGCGCGTGAGCACCGATTCGGCAATCTCCGGCAACAGCGTGCCGTTGAGGATGTGGTCGACCGCGCGGGCGCCGGCATCCACCTCGGTGCAGCGTGCGAGCACGGATTCCACCAGCGCGTTGTCCCACTGGAGCGTGGCCTTGTGGTTGACGGCCACGCGATCGCGAATGCGGCCCAGCTTGAGCGTGATGATCTCGGCCAGTACGTCGTCGGAAATCGGGTAGTACGGCACCACCTTCATGCGGCCGAGGAATGCCGGCTTGAACGCCTTGTAGAGCGTCGGGCGCAGTTGTTCGGCCAGCGCATCGGCGTCAGGCAGTTCTTCAGCCGCCTTGTTCAGGCACGCTTGCATGATGTTCGACGACCCGACGTTGGACGTCAGGATGATGATGGTGTTGCGGAAGTCGATCGGGCGGCCTTCGGCGTCATCCATCTCGCCCTTGTCGAATACCTGGAAGAACATCTCCAGCACGTCGGGGTGGGCCTTCTCCACTTCATCCAGCAGCACGACGCTGTAGGGGTTGCGGCGCACGGCTTCGGTCAGCACACCGCCCTCGCCGTAGCCGACGTAGCCCGGCGGCGAGCCCTTGAGGCCCGACACGCTATGTGCCTCCTGGTACTCGCTCATGTTGATGGTGATGAGCTTGCGCTCGCCACCGTAGAGGATGTCGGCCAGTGCCAGCGCGGTTTCGGTCTTGCCCACGCCCGACGGGCCGGCAAAGAGGAACACCCCGCGCGGCTTGTTCGGGTCTTCCAGGTTGGCGGTGGCGGTGCGCACGCGCTGTGCAATGGCATCGAGCGCATGGTTCTGGCCGATCACGCGGGCAGCCAGCAGCGGCTTGAGGTTCAGCACCGTACGCAGCTCGTCCTTGACCATGCGGCCGAGCGGGATGCCCGTCCAGGCGGAGACGATTTCCGACACCACGTGGCCATCCACCTGCAGCGGCACCATCGGGGTTTCACCTTGCAGCGCACGCAGTTCGGCCAGCAGCGTGGCCAGTTCGTCCGGCTCATCTGCGGTGCGGGCGCGCTTGGGCATCGACACGACATTGCTGTTGGCCGCCACCGGCAATGCATCTTCTTCACTGGCCTGCTCCGTGCCGTTTTCGCGGGCTTCACGCAGGGCCTGAATGCGGGCGACGAGTTCGCGTTCCTTGGCGAGGCGTTCGGTGTTCTGGGCGACGCGCTGCTCCAACTCCACACGCTGCGCGTTCAGGGCTTCCAGGCGCGCATCGTGTTCTGCACCGGCGCTCTGCTCGCGCTCCAGCGCGTTGATCTCACCCTGCAGGCGCTCAAGCGTTTTCTGGTCGTCTTCAATGGCGCCGGGAGTGGCGCTTTGGCCGAGTGCAACCTTGGCGCAAGCCGTGTCTAACACGCTGACCGCCTTGTCCGGCAGTTGGCGCCCGCTGATATAGCGATGCGACAAGCGCACCGCCTCGGTAATCGCTTCATCCAGCACCCGCACGCCAAAGTGGCGCTCCATCAGCGGCGCCATACCACGCAGCATGGAAGCCGCCAGCGGCTCGCTCGGCTCTTCCACCTTGACGACCTGGAAGCGGCGGGCCAGCGCAGCGTCTTTCTCGAAGTACTTTTTGTATTCGCTCCACGTGGTAGCGGCAATGGTGCGCAGCTCGCCGCGCGCCAGCGCCGGCTTGAGCAGGTTGGCCGCATCGTTCTGGCCAGCTTGGCCACCCGCGCCGATGATGGTGTGTGCCTCATCGATGAACAGGATGATCGGCTTCGGGCTCTTCTTGACCTCGTCGATCACGTTCTTCAGGCGGTTCTCGAACTCGCCCTTCACACTGGCGCCCGCTTGCAGCAAACCCATGTCGAGCGTGCGCAGCGTCACACCCTGCAGCGGCGGCGGCACGTCGTTGGCCGCCACGCGCAGGGCCAAGCCTTCCACCACGGCGGTCTTGCCCACGCCGGCCTCGCCGGTCAGGATCGGGTTGTTCTGGCGGCGGCGCATCAGGATGTCGATTACCTGGCGGATCTCGGCGTCGCGGCCGATGACCGGGTCGATGCGGCCATCGCGGGCGGATTGCGTCAGGTCCACCGTGAATTGATCGAGTGCCGGCGTGGACGACAGTGCTGCAGCGGGCTTGCCGCCATCTTCGGCCTGAGCGGTTGCATCGTCGGCAATATCAACGGCCTGTTCCTGCTCATCCGAACCGGCGGTCATGCGCTCGAAATCGTGCTTGAGGCGATCGACCTCGAACTTGGCAAACAAGCGCGAGCCACGCTCAGCCAGGGCAGACAGGCTCGGCTCCGTCAGCAAGGCCAGCAGCAGGTGGCCTGAGCGGATGCGCGTGATTTGCGAATCCAACGAGGCGATCAGCCAGCCATGCTCGAACAGCTTCGGCAGATACGGGGAGAACGCCGGCGTGCGCGTGTTGCCCTTCTGGAAGCGGCCAATCTCTGCTTCCAGGTCACGCTGCAGCGCTGCCAGATCAATGCCACTGGCACGCGCGGCCACGGCGAAATCGCTGCGGCGGTTTTCCAGCAGTGCCAGGAACAGGTGTTCTAGGTCGACCTCGTAGTTGCCTTGCGCCATGCACAGCGAGGCGGCACGCTCTGCAGCCTGCCGGCTGGTCGCGTTCAGCTTGGCGATCAGGGTCTTGAGTGGGATGGCCATGGCGGCAGGGCTCCGAAGGATCGAAAAAGGTGTCGGTGATTGGTGTCAGTGCAGCGGCGCGAGTGTGTAGCGTGCATCGCTGCGGTCTTGCTGCGCGGGGCGCGAGCAGAGGAAGGTGTCCCAGCCCAGACGGCCATCATTCGGGCCGCTGTCTTCTGAGCCCAACGTGCAGCCGGTCACGTCCTGCTGGCGCAGGATCAGCTTGATTTCAAATTCGAGCGTGGTGCCGCACAGGATGGTCAGCATCTTGCGCAGCGCCAGTGCGCCCGGCGCGCCGGGCAGGAAGTTGCGGTACTGCGCCCGCTTGAGCGGGCCAACCCACAAGCGCACCCGCAGATCACGCTGCCAGACGCGGGCACCGGCCAGGGCAGTTGCGCCCAGCACATTGCTCGTGCTGCCAAGCCGCGTGTACTGCGATGCAGGCACGTGATACCAGCCGCCCACGAATTGCTCCACACGCACCGGCGCCTGGAAGTAGTCCGCCAGCACGCGCTGCAGATACGCGGCAGACACGGGGCGGTGGCGCACAGCGGTGGCATAGCCAGCCAGCGCTTCGTCGTGGATGGCGCCGGGTGTGCCGGTCAGATCGCTGCGCAGCGTCTTGTCCGCCGCGCCCGCCAATGACAGCAGCAGCGGCAGGTAGTGTTTGCTGTTGTCGACTTCGTACTGGAACGGCAGCCGGTACTTCTTCCACGCGAGGTAGAACAACGCCGTCGCGCGGTTCGAGAAGATGTCAAAGAACGCGCGGGCTGCACGGTCGCGCCAGACCGATTCGCGCTCGGCAACGATCTCGGTATAGCGCAACGGCAAGGCGCCCTGCCCGCCCAGCATGCCGAAGAACGAGGGCGTAATGGCGAGGTTGTCGAGCGCGCCCTCTTCCAGCGCGGCGATGAAGGCCTCGTCGGTTTCCAGCATGTCGGGCGTCAGGCTTTCGGCCTCGATCCCCTGCAACTCGCTGGGCGGAAACGACAGCGACAGCGTATTGCGAAAGCTCACCCGTGTTGCAAGCGCCTGCTCGGGCGTGGTGCTGCCACGGCGCGCGAAGAGCTGCTCCAGCAGGCGCACGGCCTGGAAGAACTGGTACCGGTGCGGCTGCTTGAGCAGCCCGCGGATCACACCAGGATCGATTCGCCGCTGCGGGGTGCGCATTTGACCAGTTCCTTGCCGCTGCGGCGCGACACCGCAATCAGCTGTACAAAGCTGTTCATGTGGACGTACAGGCCGAAGAAGTGGTCCAGCACGCGAATGAAGCGGTGCAGGCCCGTGCCGACAAAGGCGTCTTCATCCAGCGTGAGACGAATTTCCAGACCACGCACAAAGGTGGCGAACGGCTTGCCGGCCAGCCACTGTGTTGCCGGCTGATAGTCCAGCCCGACGATGCCTTCGATCTGCCGGGCGGAGATCGCACTGCGCGGCAAGTCATGCAGACGCAGCATCTCCTTCAAAGTCGGCAACCCGTTCTGCACGAGCGAAAGATGGTTGAGCGCCAGCAGCGAGATCAACCGCCACTGCGCCGCACGCCCACCGCCAAACCGCATGGAAGGCGTCGGCTTGCGCAAGAAAATGATGTTGCGGGCAATCGAGCTGCCCTCCATCGACAGATCACCATCGGGCTGACCAAACGCCAGCGTGGCTGGCAGATCACGATTGGTGCAGGTGACCGACAGGCTCAGCGTATCGGTCTGCGGGCTTGCCGGGTCGAACTGCGTATCGACGATCGAGATCTCAGTCTCAAAGCCGGGGCTGCGCTGCGCGACCATCTCGTTGCGGCGGGCCAGCCAGTAGTGGCCGGCGCGGCCCGGCTCTTCGCCGTGGTGCAGCGAGTAGAAAGGGCGGAATTCCGTCACCTGCTCGTTCGCGGTCGTCTCGCGCACCAGCTGCACCTTGTCGATCGAGTAGATATCGAAGCCGTGCGCGCGACGGCTGTCAGCCACCACCGGATATGCACTGGCGGTGTGTTCGATGCGGATCGGGTCCGCCTTCTGCTGGAACAGGTTGACCACCGGCGTGCAGTGCAGACGCAGGTGTTCCGCCTGCAGATTCTCAAGCAGGCGCGCGGCGTGGGAATCGCTGCGTACGTCTTTCAGCACGAGGTGCAACACCAGCTTGCGCACCGGCACACCTGGCGTCAGGCCGCGCCGCAGTGCTGCCAGGTCAATGTCGAAGAAGTTGAACTTCTCCGAGAAGCTGAAGTGCTCGGTCAGCAGCCGATAAGCCGGGTGCGAGCGCGCCGGGCAATCGATCAGGGATTCGTCTTCGGAAAAGCCGACTTCCAGCAGCGGCACGCCCATCAGGCGCTTCCACACGCCGGGGCGCTCGCCCTCCACATACGCAGCAGCCGTATGCAGGAAGAGCGCGTCGCCCAGCGCCGCCACGAACGACGGTTCGCCATCCATGTAGACGCGCAGCTTATCCAGCGCCAGCGACTCGAAGCCGCCGCGCTCGCCAACGTGCTCCAGCGTGATGGCAATGGAGCCGGTTGCGCCCTTGGGCAATTGCACGGCGGCCGGCGCAGAAACGGCACGCTCGAAGGCGGCCGCAGCCACCCGCACGGGCGCGAAGGTCACGTCATATGCCGTGCGAAAGCGGCACTCGACCTTGCGCACGATGCGCGTGGTCAGGAAGGTGCCGCGCGGGATCGTGACCGGGGCACTCAGCTGCGCGGCCACGCCACGCACATCGAAATGCGCCACCGAGCACGAGGGAAACGGGCGCAGGTAGTGGGGGTACAGAACCTCCAGCAGCGCCTCAGTAAATTCGGGGTAGTCGTCGTCGAGCTTCTTGCTGACGCGTGCGGTCAGGAAGGCGAACGACTCGATCATCCGCTCGACGTGCGGGTCGTCGCAACCCTCGCCCGACATGGCGAGCCGGCCAGCGACCTTTGGATACCGCTCGGCGAAGTCGCGCGAGTACCGGCGCAGGAAGGCCAGTTCTCGTTCGTAGTAGGGCAGCAGCTCTTCCATCTTCCTTGCGGTCCGGTACAGGTCCTAAGGCCGTCAATCGGTGCTCTCAGGCCCGAAGGCAATCTCAGCCGCGTCCGCGTGAAACGGAGTAGCGCAGCGTGGACGGTTGCAGCGTGGCGTCGAAACTCACCGGCTCACGCGCAGGCCCGACCAGCAGCACCGCACTGATGCCGAAGCACAGCGCGTTGGTCGCCCGCTCGTTGATCTCCAGCGACACATTCACATGCTGCAGGCGCGGTTCATGGCGCTCGATCGCCTTGGTCAGCGACTGGCAGATGTAATTGCGGTCGTAGAAGCTGGCGAGGCTCAGGCCGGCAAAATCGTTGAGCCCATAGGTGAGCAGCGACCGCTTGCACTCAGGCAAGCCATGCAAGTCATCCTCCTCAAACACGATGCGCGTGTTGAGCAGGGATTCAATGTCGCGTGCGACCGTGCTCTTGAGTTCTTCCAGCGAGAGCTGGCGCAATGCCGTGGGCATGGGCGCGTGGGGCTCGTCGTCAAAGAGCTTGTCGAGCAGGCTGGGTTCGAAGCCTTTCATACCGCTCTAGCCAGTGCCAATGCAAGACGCCGCAGCGTACGGCTGCGGCGCTTGCAATCAGAACGCCAAACGTTAAAACGTTTAGACCGAGTACGTCTTGTCGTTCTTCGTGAGGCTCCAGGCGCCTTGCGAGTTACCGCCTTGGCCGCCTGCACCCTTCTGCTGCGTGTACTTCCACTGCACAGCGGCGTAGCGCAGGCTGAACGTGTCGCTCGGGATGCCTTGGGCCACGACTTGCGAATCGACTTCGCTCAGGATGGCGTTCTTCAGCTTCACTTCGAGGTACTTCACGCGATTGCCTTCGCCATCGGCGCGGAAGAATTCGATCGTGACTTCACCAAAGGTGGTGCCGCCCGAAGCGTGTTGGTACAGCAGCGGGCTGACCACGTCCAGATCCTTCGAGAACACCATGTCGCGGTGCTCGCAGCGCTCGGCGGTGTGGCCGCCGGCGGTCGAAGCCGTGGCCGAACGCGGCTGCACGACGGCTTGCGACCAGCTGTTGATCTCGATCCAATCCTTGTGATCCTTGTCTTGCGACTCCCCCTTGATTGCCGGGCTGTCGAACTTGACGTAGATATCCTTCATACAGAGACCCTCTTCAATAGATAGGTTGTTGGTACTGCAATGTGTAACGAGCGCAACGCGTGGTTAGGCCCGAACATTCCCCCCCGGGGAGAGTCCGGTCAGGAATGATGATTACGAGTTGGTCGGCTTGGGCAGATCGGCCACCAATCGCAGCGAGATCGAGAGTTCATCCAGCTGGAAGTGCGGACGCAGGAACGCCACCGAGCGGTACGTGCCCGGCTTGCCCGGCACTTCCGACACCTGGATCGACGCCTCACGCAGCGGGAATTGCGCCTTCTGTTCTTGCGTGGCGTTGTCGTCCAGCAGCACGTACTGCGAGATCCAGCGGTTGAGGAACGTCTCGACGTTCTTGGCCGACGCGAAGCTGCCGATCTTGTCGCGCATCATCGCCTTCAGGTAGTGCGCCACGCGCGATACCGAGAAGATGTACTGCAGCTGCGCCGACAGCACGGCGTTGGCGTTGGCGCTATCCGTGTCGTACTTCTTCGGACGCTGCACTGACTGCGCTGCAAAGAACGCGGCGTAGTCGGAGTTTTTGCAGTGGACCAGCGGAATGAAGCCGAGGTCGCTCAACTCCTTCTCGCGGCGGTCAGTGATGGCAATTTCAGTCGGGCACTTGAGCGCGACTTCACCATCGTCGGTCTTGAAGGTGTGCGTCGGCAGGTCTTCGACCAGGCCGCCGCCTTCCACACCGCGGATGGCCGCGCACCAGCCGAAGTCTTCAAACGCCGCCGTCAGGCGAGCGCCAAAGGCCCAGGCAGCGTTGCACCACAGGTACTTGCTGTGGTCGGTGCCGTCCACGTCTTCAACAAAGTTGAAACCTTCAACGGTGGTGCCGTCCTTTGGGTTGTATGGCAGACGGCCCAGGAAGCGCGGCAAGGTCAGGCCAACGTAGCGCGAATCCTCCGACTCGCGGAAGGACTTCCACTTGGCGTACTCCACCGTGTCGAACACCTTGGCCAGGTCGCGCGGCTTGCCCAGGTCGGCAAACGATTCAAGACCCAGCAGCTCAGGCGACGACGAAGCGATGAACGGTGCGTGCGCGGCGGCGGCCACGTGCGCCATCTGCTCGATGAAGTACATGTCCTCAGGCTGACGCGTCACTTCAAAGTCGCCGATCATCGCGCCAAACGGTGCGCCACCGAACGTGCCGAACTCTTCTTCGTACACCTTCTTGAACAGCGCGCTCTGGTCGAACTCGATGGCCGTCTTGAAGTCCTTCACGAGATCGCGCTTGGTGGCGTTGAGCGCCTTGATCTTGATCGTCGTGCCGGTCTGCGTTTCCTTGACCAGATAGTTCAACCCGCGCCAGGTGGATTCCAGCTTCTGGAATTCCGGCGCATGCATGACCGCGCTCAGCTGCTGCGAGATCAAACGGTCCAACTCGGCCACACGCGCATCGATCGTGGCAGACAGGTTGTCGGATACCACCACGGTGCCGTTGAGCACCTGGCTGGCCAGCTCACCGATGATGTCCTTGGCGCGCTCGCGCTCGGAATCCGATTTGGCAACGCGGCTTTGCTCGACGATGCTGTCAAGCAGGCTGACCTCCTCCGCAACCGAGGCGCCCTGCGCAGCGGATTGGTTCTCAAGCATCCTCGCCCCCGTTTGTCTTGGCGCCGAGCTTCTTCGCGTTTTCGGTGTTCTTCAGCACGTCAGCCAGCAGGTCTTCCAGCTTGTCGTTGCCGGCCATCTTGTTGCGCAGGTCGGCCAGCTTGGAACGCGCCTCCAGCAACTGGCGCAGCGGCTCAACCTGCTGCACCACCGCCTCGGGGCTGAAGTCTTCAATCGAGCGGAATGTCAGGTCGACGCCAAAGCGGCCACCCTCTTCCGTCAGCGTGTTGGGCACCTGGAAGGCCGCACGCGGTGCGACACCGGACATTACGTCGTCAAAGTTGTCGCGGTCGATGTTGACGAACTTGCGGTCGCGCAGCTTGGGTTGCGGCACTTCCGACTGACCCGACAGGTCAGCCACCACGCCCACGACGAACGGCAGTTCTTTCTGCTCGATCGCGTCGCCGATCTCGACGTCATATGTCAGTTGCACGCGCGGCGGGCGCACCTTCTGCAGACGCTTCTGCACACTTTCTTTCTTGGCCATCACGTTCCTCCTGGGGAATGCGGAAGCGGGAACCGGTGCGGCGCTTAGCGCAGCGCGCCAAACGGATCAGCACTGCCGCTGGCGCCACCCGTGGCTGCCGGAGCGGCTGTGCCACCATGGTTGGCGGCCTCGGTTGCGGCGGGCGCTGCACGCTTGACGACGCGAGTCGGGCGGCGCACCGGCTGCTTGGCGGTTTGCTCACCCGGGAACAGAACCTGCTCGCCCAGCGTGTCACGCAGCATCTTGGCCAGCACTTGCGCATCGGTCTTGACGTCGCCTGCCAGCGCGCTGTCAGCACGCAGCTCTTGCAGCGAGCGACGCGCCACGCGCAGGCCGCTCACCGCCAGGATGCTCTTGGCCTGGCGGTCGCTGCCATCACGCTGCAGCGCTTCTTCAGCTGCCAGGATGGCTTGCGGATACTTTTCCGCGCCGAACTGGAGCTGGGCGATGCGCACCCACGGTTCGTCACGGGTCGGGTTGACCTTGGCGATCTGCTGATACAGGTCGATGGCCTTGTCTTGCTGGCCACCCTTAGCGGCGGTTTCCGCCTCCGACATGCTCTGCTTGAAAGCCTCGTCCGTCTGGGGGCCTGGGTTGCTTGTGGCACAGCCGGTGATCAAGGCAGCGGCACCAGCCAGCACGATAAGGGAACGGAGAACGCGGGAAATAGACATGGATTTGGCCACGGCGAGACTCTTCAAAAGTTCAAAGCGGTGCGTCGATACCCAATCATATTCACCGGAATTGGCGAGTTAAATGTTGGTCTCGACTGGCGCGAAATAGTACACTCCGCTCGTTGAAGTTGACAACCACAAATGAATCATTAAGGAACCGAAACATTTCCTTTGAATTCAATGCTTTGCATCGCATCTTGATGGCCAGATTCGATTATTAAGAAACCGAAACATTTCACATTTTCTTTTATTAATAAACCGAAACATTTCAAGATTTCTTTTGCCCGAACCCGCGCAAAACCGGTCAAATCAATAGAATTAAACAGTACAAAAATCAGGCATGAAGACTATGAAATTCGATGCAGCAAGGAGGCTGTCGGGCTGCGGCAGCACCCCCAGGCGCCGCGTCGCGACGGTGCTCAAGCTGATACTGGCCGGGGGGAGCATGGTGGCCCTCGCTGCCTGCTCCACGGGCGCCAGCGTGCTGGCCGGCGCCGCCAATGGCGCACTGGAAGCCATGGGGCTGAAATCGTCGAACCTGCCGGACGCGCAGAAGCCGCCGCGTGAGGTGCCGCTCAAGCTCACCGCCGGTAGCAACCTGAATGCCGCCAATGACAAGCGGCCCGTGGCATTGGTGGTGCGCCTGTACTCGCTCAAGGATCCGACCAGCTTCCTGCAGGCGCCGTATGACACCTTCATCGATCCGGCACGTGAGAAGCAAACCCTCGGCGCCGATCTCGTGCAGGTTCGTGAAATGACGCTGATCCCGGGCCAGCGCTACGACTTCACAGAGAAGGTCTCGCGCGAGGCCACGACACTCGGCGTGGTGGCGCTGTTCCGCAGCCCGGCAGCCCAGCGTTGGAAGTTCGCCTTCAACACCGAGAAGAACGAGAAGAACGGCATCGTGATCGGCATGCACGCCTGCGCCATGACCTTGACCGCGGGCACGCCGACCACGCCGGCCGGCAGCACACCGCAATCCGATCTGAACCTGCTTTCGCCCGCAATCTGCGGCAGTTGAGCAGACCCCGTTACTAGAAGGGCCAACGTGAGCTATTCCGCAAAGATTCTCTGGGGCGAAGGGCTGTTCCTGCGTCCGCAGCATTTCCAGCGCCAAGACGCGTACCACGAGTCACGCCTGCATGCGATGGCGCAGGTCATCCAGCCCTACAGCTGGGGCGTGCGCCACGCGCGCTTTGATACCGATGCACTCGCCAGCGGCGTGCTGCGCGTGACGGAGCTTTCGCTGTTCTTTCCGGATGGCGAGCTTTACTTCGCGCCGCAGGCAGATGCACTGCCACCCCCGCTTGTGCTGGATGCCGTTCCGGCCGGTGTGTCGGAGCTGACATTCCATATCGCGCTCTACCCGCTGCAGGAAAACGGCGGCAACTATCGCGAGCCGGTCGAGGGCGCATCCGTCTCGCGCTTTGTCGGCGCAGAGGAAGAAACGGCCGATCTCTATACCGAGGCCGAGCCCGCCGCCATCACCTTCCTGAAGAAATCGGTCAAGCTGGTGGCAGAGACCGAGCCGCGCGACCAGTTCATCTCGCTGCCCGTGGTGCGCGTACGCCGCACCGGCACCGGCGGGTTCGAGCTGGATGAGAGCTTCGTGGCACCGAGCCTGTCGATCAATGCATCTGCCGTGCTGTACCAGCGGCTGCGCCGGCTGCTTGACGCGCTGCAGGCCAAGGTCAACGCGCTGTACGGCTTCCACCGCGAGCCGACCAAGAACATCATCGAATTCCGCTCAGGCGACATCGCTTCGTTCTGGCTGCTTCATACGGCCAACGCGGCCTTTGCGGCGCTCTCGCACCTGTATCACCACCCGGATCTGCACCCCGAGCGGCTGTTCCAGGAGATGCTGCGCCTGGCCGGCGCGCTGATGACGTTCACCAAGAGCTACACGCTGACCGACCTGCCCGCCTACGACCACGATCAACCCGGCCCCGTGTTCGCCAAGCTGGACACCATCGTGCGCGAGCTGCTCGATACCGTCATCTCCACGCGTTACTTTGCAATTGCGCTGGAAGAGACACGCCCGTCGTTCCATCTCGGCCGCATCGACTCCGGCAAGATCGACGACAAGACCAGCTTCTACCTGTCGGTCTCGGCCGACATGCCTGTGGCGGAGTTGGTGGAAGCCATTCCTGCCCGCTTCAAGCTGGGCGCGCCGGACGACGTGGAGAAGCTCGTGCTCTCCTCCATGCCCGGCGTGCCGATCACCTATACCCCGCAGGTGCCGCCGGCCATTCCGGTGCGCCCGGGCGCGTGCTACTTCACCATTGAAGCGCGCGGCATGCTGTACGACCGCATGCTCCAGGCCCAGACCATCACCATCTACGCCCCGGCTGGCATCCGGGAACTCAAACTTGAACTGATTGCGGTGACTTCATGAGCGCTACCACCACCCCTTCGCTGTTTGGCGGTTCGGCACCCGCACCCGGCAATGCCGGGGCCGATGCCCGTGAAGCCAACTCGCACGCGCGCACGCTGCTGGACTTGCTCTATGACGGCTTCTTCATGCTGTTTCAGTTGCGCAATGGCCAGCAACCCGCCAGCGCGGAAGACTTTCTCGCGCGTGTGCGCACCTTTCTGGATGAGTTCGACCGCGGCGCCAAGCGCCTGAACGTGTCGGCGGAAGATGTGTTCGACGCCAAGTACGCCTTCTGCGCAGCCGTGGACGAGACCATCCTGTCGTCCAACTTCTCGATCCGCACGGCGTGGGAGCGCCGCCCGCTGCAGCTCGTGCTGTTTGGTGAGCAGCTTGCCGGTGAGACCTTCTTCGTCAAGCTGGAAGAACTGCGTGCCCACGGTGCACCGCGCCTGCAGGCGCTCGAAGTCTTTCACATGTGCCTGCTGCTGGGCTTCCGCGGCAAGTACATCCTGGAAGGGCCGGAGAAGCTCGCCTACCTGACCGCACGCCTGGGCGATGAGATTTCCGCCATCAAAGGCAAGCGCGCCGCCTTCGCACCGCACTGGCCGCTGCCCGACAAGGTCGCGCACACGCTCAAGCGTGAAACGCCGCTGTGGATCTTCGGCGCGGTGTTTGCGCTGATGGCGTTGCTGGCGTTTCTCGGGCTGTCGCACACGCTGCGCACCAAGACCAACGAAACACTGGAAGCCTATTCGCAGGTCATCAAGCTCGGGCCGCGTTTCTCGCACCTGACGATTTCGTTGCCCTGATTGCCGCCTTGCTTGCCGCCCTGGCGCGGCCGACACCCGTGCCAGCCTGCTGACCCCGTATCCGTATCCATCGCGACGCTGCTCCGATGAAGCCTTTGTCCACCCTGTCGGCCAACATGCCGCAAGCTGCCCTGGGCGCACTGCTCGGGCAGCAAACCCGCCAGATCACCATCGAGACGGCACTCGCTTCCGACAACCTCGTCGTGGAGCGCTTTACCGCCACCGAGGCGGTCTCGGCCTCGTTCGTGCTGCAGGTCGATTGCCTGAGCCCGTCTGCCCACCTGGATACGGTCAAGCTGGCTTCGCAAGAAGCCACGCTGCGCCTGATGCAGGCCGATGGCCGCTGGCGTGCATGGCACGGCTACGTGGCAGACTGCGCA
The DNA here is from genome assembly GCF_000442475.1 of Ralstonia sp. AU12-08. Taxonomy (NCBI): domain Bacteria; kingdom Pseudomonadati; phylum Pseudomonadota; class Betaproteobacteria; order Burkholderiales; family Burkholderiaceae; genus Ralstonia; species Ralstonia sp. AU12-08. The sequence continues at coordinate 5,600 of NZ_ASZV01000008.1, read as the reverse complement.
TCGCTGGGCGGTGACGGCGGACTGGCGCGCTATCGATTGCGCATCGTGCCGTGGCTCGACCGCCTGCGCACCCGTAGTGATTGCTTTGTCTACCAGAACAAGACCGCGCTGGAGATCATCGAAGAGGTCTTTGCCGAGTACCCGGTCGCGCACTACAAGATTGCCGCCAGCCAGCCGTGCGCCAAGCGCTCGATCTGCTGCCAGTACCGCGAGACCGACTACGCGTTCGTGATGCGCCTGCTGGCTGAAGAGGGGCTGTCGTTCCGCATTGAGCATCAGCAGAGCGAGGACAAACAGCAGGACAACGCGCAATCGCGCCACACCGTCGTCATCTTCGACAACGACGCCGAGCGGCCCGCCTGCGCGCAGTCCGACATCCGCTTCCACCGTGTCGACGCGACGGAGAGCGAAGACGCCATCGAGCGCTTCTCGAACACACACAGCGTCGGCACCAATGCCGTGACCCTGGCATCGTGGGACTACAAGGCATTGGCCGCCACCACCGGCCAGGCCACGGCCAACGACACCGGTGGCGAACTGCCCACGCTGGAGAGCTTTGAAGCCTCCGGCCCGTATCAATTTACCGACACGCAAGGCGCCAGCCAGGCTGCGCGCCTACGCATGCAAGCCCATGAGGGCGCCTTCCTGCGCTACCAGGGCCAGGGCAGCGTGCGCCAACTGGGCGCCGGCCAGCGCTTCAAGCTCACGCAGCACTTCGACAGCAAGCACAGCGAATTCGTTACGCTGCAGGTCGAGCATGAGGCCGCCAACAACCTCGGTACCGACATCGCGCGCCTGCTGGGTACCACATCAATCGAATCGGGCAGCTACCGCAATCGTTTCATTGCCGTACCGGCCGAGGCGCCCATCGTGCCCGCGTACCGCCGCCGCCCGACGGCGCCTGAAGGCCAGGCCGCCGTGGTCATTGCCGATGACGGCGCACCGCTCACTACCGATCGCGACCACCGCGTGCGCGTGCGCTTCCCGTGGCTGCGCGCGCCGGAAGTCAACGCCTTTTCCGACCCCAGCAGCAGCGATCGCTCGCAAGTCACCGCCTGGGTGCGCGTGGCCACCGCCAGCGCCGGCCCCAACTGGGGCGGCAATCACCTGCCGCGCGCCGGCACGCAAGTGCTGCTCACCTTCATCGACGGCGACATCGACCGGCCGATGATCGCCATGCAACTGCACAACACGCAGGACGCCCTGCCCTGGCCCGCCGCCGATGCGCCGCTCGGGCAGGCGTTGTCCGGTTGGCACTCGCAAGGCTTGGGCGGCGACGGCTACAACCAGTGGGTGGTCGATGATCATCCGGGCCAGTTGCGCACGCGCCTGGCCAGCTCCACCGCCAACAGCCAGCTCAACCTCGGCTACGTGACCTCGCACGGCGCCACGGGTGGAGACCGCGGCAGCTGGCGCGGCACCGGCGCCGAGTTGCGGACCGATGCGTGGGCCGTGGTGCGTGCGGGCGCAGGCCTGCTGCTCTCGACCACCGCGCGGGCGCAAGCGGCAGGCACGCTGCTTGACGCACATGAGGCGCGCGGGCAACTCACCGCTGCGCAGAAGACCGCGCAGCGCCTGTTCGATGCTGCATCCAGCCAGCAAGCGCTGCCGCTGGCGGCCAATGAGGCGTTTGAGCCGATCGACAAGGCGCTCGACCCGACGCAGGACGGGCACTATGCAAGCAGCGTCAACGGCCAGGACACGCAGCAGCCGGTCGACAAGTTCGGGCAGCCGCTGCTGGTGGCGGAATCGCCTTCGAGCATTGCGCTGGCATCACAGGCCACCACTACGGTTTATGCGGGGCGCCATTTGCATGGCACGGCGCAGGCCGATTGGCACGTGGCTGTCGGCAACGTCGTCGCAGCGGCTGCCGCCAAGGGCGTGAGCCTGTTTGCGCAGCGCAACGGCATTCGCGCGATTGCTGAGGGTGGGCCGGTGTCGATTCAGGCGCATACCGATGCGTTGGCGGTGTTGGCGGACAAGGCTGTCACCGTGACTTCCTCTGCGGATTCGGTTGAGATCCTCGCGCAGCAGAACATCGTGCTGCATGGCGGGGATTCGATGATTCGGCTGGAGGGGAATGCGGTGACGTTTGAGACGTCGGGGTTGTTGTCAGTGAAGGGGGCGGGGCATCCGTTGGAGGGGCCGGGGGGGCAGGCAGCAGCGTTGCCTGCTTTGCCGATCGGAACCACCACAATTTCCCATGCCATCGACTTGAACTATCAGTACGACGATCTCGAGCCCGTTCAAGGTGCGCCCTACAGAATCGTGTTCAGCGACAACACCGTCCGCGAAGGCAAGCTCGACAAACAAGGTTTTGCCCGTGAAGAGAGCACGCCCAACCTGCCGTACTACGTCGAATTTGGCGAAGACGAACGTCCCTGGAAAGCCCCGCCTCTAGAGACTTCTGACGAGTACAAAAAAGCCCAGCCCGAAGCCAAGCGACAGATTGAGATGGAACGACAAGCGCGCATCGCCGCAGGGGATACGCGCGCAGCAGAGGATGTCCAGCAATGAGCCTGATCGATGACATCACCAAGTTTTGCGAGGATCTGATACTGGGTGATTTTGAGGAAGATCCCAGCAACGCCGCGATGATCGTCGGTGGCGTGATTTCGCTGATCCCGGTTGCCCAGCAAGTACTGAACGTGCGCGACATCTCCGGGATGATCTACCGCATCTCACGTAAGGGAGCGCCACACTGCACCAAAGACGATTGGGTTGACTTGGCCTTGGCAGCCTTCGGGTGCATTCCTGAACTGGGCAGCCTCTTCAAGACGATCGTCAAACCCCTATGGAAAGGGCGCAAGGTGCTGAAGGGTGCCCTGCGCGGCGAAGCCTTCGTCAGCGGCATGCTCGGGAAGGCCAAGGGCAAAGCCATTACCTTTATCCGGACGCTGGACTGGGCGAGCAATGCGCAAATTGCGATCCAGCAGATGGACAATGCTTTGACTGGCTGCGACCAATTGCTGGCGGAGTTGGAGCAGTCCCACTGGTGGCTACCGGACTCTGTGCAGGGACTCGCTCACGACTTGCGCCCCGGTCTGCAATCGATCCGCGGACCGTTGCATACGGGTATTCAGCAAGGCATTCAAGCGCTGCAGGAATTCGTCACCGACCTGATCGGCGAAGACGGCTATCGCGTTGCCCAAATGGCAGTCGCCGCTGCGTCGGCCACTTCCGGCAGCAGAAGTGCAGGCGCGCATGCAGGCCACGAACCGCGTCATCCAAGCAAGTCGACTGGATCGTCCCACCCGTCTGCCAAGGAGCCGACGCCAGCCAGTCGGACGACGCCGCCGGCTGAAAAGCAGCAGGCGAAGCACAAGGATGAGCAGGACACCAAGCGTCAGCAGGTTGAGCCGGGCGGTGGGCCGCAGACTACTGCCAGCCGTGTGACACGTGCGGCATTGAAAGTAATCGGCACGCCGTATAAGGGGCTCATCGGCGAGCACATGGCTCACTACCACCATATGAGCTTGCACGCGCCGAACGCTTGGCCTCACGGGAAGGTGGAGCAGAAGCATGAGGGAGCCGAGTGGAAAGGCACCAAGCGACTGGTAACGGGGCAGAACAAGCACACTTCGCCCACTGAGTTGGTGCCGGAACACCTAATTCGCATGAGTCAAAATGGCGTAGACGGTATCTGGTCGCTGGACAACGACATCTTCCATTTTGTTGAGGCTAAGGCATCCGAGTCTGCGGGGGCATTGTTCGGTCAATCGCCTAGAAGTTGGGCGGAACGAGCCGATGGAGAGCAGCCGTCCAAGCTTCCGCCCCCGCCAAATATGACAGAGCGGCAGTACGCGCTGTGGTGCATGTTGGGTCAGCGACAGAAAGGGTTGCAGATGTCAATGCGATGGCTTCGCAGAAGCGCGGCGTCCACGATGGTCGATGGAAATGTGAAGAATCGCTTTGTTTATGTATTCTTCGCGATACCAAGCACCAGCCCTCCCAAGGACTACGCACCCAAGCCGGGTGGCGCGCTAAAGAAAGACGTGGCTGCTGGCATTTTTGAGCACGTGGAAGTTAGCGCCGAAGTTACCGCCATCGCGACCACAGGAGGTGACTACTACAATCTAAGCCTGCACGACAAGCACCGGCCTACACACGGTGTTTCTGACCAGTTCTCCTATAGCGAACTCGACGATCTCACCAATTTCTATGACCAAGCATTGGAGAGGCGCCTTGTAAGCAACCGGCCAAAGACAGGTAACGGATCAAAGCGCAGAACAGGACACAACAAGTAACGCAAGCTCATCTCAATGGCAGATCAGAACACCCCCTCTTTCCTCCCTGAGAAGGACGACCTTCCTACAAAGCGCCGCCAGAAATTTTTGTACGAAGCTCTGTACAGAAATGTATTTGCTCGCCTGCAGAAAGGTATCGAGGTTTGCGTCAGAAGTGTACGGCGTGGTGACCTTGACCCGTACTATCTGGCGGATGCACAAGGTGCCGTCTTTCAAGAGAGATTCTTCCTGTGGATGCTGGAATACACGGCAGGCAAGGATCTAGACAAGCTAGCTCGCCAGTTCGCTCTCGTCGTCGATGAGTTTGTTCGCTGGAATGAGCTGAATGTCCCTTACCGTCTCTTCTTGCGAGAGAAATTCAAAGATCAAGGTGACACCGACTTGACCATCTGCGCTGTCGACTTCAGTGACAGAGTCGAGTATGAAAATGCGCTGCAACTGTTCAGTATTGCCGTGCTGATTCGAGATGGCCACTCGATTAAGCGCATCATCGCGGCCATGGAGAGCAACCGCTATAGAGACGGGCTATATGAGCAACTGATCTACGAATACGTCACGAATCCGCAGGAAGACATGGACGTGGCGCAGTTCGAGAAGCCCTACTCAGCCCTGCTTGAAGCCTACTTCTTGGAGAGCGCAGAGGCCGCCATTCCGCGCCTCCAAGACTACCTTAAGCAGTGGTATCGCTATCAAGATGGTGCTCGCTGGTACGACGCCCATAAGAAGATCCAAGACGACGAAGCGTTCTACTACGGCTACTGGGCTTTCGAGGCAGGCGCTACCTGTTACTTGCTCGACATTGACGACAGCTCCATCGATCACATGGTCTATCCAAAGGACCTCGTTGCGTATGGCCGCAAGCTTCGTGAAGAGAATCGCGTCACCAGTGATTTCGACACACCACTCGGCCTAGACGGCTATCCCCTCAGCCGCCTGCGTTGCGAAGCCGGCCAACCCTGCCCTCAGGCTGGCTGGTGGCTAACGCCAGCCAAGGCCAACAGCCGCCGGCACTTCAAGTCTGGCGAAATCATGCCTGCGTTCGACGGCAGCAGCTATGGCTCCACGATTTGGCAGTGGGACATCGATCAGTCTGCATCAAACACCTGATCGTCTTGTGACCAAAATCTGAAGCTCGATGGATACGCTGAAAGCATCGCCAAGCAAATTTGTGCAGGGTATACGAACAGCTCATCCTCGATTACGTCAACGACCCTCAGGAGGACATGGAAGAAGTCCTGTTTGAGAAACCCTATGCGGCGTTGATCGAAGCCTACTTCCAGGAAAGCCATGAGGCTGCGATTCCGCACGTTCAGTCCTACCTGTGTTGATTTGCACGGAATCCTGACCCACCCG